>JAJXXL010000004.1 GCA_021781115.1 Planctomycetota bacterium
CAGTTTCACGGGCGACCACCGCTCGATCATTCGACTGCGGCGGAAAGTCGCTCGTCGGAAGCCGATTGTCAGAGAGGTTTTGCCATGCAACGCATCGCACGTCACGACGCCCGCAAGTATGCCTTCGACTGGCGCGATGAGCCGCTATTGCGCGTGCACAGCGGCGAGCCGTTCGTCATCGAAACCTTCGACGCCAGCACCGGCTATTTTCAGGCGGAAACCGACTTGGCGATTCCGGGGCGGCGTCCTGGTTTTGACCGCACGCCCGCGCTGGCCAACCCCATCGGCGGCCCGGTGTGGGTCGACGGGGCCGAACGCGGCGACCTGCTCGCGGTCGTGATCGAAGAAATCATCGTCGATGATTACTCGTGGATCGCCATAGGCCCGCGCCGCGGGCCGCTGGGCGAATCGACGCGCTGGCCCGAACTTTCAGGCGAATACACCACAAAAATTTTCCGGCACACCCCTGGCCCGGGCGGGACCACGCGCGACGGTACGCTGCATTTCAGCGATCGCATTTCGTGGCCCATTACCCCGTTCGTGGGCACGTTGGGCGTTGCGCCCGACCGCGAAACCGCCACCAGCCTCGACGGGCAGGGCGAGTGGGGCGGCAACCTCGATATTCGCGACGTGACCGCCGGCAATCGCGTGCTGTTACCCGTGTTTCACACGGGCGGCCTGTTTTACCTGGGCGACGTGCACGCCAGCCAGGGCGACACCGAATTCACCGGCACGGCTGCCGAAACTAAGGCGGTCGTGCGATTGCGGCTGGAGGTGGTCAAGGCGAAGCGCATACCCTGGATGCGCATTGAAAAGCCGGAGTCAATCGTATCGGTTTTCGCCTCACGGCCGCTGGAAGTCGCCGTCGAAACCGCCACGATCAACCTGATCGACTGGCTTGTCGCCGATTTCGGTTTCACCCCCACCGACGCCTATTGCCTGGTGAGCACGTGCCCCGATTTTCGGATCCACGTGTACCAGATGTGCAAAATCCGGCACCTGTCTTACGTTGCGGGCGCTGAAATTCCCAAGCGGTATCTATAGCACTTCCCGTGGGTTGTCGGTGTGTTCCAGGTTGGTGGCTGACCAGCGGACAAGCAGCACCCCGACGACGGCGGCGAGCGCGGCGGCCGCCAGCCAGTTCGCCGCCAGATGTTCGCCTTCATCGATGCCCATGCCGTGCGCGGCCAATTGCACCTGGTAATGTGCCGCCGTCAGCAGCAGGCCGTTATGGCAGCCATGCAGCACGACGCCGGGCAGAATGCTGGCCGTTTGCCCGCGAACCCACCCCAGGGCCAGGCCCAGCAGCGTACTCGGAATCAGCCGTTCAAAGGCCAGCCCATCGGTGACAATGAAATGAAACAGCCCGAACACGATTGCCGAACCGACAATCGCGGTGCGGCGATTGGCCCCCGCTTCGAGCGCCCCGAACAGGTACCCGCGAAAGAACCATTCTTCGCAAATTGCCGGCGCCGCGGCCAGCCCGACCAGCAAGACCCACAGCGGCGCTGATTGCAGCTCAGCGATGATTTTCATCGCCCGTTCGAGGAAGGTGGCGTCAAACGTCACCAGGCCGGCCTGCCGTTCGAGCACGACGATTTCGTGGGCAAACGGCCAGAGTGAAACCCCCAGCAGAACAGCCCCGGCATACGCCCGCAGGCCCGCGTGTCGCAGCGAAAAGGCGCACCGTAGCGGCACCCCGCCGAGCCGCCCCGCCAGGGCGGGCAAGCCGCCGAACACGACAACCGAAGCCGCGGCGGCCAGGCCCAGCCGCATCGCGATCGACGCCCCTCCCCATTGGGCCAGTTCACTGTTGACCAGGAAATACGCCGAAAAGACAAACGCCAGGCTGAACAGGGCGTTCGTCATGGTTGGCGCCTGCCGGGTGCGCGTGGGGCGGTCGAACAGGCCCGACCAGCCATATTCGTTGCCGTACAAGACCGACTCACTGCCGAACAGGCGGGCAGCGACGGCAATTGCCGCCAGCGCATACAGCATGTTCGAAACAACAATCACGGCCACGGCGGCACCGGTGGCCTTGAGTTGCAACAGGTCGCGGCCCAGCAGCGTAATGTTGGCCAGCGGCGTCACCAGCAACAACCCCTTCAGTTCGAGGCCAGGCGTCAGGCTGAGCATTCCCGGGCCCAGTGACACGAGCATCAGGGGAATCAGATACGCCTGTGCTTCGCGAAAGCTGCGGGCGAAACTGGTCAGCACCAGCAGCACGGCCGAAAAAAAAGCGGCAAACAACACCAGCAGGCAAAACACGGCTGAAGCCACTCCCGCTGACAGCCCGTCGGCCCCGAACAGCAGCCGGCCGACCCCGCTGGCGTGCAGCGTGAGCCACATCGTCAGCAGGTTGGCTGTCGCTGTGAGCAACGCGACAGCGAGCACCGCCACGTATTTGGCAAACAGCAGGCCGACGCGCGGGAACGGCGCCGCCACGAGGATTTCCAGCGTGCCGCGCTCGCGCTCGCCGGCCGTCAGGTCAATTGCAGGGTAGACTGCGCCGGTGATGGTCATCAGGATCAGGATGAAGGGAATGACCGCGGCGATCGAGACCACGCCCCCGGCGGCATCGCCAGAAGTTGTGGCGCTCGACACCCCCTTACGAACGGCATGCACGGCGCGGGCCCGTTGCGAACTGCCCATTGCCTCCAGGCGCGTTTCAAGAAACCGCTCGTTAGCCGCCGTGAAATAGTCTTCGAGTTGCGCGGCCGCGGCCCGCGAGGAAATCGAATCCTCATCAAACACGATTTCGCAATCGACGGCCAGGTTGTGGCCAGCGTTCAGATTGGCTGGAAAATTCAGGACGCGGACCGCGATGTCCACATCGCCTTCACGAACGGCGGCCTCAAGCTGGGGCGTGAGAAACGCCGTGAACAGCGGGTTTTCGTTGGCCTCGGCCGGCATGAAGCCGACGGGCCGGTCGTCCTTCATTTTCAGATTCAACCCCCCGCGCGCCAGGTACGACGACAGGAATTCGCCGTCACGCAGGTCATGAAACCCCATGCGGTACGCGGGTTGTCGGGCCGTCCCCAGCTTCGACAAAAAGAATTGCTGGAACCCGATGCTGAGCAACGGGTAGAGCAGCAGCGGCATCAGTACGAGCGTGACGATCGTGCGCCTGTCGCGCAGAATTCCGCGCAGCTCTTTGCGCGTCAGCCGCCACATGCGCTGCCACGAATCGCCGCAGATTTGCACGAAATGCACCCCGTGGGTCGGTGGAATGATCAGTCATTTGGGCAGGCGAGGCGCGGCACGCACGCACCGGCGAAAGCCGCACGCGTCACGGCGCAGCTCCTGCCTCGCGGCGCTGGGCAATTTTGAGAAACATTTCTACCAGCGACCGGCAGCCCGACTCTTGGCGCAGCTCGTCAAGCGTGCCCTCGCTGATAATCCGGCCGATGTGCATCAGGCCGAACCGCGTGCACAGCCGCTCGGCTTCATCGAGGTGGTGCGTGCACACAATGACCGCTTTGCCCTGCTGGCGGACGTGGGCAATAAATTCGGAAATGATGCGGCTGCCCCAGACGTCGAGCCCCAGCGTCGGTTCGTCGAGCAGCATCACCGGGGGGTCATGAATCAGCGCACGGGCCAGATTTACCCGCTGCCGTTGCCCGGTGCTCAAGCCGCCGCACGGGCGATCGAGAAATTCGGTCAGGCCGAAGAGCGTGCTCAGGCGATCGAGGGCCGCGTGGGCGGCAGCAGCCCCCATGCCATAGAGATCGGCAAAGAACAGCAGCATCTCGCGGGGCGACAAAAATGGGTACAGCCCCGAATTCGCAGCCACCAGCCCAACGCGGCGCTTGACTTCATCAGGGAATTCGCTCGACGGAAACCCACCCACGATTGCCTGCCCGTGCGTCGGACGCATCAGCCCCAGCAGGATCCGCAAAGTGGTGGTCTTGCCCGCGCCGTTTGGGCCGAGTAATCCGTAGACCTCGCCAGCCTTGACGCAAAACGACACGCGGTCGACGGCCGTCAGTTCGCGCCCCCGAGCCAGCGGAAAAATTTTCGACAGTTCAGAAACGTCGATCATGACAATAGTCGATGACCTCCACAGCAATTCGGCACCCGGCCAGCGCGGGGGGATGACGGCGGCAAATCGCCACCTGTTCGGCCATTATACCGGTTGTCGCCCCCTTGACGACGATCGCCGACTCAAAAACGGCTTTGCCCGACGCCATCTGGTTGACGCCGCCGCCGCAGCCGTGTGATACTGGCTCAAATCGCAGATCGCGGCGTGGAGTGCGGCCATTCGACCTTAGCAAGACGAGCGAACTCTTGAATCTGTTTGGCGAGTTGCCATCTGAACCCGAATTGCTCGCCGCTTTGCGGCTGAACCTTATTTCGGGCATCGGCCCCCGCACGCAACAGGCGCTATTCAAGCAATTCGGTTCGCCGCAGGCCGTGTGGTCGGCGTCAATTCGAGAATTGCAACAGGTCGAAGGGGTTGGTCCCAAACTCTCTGCGGCAATTGTCGCCGCCCGGTGCGATGACGCGGCCGAACGCGAATGGGCGCGATGCCGCGATCTTAATATCGACCTCATCGCCCGCGGGAGCAGTATGTACCCGCGGCCTTTGGCCGAAATTCACGACCCGCCCGGCGTTTTGTATGTTCAGGGCGGGCTGGCACCACGTGACGAGCTGGCAATTGCCATCGTCGGTTCGCGGCATTGCACATTGTACGGCCGGCAGCAGGCCGAACGGCTCGCGGGCAGCCTGGCCCGCGCGGGGCTGACGATTGTCAGCGGGTTGGCCCGCGGCATCGACGCTGCGGCCCACCGCGGGGCGCTGGCGGCCGGAGGCCGCACGTTGGCCGTTCTGGGGACCGGTCTGGCGAATATTTACCCCCCCGAACATGCCGGCCTGGCCGCCGAGGTGCGGGCGCATGGCAGCCTGATCAGCGAGTCGGCACTGGATCAGGCCCCCGTGCCCGGTCTGTTTCCCCAGCGCAATCGAATCATCAGCGGCATTTCCCTGGCGGTATTGGTCATAGAAGCTTCGCGAAAAAGCGGCGCGCTGCACACCGTGCGGCACGCCCTCGAACAAGGTCGCGAAGTGTTTGCCGTGCCCGGCCGGGTCGACAGTCTGTCGAGCGAAGGCTGCCACGACGTGCTGCGCGATGGGGCCACGCTGGTTCGCAATGCCGACGATGTACTCGAGGGCTTGGGCCCGCTGATCGGCCCCGTCAAATCAGGCGAAACCGGTGTGGTGCATTCGCCGCGTGAACTGACGCTCGACCCGCAGGAGCGGCTGATCCTCAATCTGATTCCAAACGATCCTATCGCCGTCGATGAAGTCTTGCGAACCGCCAATCTTGAAACTTCGCGCGTGCTGGCCACGCTGACCGTGCTCGAAATGAAGCGCATGGTTTGCCGGCTGCCCGGCAACAAAATCTGCCGGTTGCAAGCGTGATTTTTCCACACAGACGATCGAGCACCGTTTGCCGGTGGCGACGAGAGCGCGAAAATTGCGCATTTACGCGACGATTTTCGTGTGGTAAAGTCATTTGCGGCCTTCGATCAGAATTCTGTCGTTTGCATGAACCGGCGTTCGCCACGGAGCAGATTCGATGCCACTGACAGCGACTCGCAGCCGCGCAACACGCAGGAAGCACGCGTGTGCGCCTATCGGCCGCACAGGTCGGCCGACGTCGCCGCGCGCGGGCTGCCGTGCGTTTACGCTCATCGAGTTGCTCGTGGTCATTGCCATAATTGCCGTCCTCGTGGCGCTGCTGCTGCCGGCAGTGCAGCAGGCCCGCGAAGCGGCGCGGCGCTCGCAGTGCAAAAACAACCTCAAACAACTGGGACTGGCGCTGCACAACTACCATGATACCTTGAACATCCTGCCGCCCGGTGTCATGGGGGCGCCCGGTACCGACAAGGGGTCGCTTTGGGGTTGGGGTACGATGATTCTGCCTTACCTCGATCAGGCACCGCTGTACAACTCACTGTCGAGTTTTCCAAACGGAAAGAGCTCATACACCGGCTTGCCGGCGTCGGGCTTCAACGCGGCGATGACCTCGTTCACCCCCCCCAATCTGCTGCTGCAATCCGTGTTGCCGATTTTCCGCTGTCCTTCGGATGTGGGCGCCGACCTCGTCAACGTTCCGCCGGGCGGGTTGAACGGCAGCCGTCGCGATAATACGAATCAGTTTGGCCGCGCAAACTATGCCGCGGTGGTAGGCTCGACATACGATCCGTCGAGTGGTCTGCTGGTGGGCAATGGTGCGTTTGGCGAAAGCAGCAGTATCCGGTTTCGCGACTTTACCGACGGGCTGAGCAATACATTTCTTGTCGGTGAACGCCGCTCGCCGGGACAGACCGCGGGTTTGTATACCGGCGGCGATACAATCTGGTGCGGCGCGAATGACGACGAAGGGCCGTACATTGAATGGCAGGGCTTTGCGACCACACTCGGGCTGTGCGATCAGAACGACCCGCCGAATTTCAAGACGCCCACACCGCCCACGCTCGGCACGATTAACACCGTGCAACCCTACACGGCGTTCAGCAGCCTGCATGCCGGCGGCTTGCAATTTCTCATGGGCGACGGTGCGGTGCGGTTTGTCAGCGATAACATTTCGTCGGGCC
>JAJXXL010000417.1 GCA_021781115.1 Planctomycetota bacterium
GTGCGCCGGATTTGCGGCAGCAAAATCTGGCTGCCAGCGGCGAATGTGGGCGTTCGACTCTGCAGAAGAATGGGGCGATGAACCAGTTCAGGGCGGTTGCCCGTTGGGGGCGGCTTCGCCGTCGCGTTGAATTCCTGCTCGCCCATGCGGGCTCTTGGTGTTCTGCGCACTGGTTCCATGATTTGGTAGGAGCGGGGCAGTGTCTGGGCGATTGCTGCGGCGCGTCATCACACGCCGGGTTGCTTTCGATTCGCCTTGAAAAATCAATGTGTTGTGGCCGGCGGGCAACCCCGCTTCGGGGTGATCGGCCATGCGGCAATTCTCGGCTTGCAAGCGGACCACGAACGTGGCTGGCTGATTCGTGGCCGGCTGATTCGTGGCCGGCTGGGCGACGTTGGGCCGGGCTGGCTGTGGCGCTCCTGCGTTTCGACCGCCTAGTGCGTACGGGTGGGGCTGTTCCTGCGCCCTGATACCCGGCTCCTGAGCCGGCAGGTTTCTGTTCCGGCTGGTCTTGGCGTGCGATCGGTTTCGCCTGTTTCCCATTTGATGCTAGCGTGCGAGTTTCGTGTTGCCGCGAAATCGGCGTTTCTGACGCAGATTTTCCAGCGTTGGTTTCGCGCGGTTTTTCACCACCCGCTGCCGTTCAGCCCCTTTTGCCGGGAGAATCATCCCTATGGCCAGTGTTCTCGAAAGCAGTTCGACGGACAACGACCTCTCATCCGTTTACCGCTCGGCCGAACCTGTAATTACCTTCGATCAGGCCGAAGCTTTAGCCGAGCGGTATGGCACCCCCCTGCTGGTCATCTCGCGGTCGGCCGTATTGCGCAACTTTCACGCGATGCGGGCGGCTCTGCCGGGTGTTGAATTCTTCTATGCCCCCAAAGCCAACCCCGCCGACCCCATCCTGCGCACGCTGTGCGAATCGGGCTGCTCGGTCGATGTCTGTTCGCATGGCGAAATGACGGCGGCGTTGCGGGCGGGGTTCAGCCCCGAGGCGATGATTCATACGCACCCCTGCAAAACCGTGTCGAACCTCACGCAATGCTACGCCGAAGGCCTGCGCTGGTTCACGTTCGACAATTCCAACGAAATTGCCAAACTGGTGCGGTACACGCCCGACGTCAACCTGCTGTTGCGGCTGGCAGTATCGTCGTCGTCGAGCGTTATCAACCTGTCGGCGAAGTTCGGCGCCAGCGAAGCCGATGCGGTGCCACTGCTGCTCGAGGCTCGTGCCGCCGGCCTGAATGTTCGCGGCATGTCGTTTCACGTGGGGTCACAATGCCGGGCGCCTGAAGACTTCCACCGCGCCCTGGCCCAGGTCCGGCGGATCTTCAACGACGCGGCCAGCGTGGGCATTGACCTCGAAGTCATTGACATCGGCGGTGGATTGCCCGCGCCCTATCGCGATTCCGTGCTCACACTCGACGCCTATTGCCAATCCTTGTGGCGGGCGCTTGATGCAAGCTTTGGCGATTTGAACCTGCGAATCATCGCCGAGCCGGGGCGCGGCATGTGCGCTGATGCGGCCACGTTGATCACTAAAGTGATTGGTAAATCGGTTCGCAACGGTTTGCCGTGGTACATCATCGATGATGGCCTGTACGGTTCGTTTTCAGGCCAGGTGTTCGACCACACCGAATTCCCGCTTCTGGCACGCGGCGCCGAAGAACGCCCACTGACTGAATGCGTGGTCGCCGGGCCGACGTGCGATTCGAGCGATGTCGTGTGCCGCGATCAATTGTTGCCCGACCTGGCGCTCGAGGAACTGTTGCTGGCGCCGACGATGGGTGCATACACATCGGCCAGCGCGTCGAACTTCAACGGGTTGGACCTGGCCCGGGTGATTGGCATTGAATGACCCCGAACGGGGTTTTGCAGGATGCCACACTGGAAAGCGCCACACGGTAAAACGCCACTGGGGGCCGCTTGGCGCGGTCAGCGAAACCGGCGGGTGGAAACGACGCCAGGACGGTTCACCGCAAGCCGCCGCGGCGCAGCCGGGCGGGGTGGGTTGTCGGGCGGGCGAATTGTCTGGTAAAACTGCAAGCTGCTGCGGCACAACGCGCGTTGTGCCCCTGATGGCCGAACTTGGCCGCAAATCGTGGTTGTGCGGAGCGCCAGTGCGTGAAAACAACGTTGTGCGCGGTTGACCGCGTCTGAATCGGGCGGGAGGTGTGCAATGCGGCAAGTTCCCTTCGAGGGGCGAATTCTGGTGCTGGGGTGCGGGGGTGTCGCGCGGTGCACCGTCCCGTTGCTTCTCAAGCACCTCGACATGCCGTCCGCGCGGATCACGATCATGGACATGCTCGATTGCCGCGACGCCCTCGGCGACGCGCTCGATCAGGGCGTGCAGTTTGTCCGTGAGCAGATCGTGCCCGATCGTTACGGCGAGCAGTTGGCCCGGTTTGTCGGCCCCGGCGACATGATCGTCGACTTGGCTTGGAACATCGACTGTGTCGACCTGCTCGAATGGTGCCACGCCCGCGACGTGCGATACGTCAATACGTCGGTTGAGCTGTGGGATCCGTATTCCGACGCCGATCGGAAACCGCCCACCGAACGCACGCTGTACGTGCGGCACATGGCGATCCGCCGGCTGATCGAGTCGTGGGCCAACCCGCGCGGGGCCACCGCGATTCTCGAACACGGCGCCAACCCCGGGCTGGTTTCGCATTTCACGAAAATGGGCCTGCTCGATCTGGGGCGTCGGCTGATTGCCGACCGCCCCGGCGACAGGCGGGCCGCGCCCATTGCCGCCGCGATGGCGCAGGAGGCGTTTAACCGCCTGGCGCAACTCGTCGGCCTGAAGGTTATTCACATCAGCGAGTGCGATACGCAAAGCACACCGCGGCCGGTGCCACCCGATGAGTTCGTCAACACCTGGAGCCCCGAGGGGTTCTTTGAAGAGGCGATCGCCCCGGCGGAAATGGGCTGGGGCACTCATGAACGCGAACTCCCCGCCGATGCCAGTCGCCACGCCGCCGGGCCGCAAAACCAGATTTGCCTTGCCCGGTGCGGCATGCAAACCTATGTGCGTTCGCGCGTGCCAAGCGGCGAAATCATAGGCATGGTTATTCGGCACGGCGAATCATTCAGTATTTCCGAGGCCCTGACGGTGGTTGAAAACGGCCAGGCGGTATACCGACCCACTGTGCACTATGCTTACTTCCCCTGCGAAGCGGCGCGAATTTCGCTCGAAGATTTGAGGGCTCGCAATTACGAGTTTCAGCCCGCCTGGCGCGTGATGAGCAACGAAATCGCCGCAGGCTCCGACGAACTGGGGTGCCTCCTGATGGGGCACGATTACAAATCGTGGTGGACTGGCAGCGTGCTTGGCATCGACGAGGCCCGGCGGCTCGTTCCTGGTCAGAACGCCACCACGCTGCAGGTGGCCGCCGCGGTCATGTCAGCCGTCATCTGGATGATTCGCCACCCGCACGAGGGGGTGCGTTTGCCCGACCAGTTGCCGCACCGCGAAATCATGGACGTCGCCCTGCCCTACCTCGGGCGCGTGGTCTCGACCCCGCTCGACTGGTCGCCCGGTCATGACGGCGATGCAGCCATCGTCGATTCAGAACCTTATGCCCCTGAAACCTGGCAATTCCAGCGTTTTCTCGTGCAGAAGCCGCCACGCTCTACGCGCCGTCGCACTGGCCGCCGCGCCGCCAAACGTTTGGCGGCGTATGACGTCCTGCCCGTTTCAGCAGGAAAACTCGCCGCCAGCCTGCTTGACGATCACGCTCACCCCGGCCTGGAATAGTGGCCCGCCGATTCGCCGCCGCGCCGGGTGGCGACAAGGCAAAACGCATTCGGCAGGCGCGCGGCGGTTGCCCCGGGCGAACGGCCATGATCAGGTTTGCACACTCGAAACTCGCCGGCATCGTGCTCCTGGCGCTCGTGCTTCGCGGCGCGGTGCTGTGGCGCACGGCATCAATGCTCGATGACGATGTCGATCAATATCGCGGGATTGCCCTGAACCTCATCGCCGGCCGCGGTTACGCCGGCCCCGGCGACAACCTCCCCACCGCGTTTCGGCCGCCGCTGTACCCCTTGCTGCTGGCGTCAGTGTTTGCCTTGGGTGGAAGCTCGTTTTCTGCGGGCCTCGTCCAAATGCTGATTGGCGCACCGACCGTGCTGCTGACCTACGCGGCGGGTCGGCGATTGGGCCTGCACCGCGGCGCCGGGCTCGCCGCCCTGCTTGTCGCGATCGACCCGCTGCTGCTGCACAATACGTCGCTCATCATGACCGAAACTTTGGCGGCTTGCTTGTCAGCGGGGTGGTTGTACCTGGCGGCCGGCGATGACCGGGCGGCGAATTTCCGTCGTCCACTGGCGATCGGTGTCGTACTCGGTGTGTGCTGTCTGTGTCGTCCGACGTATGTCGCAGTTGGCGCGCTGACCGTTTCCAGCACCGGCATGGCCTGGCTTGCACGCCGGCTAGGCTGGTCGGGCGCGTTACAAATGCTGCCTGGTTCGTCCAGGCGGTCGTGTTTCGCCTTCGTGTTGGGCGCCGGGCTGACACTTGGGCCGTGGGTCGTTCGCAACGCCGTGGTGCTCGGCGCGCCGATTGCCACGACAACCCACGGCGGTTATACGCTGCTGCTGGGGCACAACCCGGTATACTACGCCGAAGTGGTCGACAGGCCCTGGGGAGCCGTGTGGGGCCGCGACAGCCTGGTACAATGGCAAACTTCGCTCGAAGTCGAGTTGGCGCGCGACCGCGTCGCCCCGCACGACGAACTGGCCCGCGATCGCTGGATGTACTGCCGTGCGTGGCGCACGATTCGAAGCAACCCGGCCCACGCGATCCGCTCCAGCCTGACGCTGCTGGGCCGCCTGTGGAACCTGGCGCCGCTGGCAGGTTCGGTGCCAACTGTCGCCCGCTGGGCAATCGGAGGTTTTTATATGGCAGTCTTCGCGGGAATGCTGTCGGGGCTGCTGCGCATGCCCGCCCGCGAATGTCGGCGATGGCAGCCCGCGCTGTGCCTGATCGTGGGGTTCACTCTGGTGCACACGGTCTACTGGGCCGACATGCGTATGCGCGCGCCCCTTGTACCCGCCCTGGCTCTGCTCGCGGCCCGTGGCATTCAAAACCGCAGCAGCCCCCGTGAAGCCGCCGGGACAGATTCCGAAACCCACGATGCGTGACCCAGGCCTGGTGGTGCGAAGGCCGGTTTTCGCGTCGAGTTAGACCGCGGCCCGATTTCATTTTGCATCGTCGGCCGCACCCGGCGGAAGTTTCCGCCGGGCGGATTTGGCAAATTCTCGAAATTCGTCAGCCCGGTCGGCAAGTGTTTGCCGGGGCCCGATCAATTTGACGTACAGGTCATGCCGTGAAGTGAGAGGAATGATTACCGCCAGCAATCGCTGATTGGGACGCGGCTGGGGCAGCGGCGCAAACGACGAGCCTTTCCAGTCACCCTCGATATCGACCCATGACGCCTGCACGCCGTCGATGTTCAGCGGCTCAATTTTCGGCGAATTGCCGGCAGGTTGCATGAACTCGCTGGTCCAGCGCTCAATGTTGGCCTCGCTGCCGCCGCCGGCCGCCATGACGGTCAGCCGCCCGTCGAAGTCGTCTCCCGCAGCGCGAGGGATCGTGTATTCTGCGTCGACAATGCGTGAAGTGGGCGGGTCAACCCGCTTCCACGAGCCCGGGGCCATGAAACTCGCCAGTTCGAGTTTCAACTCGACCGGATCAACTCCAGCCGACGCCACGGCATCGCCGGTCGCAACGTTGCCCACCGACGGCGCGGCCTCGCGCGAAATGGCGGTGCCACCATCGGCACCTGCCGCCACGGGAACCGGCGCTTCGGGTTGAGCGCCGCTTCCGCCGCAACCTGCGAAGGCTGCCAGCACAAGCCACGCCAAGTGGGGCGTCGATCGCTGCATCGCCAACTCACTTTCTCGAACAGGGTCGGTAACACGCGTTCAATCTTCGAGAGCCAGCTTGAACTCGTTCGGTCCAGAAGTCTTGACCGTCGCCGTCAGGGTGGTTTGGGCCGGGTCAGAGTATTTCGCGGGTAGCGCCGGCGGGGGCGCTGCGGGTTGCGCTGCAGCCTTGGCAGGATCGACGTTCGGGTCATGCGACGCCGGCGCCGACGACGTGGCCTTGCTGACGAGCACCTTGTACTCGCCCGGCAAGGCTCCGGCCACGGTGTCACTCGCCGAAAACACCGTCTTCAATGTGAATTTACCCTGAGCATCGGTTTGTGCCACGATCGGAAACGCTTGAAGTTTGGGGTCATTCGACGGCATGGCGGGCACGAGCGCCACCGTCGCTTCAGGAACAGGTGTTCCCTTGTAGGTGACCTCGCCGGTTGCGGCAACCGTTGGCGGGCGCTTGATGGCACTGCCCCCGCCACATCCTGCGGCGGCCAGCACCAGCGCCGACAGCACGATTTTGCAATTCCACCGAGACACGAAATTCATGAAACTTCCTTTGGCTGTTTGGGATAAACATCGGAAACGAGTCGCTTCAATCAGCCGCGCGAATCACCACGGGCGACCTTCGCCACGGCGCGCAGCCCACAACTCGGCACCTCCCCTGATTTCAACCCATCAGGGTTGAATCTCCTCATAATTTAACGGTTTCTT
>JAJXXL010000361.1 GCA_021781115.1 Planctomycetota bacterium
ATTGAACCGGTGCCGAAATGATCGTGCACTCAGCTCGCGCCGGTTGCGAGATCTGAACCGTTTCGATTTTGAGGCGGTGGTACCCCCACGGCAGGTCTGGTGAGACGATGAGCTGATACGCGACGTATTCGACCCCCTCGACGGTGGACGATTCGAGCGCCGTCAGGTCGTTCAAGCGCTCCGTCCACTCGCGATCGTCGCCCGATTCGAGATGCAGCATGCAGCGTAATTCTCCGCCGCACGCCCGAGGAAGTCGCACCTTGACCCGGGCCGGTGAGCCGCTCCAGGCGACGCTGATCGGGTCGAGCAGGCGTTGCCAGATCTCCTGCCGACGGTGCCGCGCAGCCTCAGGCGCACTGCCGGCGGAGGAAATCGGTGCACCGCGAACCTGCAGGATGCTCAGCAGGCTATCGTGCGAGGCGATCCGTTCGATTCCTTGCGAGTCAATGTACGCCGTTTGCACGCCGTACAGGCGAGCCAACTCGAAGAGGGCGTCCGTCGAATAGTCCATGGACAACTCCGCGTTCGCCGGGACGTGCGGTACACAATTCGGTTGCGTCCCTGATGTTCACCTGATTGTGTCGCGGTCATTCGACGAAATAATTCGCCCACGAGCGCGCGCCGCCAAGCCGGCGGGCTAGAAAATCCCCAAGTGGTCGCGAGCCTCATCAGTCATGCGGTCGGGAGTCCAGGGGGGAGTCATGACCAATTTGATCTTCGCTTCGCCGACCCCCTCGAGCCGTTCGAGTGCCAATTTCGCCTGCTGCACAATTTGCGGCCCGGCCGGGCAGGCCGGGCTCGTGAGGGTCATTTCGACGACAACGTGGTTCTCTTCCTGCTGGACCGAATACACCAGCCCCAGGTCGACGATGTTCACCATCAGTTCGGGGTCGACGACCTGCCTCAGGGCATCGAGCATTGCAACTTCATCGGCCATAATGCATCCTCCGGCGCGGGGCCGGGCAACCCCCTGAAAATAGGAAACACACCCGCTCGCTCGCCAACGGCACTGCTCAAGCCCGAACATCGACGGGGCGCGGCTGGCGGCATAGTGGCGATTTTTCATGTGGGACGTCGCCGCTCACAAGCATACTCCATTTCTCGCCGAAATTCATGCCGGATCGCGCATCAGCACGTCATTCCCAGCGACGCATACTTCGTAAACTCTGACCGGTGAAATCGCCGGCATCCGCACGGCACGCCCCGTGCGAACGTCGAACCGGCCTCCATGCCGGGGGCATTCGAGCAACGTGCCTTGGAGTGCCCCATCGGTCAACGGTTCGCCGTCGTGAGTGCACACATCTTCGACGGCGTAATAGTCGTCGTCAATGCGAAAGACCAGCACGGCTCGCCCTTCAAATACCAGCGACTTTCGTCCAAACGGGGGAATCTCTTCGATATCGGCAACTTTGACAAAATCAGACATGCCGCGCTCTCGCTTTCAGGAATTCTTCGGCACACGAATCGCCGGGCAGACGCTGCACCTTCGCACGCAGTGACGTTGCGCGCTGTCAGAGTTCGGGCTGGCTGCCCAGAACCTGCAACGGGATGTGGCTACAGGCCGATGCCCAGTTTTCGCTGCACGGCCTGACTCAACGTTTCACGCACCGCCTCAACCGAGATGCGGTCGTAAACGCCGTGAAAAAAGCCCTCGACGATCATGTGCATCGCTTCGTACCGCGACAAGCCCCGGCACATGCAGTAAAAAATCTGGTCGGCGTCAACGCGGCCCGCTGTAGCGCCGTGCGTGCACCGCACATCGTCGGCCTCGATTTCCAAACCGGGAATCGCATCGGCCCGGCAGTCTGGGCTAAGCAGCAGGCTATCGTTTCGCTGATAGCCGTCGGTCTTTTGTGCCGCCTTGTCGACCCGAATCATGCCGCGCCACACAACGCGGGCATGGTCGCGGAGCACGTCTTTGTACAATAAGTCGCTGCAGGTGTTTTCAGCCTTGTGTGTTTGCTGCGTGTAGTATGACAGCAGTTGCCGCCCGGTGGCGAATGTAACGCCGTTCACCTGGGCTTGTGCACCGCGACCTTCGAGCGCCACTTCCTGGTGCAGATGGGCCAGTTTCGCACCGATGCCCGCTACGGTCCATTGCAACGAGGCGTCGGCTGCCACGAGGGCCGCCTGATGTGCAATATGCCAAACCTGCGAATTCCAGTTCTGAAGCTGCACATAACGCAGGTTTGCACCACGGCCTACCAGGAGCTCGACTCCGCCGATGTGCAGCCCGGGCGCCATGGGCGAAGCCGACGCGGTTTCTTCAAGCAACGTGGCTGAAGCCCCCTCCTCGAGTATGACCAGCGTGTGGCTGAAATCGGCCGCGCCCGCCGCCGACAATCCGATCAGACTGTGAAGCGGTTCGTTAACCACCACGTTCTTCGGAACGTACAAAACGGCGCCGCCGGTCCAGAACGCAGCATGCCAAGCTGTAAAACGGTCGGTTTCAGGCCGCACCCCGCGCGTCATCAGGTGTGGCTCGAGCACCTCCCGATGCTCGCGCACCAGGTCGGCCAGGTTGCCAAACAACACGCCCTGGCGCGCCAGACGTTCGTCGAGCCGATCGAAGACCCCGGCGCCGTCGACGTGAAATGCCTGACCTGCAAAGACCGTACGATCTTCGAGCAACGTTGAGAACTGGGCCGGCGACGCTCCGCCAGCCCCAAGCTGAAATTGACCCGGCGTAAACGCACGAAGATCGACACGCTTCCATTCCTCGGGGTTTAACGGCGCGCCAAGCTTGGCCTGGTATACGGCAAATGCGGCCCGACGACGATCGCTCACCCAGCCGGGTTCATTGCGCGTTGCCAGAAACGCTTCAAAAGCAGCGGTATCAAACCCTGCGGGTACCGACGATAATGCAGTCGGCGGCGAAATGGTCGTGGTCATGAACTCAAGGCAATCAATGTTCGATTTTCAACGGTTTGGGCGTGGGGCTACGTAAGACCCGCCGGCGCTAGCGCGGCTGGCAATTGCCCTCCGCGCCCAATGTCAGCCCACAGAACCTTCCATTTGCAGTTCGATCAGGCGGTTCATTTCGACGGCATACTCCATGGGCAGTTCCTTGACGAGCGGTTCGATAAAGCCGGTCACAATCATGGCTGACGCTTCGGCCTCGCTCAGCCCACGGCTCATCAGGTAGAACAGTTGTTCTTCGCCGATCTTCGAAACGCTGGCTTCGTGCTCGATTGTCACGTCGTCTTCGTCGATTTCAATATAGGGGTACGTGTCGCTACGGCTGTTGCTGTCGAGGATCAGCGCATCGCAGACAACATTCGATTTGCAGTGATGGGCACCCGGCACAACTTTCGCCAGGCCGCGGTAACTGGCCCGCCCGCCGGCTTTCGAAATGCTTTTCGAAATGATCCGGCTGTAGGTGTTGGGGGCGCAATGCACCATTTTGGCGCCAGCGTCCTGATGCTGGCCCTTGCCGGCGAATGCAATCGACAGCGTTTCGCCGCGGGCGCCCGGTTCCATCAGGTAGATCGCCGGGTATTTCATCGTCAGTCGCGACCCAAGGTTGCCGTCGACCCATTCCATCAGCGAATCGCCGTAGGCCATGGCGCGCTTCGTCACCAGATTGTACACATTATTTGACCAGTTCTGAATCGTGGTGTAGCGGCAGCGGGCGTTACGCTTGACGATGATTTCGACGACGGCCGAATGCAGGCTTTCAGAACTGTACGTGGGAGCCGTGCAGCCTTCGACGTAGTGCACTGAGGCGCCTTCGTCGACGATAATCAACGTGCGCTCGAACTGGCCCATGTTTTCGGAGTTGATCCGAAAGTAAGCTTGCAATGGAAAGTCGATCTTCACCCCTTTCGGGACGTAAATGAACGACCCACCCGACCAGACCGCCGAATTCAGCGCCGCGAACTTGTTGTCGGCCGGAGGAATTACTGTGCCGAAATACTCGCGAAACAGCTCCGGGTGATCGCGCATCGCCGAATCGGTGTCTGTGAAAATCACTCCCTGCCGCGACAGATCTTCCTGCAGGCTGCCATACACTACTTCCGATTCATACTGGGCCTTGACGCCGGCCAGGTACTTTTTCTCAGCCTCAGGAATACCCAATCGATCGTAGGTCTTGCGGATGTCGGCGGGAACGTCGTCCCAGTTTTTTTCCTGCCCGGCGGCCGCCTTGACGTAGTAGAAAATGTCCTGGTAATTGAGGTGGCTCAGGTCGCCCCCCCAAGTGGGGGTCGGCTTCTTGAAGAAAATGTCGAGCGCTTCAAGCCGGAACTGACGCATCCAGTCGGGTTCCGATTTCATCTCGGAAATCTGGCTCACGATGTCGCGGTCGAGGCCCTTGCGGCTCTTGAACACGTACTTGTCGGTCGGGTCGTGAAACCCGAATTGATAATCGCCGACGCCAACTTCGGCTTCTGCGGGTGGGGTCAAATCAGTGGCCACGGTGTTATATCTCCTGCACGGGGGGGCGTGCGTTGAACGGGTATTGCGGCTCGTGAGCTACGTCAGGCTTTGGCAACCAGGGCCTCTTCAGTTTTTTCGACGGTTTCTTCGGCGGCAATAGCGGGGTGCCGAGTTCGCACGCCCGCATATCCCTGGTCGTGCAACTCATGCGCCAGCGTCGCGTCTCCATTTTCTACAATGCGACCGGCGAGCATGACGTGCGTTGATTGCGGGCGATTGAATTCGAGCAACCGTTCATGGTGTGTAATAATGACCACGGCCATTTCGGGCCCGGCCAGTCGCGCCAGCCCCTCGCTGACGACACGCACCGCGTCGCTGTCGAGGCCACTGTCGGTTTCATCGAGTATGGCAAACTTGGGCCGCAGCATGGCCAGTTGCAGGATTTCCATGCGCTTCTTCTCGCCGCCTGAAAACCCGTCGTTCAGATACCGCCGGGCAAACTCGACGTCCATTCCCAAGGCCTCCATTCGGGCCTTCAATTCCTTGCGAAACTCGCGCATGGGAATCAACCCTTCGCCCTCTTTGCGATCAGGGTTGCGAACATTCGACACGGCATGCCGCAGAAAATCGGCCACTTTCACTCCGGGAATCGTTACCGGGTATTGAAACGCCAGGAACAAACCCAGGCGAGCTCGTGCATCGGGTTCGAGTGCGACGAGGTCAACGCCGTCAATTTCTATGCGGCCGTCTGTGATTTCATACCGCGGGTGCCCCATGAGTGCGTAGGCGAGCGTACTCTTTCCTGAGCCGTTCGGGCCCATGAGCGCGTGGGTTTCTCCCTGCCGCACCTCGAGATTGACCCCCTTGAGAATGGGTTTGCCGTTAACCGAAACGTGCAGGTTGTCGATTTTGAGAAGACTGTTCATACCGAGCCGGGTTCACTCACCAAAACGGAAAATTGAAAACAAGCGTGCCCGTCGGGTTGCCGTGCAGCCTGCGACGGTCGTGCGGTTCAAGGACCGCCTCGTGGCGGGCCTATCTGACTCGGGGGTGTCGCCACGTTGCCAAGTGCGCCAGGCCGATTCGACCCGCCGCAGGCGAAGCGTTGCGCGCCGCCGCATTCGGCCAACTGTTTTATGATCACACTTCTACAACATGCGGCACGGTGGCATACCCGCTGTGGTGCGGCACAGGCAGGTCGTCGGTTGAACCGCGAACGATGCGTTTGGCTTTGATTTTGTCTTGAATTCGCATCAGGCCTTCGAGCAAGGCTTCGGGCCGGGGCGGGCAGCCAGGGACGTAGACATCGACCGGCACGACCAGATCGACGCCTTTCACGACATGATAGCCCCATTTGAAATAGGGGCCTCCACCCACCGTGCACGCCCCCATCGCAATCACGTACTTCGGGTCGGGCATCTGTTCGTACAGGCGACGCACGCGACTGGCCATCTTGAACGTGACCGTTCCGGCCACGATCATCAGGTCAGCCTGGCGCGGGGTGGCACGAAATGCGCCCGCGCCGAATCGGTCGAGGTCAAATCGGCTGGCGCCGGCGGCCATCATTTCGATCGCGCAACATGCCAGCCCAAAGGTCATTGGCCAAATGCTCGACTGCCGAGCCCAGTTCATCGCCTGTTCCAGCGAGGTCGTAATCACATTTTCTTCGAATCGACCTTCAATCCATGTCATCTGTCGGTCTTTCTCGGCAATGGGTGTTTTTGTACAAGTTCGGTACCGCCGTCAGCGGGGCAAGTTGCCTGGCGACGGGGGGATTATACGGCACTCAGTTGACGTTCGCCATTGTTCAGGCGACTCGTTTCTGACACTTCGAATTCACAACAGTTGTGCCCATCGAGGCAGCATTGCGATCGCTTGATATCAGCCCCCAATACGCGCTGGAATACGTCTTGTTCGAGGTCGCAAATTCCGCGGTCTTCTTCGGCCAGTTCCTGATAGGGGCAGTTGTTTTCTCGTAGGATTGGCAGCCCGCCCGATACGCAGATTTCGACGTCGTACCCACGATCATGCAACGTCTCACGCAAGCGCCCCAGCCGCTCGGTAAGCTCACCCTGTTCGAGGTGGCCGAACCGGGATACCAAGGCGTCGCGAACGCGGTTCGTGACGGCTTGGCGAACGGAGGCGTCGGCAATGTTGCGGATCTCTCGCCACAGAATCAAGGCCAGGTCGCCATAATTGTCGCCGAG
>JAJXXL010000272.1 GCA_021781115.1 Planctomycetota bacterium
ATCTGATACCGCCAACAAGATTGGCACGTACGGAGTGGCGGTGCTGGCGGCAGCTCACAATATTCCCTGTTATGTCGCCGCGCCGTGCAGCACCTTTGACTGTGCGATCGCCACGGGCGACGCGATTCCGATCGAGCACCGCGACCCCCGAGAAATCACGCACGGTTTGGGCCGGCAGATCGCCCCGGCCGAAGTTGCCGTGTACAACCCCGCATTTGACGTGACTCCCGCCCGGCTGATCGCGGCCTTCATCACCGAACGGGGCGTCATCGGCCCGCCCTACGCGGGCAACATCGCGCGATGGATCGCACCGGCGTGAAGCCTCGCGCGTCCCGCGGTGAATTGCAATAAAAAGCGACCCTCGATTCTTGACGGCTCAGCCGCCGCCGGGGCATACTATACTCGTCACAAGGCGGATTCGGGTCTGGTATTCAAACGCCACCGGGTGCCGCAGCGTTTCGACGTGCATCGAACGGGTTTCCAAGGAGCAGAACCATGGGCCGGCGCGGCTTCACCCTCATTGAACTTCTGGTCGTGATTGCCATTATCGCGGTACTGGTTGCGCTGCTGTTGCCGGCAGTGCAACAGGCGCGCGAGGCCGCCCGCCGCACCCAGTGCAAAAACCAGCTCAAACAACTGGGGCTGGCGCTGCAGAATTACCATGATCGCAGTCTCGTGTTCCCGCCGGGGTACGTGATTCCGCCCGCCTACGTGGGCACGGCGAACGACACGGCGTTCGGCTGGGGCACGATGATTCTGCCATTCATGGATCAGGGCAGTCTGTACGAGACGCTGAATTTCAACGTTGCCGTTCCAACATTGCCGCAATCGATTCTGACGATCTGGAATTGCCCCTCGGACCCCGGCGTTGTGGGGCTGGCGAATTACCAGTCGTCGAATACCGTTCAAGGATCGTCGCTGCCCGGCGGCGGCACAGGCCCCGACCAGACCACGATTACCGGCGTGGGCTTTGCCGCCCGCGCGAGCTACATCGCCAACGGCGGCGCCGGCGGGCTGGGCAGCTACACCGGGGTGTTCGACCAGAACAGCCGCATCAGTTTTCGCGACATTACCGATGGATCGAGCAACACGTTTCTAGCCGGCGAGCGTGCCGCGCGCCAGGGCGATTCGGCCTGGGCCGGCTATTCGCGCAGTCAGACGAGCAGCTACAAATCGCCCACAACCTACGCCTCGAACCCTGCATTCGTGCTGGGCAACTGCGTCTGGCAACCGAATGTGCTCAATGGCGCCGCGTTTGGCAGCCGGCACGTTGGCATGGTGCAAATGCTGTTCGCCGACGGCTCAGTCAAGGCTGTCAGCGAGAATATCAACAACCTGACCTGGCAAAGTCTGGGCAACAATGCCGACGGAAACGTGATCAGCAGCTTTTGAACCGCGCCGCTCCATGCGCCCGGCCCGCTGCCCCACGGAAACGGCTGCTGGTGATCGGCGGGCTAACGCGGCACAATTCCAAAACCACCGACTGCGCGCCAGCCAACGACCCAACGTCTCAAGCAGGAATTGGTGCGCGACGCGCAATGCGGGGCAGTCAGGCCGGGGGCTTGGCTTCCTGGGCGGGCGGCGGTGCGGGTTTGAATTCATACACGGCGATTTTGCCGTGGCCAGCCAGGTACAGCGTATCGGCGGCCTCGTTCAGCGCCAGGCTGTGCACATGCATGGGAGCTTTTTCCTGGTGCAGCAGCTTGTTGCCCGTAATGTCGAAGAACTTGATGAACCCCTCGTGATCGCCACCAGCCGTGACGAGCCAGTCGCCCGCCGGGTGCCAGGCCATGCATTCGACCAGCCCTTTGAACTTTTCACCCGGAAATTCATGAGTCCGCTGGCCGCCGCGCCAGTCGAACAGTTCGAGGCGGGCCAGGGCTTCGAGGTGATCGACATTGTTGATCTGGCCGGTGCCGCCCACGGCCACCAGTTTCGCGTCGGGTGAAAACGCCACGCTGCGGGCCCCGCCGATCGAATGCCGCCGCTGTTTCGCATCCCAAGTATACAGCAGCGGGGCCTCGACGGCGGCGAGCCGGTTGCCCGAGTCGACTTCCCAGATGATGACGCGGCCCACCTTGTCGGCGGTGGCGATCAATTGCCCGTCGGCTGAAAACGCGCAGGCGAACAGCATCGACGGATAATGCTGGGGCGTGAGCCGGTCATGGCCCGCTAATGTTCGCACGAGCTGCCCCGTTTCGACATCCCACAGCTTGCACAGCATGTCATCGGCCACGCTGGCAACGAGCTTGCCGCCTGGCGCGGCAACGACGCCCCGGATCCATTTCGCATGGGCGTCGACCGTGCGCACCACCTCGCGCGTCGCCACGTTCCACCAGATCAAACGGCCATCGTACGCCCCCGATATCACGAACGCCCCGGCCTGGGCCACGCCTAGCACATAGCCCGCATGGCCAGCCAGCTCATGAGCGTCGGGCTTTTCGGCCGCCAGGTCGATGTCGTACACGCGGGCATCGGAAGCGCCATAAAACAACCGCTCGCCGCCCGGCACACGGGCCATGCCAAAGCAGACCCCCGGGCGGTCGACCTTTTTGACGAGCTTCAATTGCGTGGGGTCGGAATTGCTCATGATTCAACCAGTTCGCCAGACGTTAAGGTCGTCGCAGCCGGGGACGGCCTGAAGTTGAGGACAGATCGGCCAGTGCGTTACGCCAGCACCTGCGGAATCGCCTTGGTGCCGGGGTCGGTGAGCGGAATCGGGCGGGCGCCGAGGTAATAATGCTTTTCATGATCGATGCCCAGCGCCTGAAAGATCGTCGCGAACAGTTCAGGAGCGCCGACCTCGCCATCGACCACCTTGCGGCCGTCGTCATCGGTCTTGCCGTACACCGTGCCGCCGCGCACGCCGCAACCCGACAGGCTGGCGCTCCAGGCGCTCGCGAAATGGTCGCGCCCCAGGCTGGGGTTGATGTCGGGCGTGCGCCCGAATTCGCCAAACGTCAACACGAGCGTCTTGTCGAGCAGGCCGCGGTCTTTCAGATCATCGAGCAAGGCCGACATGACCTGGTCGAGTTCGGTCACCAGTTCCAGGTGCGTTTCGAAGTTCTGGCCGTGACTGTCCCACCAGGCGCGGGCCACCTTGACGAACGGCACGCCGGCTTCGACCAGGCGACGGGCCACGAGCACCTGCTCGCCGAACTGCGTGGGGCCGTAGGCGTCGCGAACCGGCTGCGGTTCCTGCGCCAGGTCAAACAGTTTTTCGCTCGCCATCAGCCCGCGCACGCGCTGATACGCCGAGTTGTGGCTGCCCAGGGCGCCGACTTCGCGCCCGCGGGCGAACCGCCGATGCAGCAGGTCGCGCAGGGCGGCACGGTCCTGATGGTCGACATCGCCAATGGCTTCGAGCCGCTGGATGTTTTCGGGCATCAGGCCGTTGTCAAGAAACATCGGGGCGTACCGCGCGCCAAGAAACCCCGAGCCGCCCTTGTGCCGTCCTTCGGTCGAGGTGTAAAGCGACACGTAATCAGGGACGGGGCTTTCGGCCCGACCCAGCTCGCGGGCCAGCACCGCACCCAGGTCAGGGTAGTCCATGCCCGGTTCTGCCGTGCGCCCGACTTCCATGAGCTTTGTACCGCCGCCGTGATCGGCATTTTTCGTGTTCAGCGAGCGAATGATCGCCGTGTGCTGCATGCGCTGGGCCAGTTTTGGCATCAGTTCGGAAATCTGAATGCCCGGCGTGACGGTGTCGATCGCCCGGAATGGCCCTCCGGTGGGGCGGCCCGGTTTTGGATCCCAGGTTTCGAGCTGGCTGGCGCCGCCCGCGAGCCACAGCAAAATCACATGCTTTTCCTGCCGCTTGACCTCCTGGGCCAGCACCGGATCCTTGAGCGCGTTCAGCAACGTCATATCGCTGGCGAAGGCCGTTGCTCCCAAGGCTGCCGTCCCAAGAAATGAACGCCGGTTCAAACCGTGGTCAGCCGAACCGCACCAGCCGCGTCGCGTCGATAAGGCCATGTTTCACCGTGCTGTGACAGGGTTTTTCGTGATGAGGCCGATTTAGTAATTGAACCGGAATTCGCCGCTGGCGATCAGCGACCACACAACCTGCTGGTACCCCGCCGCCAGACGGTCTTCGCGGGCCGACAGGTATTTCAAGACCGCGTCGAGCTCATCCGGCTCGGCGGGCCGCGCGTACACCGTCAGAAACGCAGTTTGTACCGCCTGCTGCCTGTCGGCCGCTCCCTTGAGCGCACCGACCAGCCGGTCGCCCGATTCGCTGAGGTATTCGCGCTGCACCTGCGGCCCGTTGCTGAATAGCAGCGCTTCGTTGACACCCACCTGAAAGTTTTCGCCCGGCATTTCCAACTGGTTCGCGAACCCGGCAGCGTGGTTTTCGTAATCGCGGCGGCGGTTGGCCCAGTCGTCGCCCTTGGCGAACACCGCCTCCAACTGGGCCGGGTTTTGCGTGGCGATTTGCAGCGACAGCGCATACTGCATGGGAGTCAGCGGTTTGACTGCGGCAACGGCGAAGTGCCGCGGCACCGGGCGATCGCCCGGCCCTTCGTAGCGACTGCTGCGGCCGTAGGCACGGCTCAGCACGATACCACGCACCAGCCGGCGCATGTCGTAGTTGTGGTACAGCGCGTCGCGCGCCAGCCAGGCGAGCAGTTCGGGGTGACTGGGCTTGTTGGCCGAATGCATTTGATCGATCGGCATGACCAGCCCGTACCCCAACAACCGGTGCCAGAACCGGTTGACGAAGGATCGCGTGAAAAACCCGTTCGCGTCGGGCTTGAGCGCCAACTCGACAATTTGCGCCCGGCGGCTGTAGCCCGCGGGGGCGGGCGGCGTTTCGCGGTTTTCGTCTTCTTTGCGGCGGGCGGCTTCGGCCTGCTTCTGCTCTTCGGTGAGTTGCGGCGCGGGCGGGTCATCGACCGCAACGCCCGTCAGAAACATCACGCGGGCTTCTTTTTCGACCCCCGCCGTCGTGCGGAACTTGAGCTGCCCGTCGTCGCGCTCAGCCAGGAAATTTTTCTTGGTCAGGTAGGTGCGGTTAAAGAACGACGCCATGCCGAAGTAATGGTCTTGAGTCCAGTCGAGCACCAGCGGGTGATCGTGGCACTTCGCGCAGTTGATGCTCACTCCGAAGAATAACTTGCTCGTGTCGTTCGTCAGATCGTCGACGTTCTTGGCTCGGGCCTTCAAAAACGCCAGCGCCGGCTTTTCGGCCGGGTTGTCTTCGCGCCCCAGGATCACTTCGCGGAAAAGCTGGCTCCACGAACGGTTCTCCTGGACCGCCTTCAGCAGGTATTCACGCCACTCGCCGTTGTTTTGCCCCGGCAAGAGCAGCGCGTCGAGCTCGTTTCGCTGGTGATAGTTGAAATCGGGGCTGGCAATCAACCGGTCGACCAGCAGCGCCCGCTTGCCTGGATCCGACGATTGCACGTAAGCCTGCGTTTCGGCGGTGGTGGGAATTCGCCCTGCCAGATCGAGCGTTGCCCGGCGGACAAAATTGGCGTCGTCGGCCGGCGGAGCGGCAACAACCCCGGCCCGTTGCAAACCCAGGTCGATGAACTCGTCGATGACCGCTTCGATCGCCCGATCCGGCGGCGGCAGGGGGGCATCGTCGGCCTTCGCCCGGCCCATTCGGCCAACGGCCAGAACCAATACGAAAAGCGTCAAAAGCCTTTTTTGATTTCTATGAACCGCCGCGACCGCTGCGCGCTCAAAAAAGGTTTCTGACACCTTTTTTATCCTCATGCCATGCTCCATTCGGCGGGACGCGATCAGGTTGCCATCACCCGGCGAGCATTCGACTCGGGGCGTGGTTCGCCTCAAGTCATACTGTGTGATGGATTGATCGGCAGGGGTGGCGGGTTACAACCGGCGCAGCAAGTCGCACGGAAGGCGCGGGCTCGGCCAGTTCAAAAATTGCTGCTGGCTTATCGCAATACGGCAGGCAGCCCACAAACTCGATTTTATCGTGTATCGGATCAATGAATCAACCAATCTGAATATATTATGCGGGTTTCGTCAAGAGTTCAAGTGCCGGGCGACCCAGGACTTGGGCCGGGGCCTTATGCCAACCCGTTGTTTTCTCGTCTGCATCGGCGAAGCAGATTGCGATTGCATCGTCCATGCCACGGCCCAGGACGTCGAAGGCAACCCCGGCCCGGCATGGCACACGAAACCAGCCCCGATCTGGCCCCCCCCTCTGCCGGCCAGCCACCGCACGCGGCTGATGGGTTCACATCGTCAGCCGAGCCGTAACCTGCTGTGCTGCCACCTGTTGTACATGACGATCTGTTGTCGACCGGGCGGACGTTGCGTGGGTGTTCCTGCCCCGCATTGGCATTTCTGGTCGTGCAAGATTGTACGCAGGGGCACAGACCCCACCATCGAGATCTCGTCCGTTGGAACGATCCGGTTTCGCCCGCGGCCCTTGCGAATTACGGCAGGCTGCATCGATAAACCGGATCGAGGACATCCTGATCAAATGAGGCGACTGCGGTATCTGCGATACTAGAGATTCTTAGGTGGTTTGCGTCATTTTATTCTCGCAATCCGATCGACCGGGCTGAATTTCT
>JAJXXL010000574.1 GCA_021781115.1 Planctomycetota bacterium
TCAGACGCCGGCACCCATGAGGGGGCGGAAAAGGGAAGGAACGCATCGAGGGGAAATCCTGCCTGATGGACCGTCGGCAGTCAGCCTGACGCCGATGGCACTCGGCCGTCGCCCGGCCGTCGCGAATGCCGGGTGTTGCCGGCATGACTCGAAACCCGTGGCCGGGCCGTTACTGTCTGTTTTTTAAGAAAAGTCGCTTTTCAATTTTTGAGGAACCTGCAAGAATGAATGTGAGACTCGCCGTGTTGTTTTTGTCCACCCAGGTTGTTCCCCGGTGAGCTTTGGGGCGCACTGGCAGCGGTTTGCGTTCTGGCTGCCCCGGCGCGAAGGCGGCAGGGTCTCGCAAGAGGAAGAAACCCGATGTTTCTCCGTAACGTGCTGGAATGCAACCGCGTAGGGCAATTGACCCTCAAAGAGGTGCCCATTCTCGGGCCGCACGACAGCATGGCCGACGCGGCCGCTGAAATGCGCGCCCACAGCCACGGCAGTGCCCTTGTGTGCGACGCGGGCAAACTCGTGGGCGTGTTTACCGAGCGCGACCTGCTGAAGAGCATTGCCAGGGGCACCGCGCCCGATTCGCCGCTGTCGCAGGTCATGACGACCAAACCTCAAACGATCACCCCCGACGACACGCTGCTGTCGGTCATTGGCCTGATGGATCATGGGGGGTATCGCCGCTTGCCCGTTACCGACGCCGCCGGGCGCCCCGTAGGAATCGTCGACGTGAAAACCGTCGTGCATTTTCTAGTTGAGCATTTTCCGGCGGCGGTTTACAATCAAGCTTCCCACGCTCAACTGACCGCGAAGGATCGCGAAGGAGCCTGACGCCCCACCACTCGCCGGCTGATTCAAACCTGCCGGCTGCCAACCCACCGACACGGCGGCCTTTTGGCCCCCCACTCGCATCCCGCGCGGTCTTTTGCCGTGCCCCTTACACCGAACTTTCGGAACACTCAGGAGTTTTCAATCCATGTCTTCGATGGGTGTGCTCAATACCGAGCCAACACAACCGCCCGAAAAAAAACTCGAGCAGCTTGACGAAGTCGTGATTCGCTTTTGCGGCGATAGCGGCGACGGCATGCAGCTCGTGGGCACCCAGTTCACCAACGTTTCGGCATCATTCGGCAACGATGTCAGCACGCTGCCCGACTTTCCCGCCGAAATTCGCGCCCCGGCCGGCACGCTGGCCGGCGTCAGCGGTTTTCAGCTCAATTTTTCCAGCCGCGATATTTTCACGCCGGGCGACCAGGTCGATACGCTCGTGGCGATGAACCCTGCGGCCCTCAAGACGAACCTGGGCGATCTGAAGCGCGGGGGCACGCTGATCGTTAACGAAGACGAATTCGACAAGGGCAATTTGATGAAGGCGGGGTACGACGGCAACCCCCTGCTCGACCCCGAATTTGCCGCCCGGTTTCGCCTGCACAAGGTGGCCATGACCCGCCTGACGCGCGACGCCGTGTCGGGCCTCGGCCTGTCGCAAAAAGACGCCGATCGCTGCAAAAACTTCTTCGCCCTGGGCCTCGTGTACTGGTTGTACGATCGCGACCGCACGCCCACCGAACAGTGGATCAACGACAAATTCAAAAAGAACCCCGCCATTCAGGAGGCGAACTTGCGCGCCCTGCGCGGCGGGTTCAATTACGGGTTTTCGACCGAGTCGTTCACGACGCACTACCAGGTGCCGCCCGCCCGGCTGGCCCCGGGCAAATACCGCAAGATCACCGGCAACGAGGCAACCGCGTATGGCCTCGTCACGGGGGCCAAGCTCGCCGGCAAGCGCCTGTTTTACTCGGGCTACCCCATTACACCCGCCAGCGACATTCTGCATGAGCTGGCCATGATGAAAAGTTTTGGCGTCAGAACCTTTCAAGCCGAAGATGAAATCGCCGCCATGTCGGCCACGGTTGGCGCCGCGTTTGCCGGCGAAGTCGCCGTCACGGCCAGCAGCGGCCCCGGCATTTGCCTGAAGGGCGAAGCGATGGGGCTGGGCGTGATGACCGAACTGCCCATGGTCATTGTCGACGTGCAGCGCGGCGGCCCGAGCACCGGGCTGCCCACGAAAACCGAGCAATCGGACCTGTTGCTCGCGTTTTTTGGCCGCAACGGCGATTGCCCCATGCCCATTGTGGCCGCCGCCGGCCCCGGCGACTGTTTTTACATGGCCCAGGAAGCCATTCGAATCGCGATCGAATTCATGACCCCCGTTCTGCTGCTGACCGACGGGTACATCGCCAACGGCGCCGAACCGTGGCTGATCCCCCGCATGGCCGACTTGAAACCGATCAAGATCGAGCACCCGGCGGGCAAAACGGGCCACAGCCCCGACAGCGTCAATGGTGATGGCGAAAACGGCTTTATGCCGTATGCCCGCAATGAAAAGCTGGCCCGCCCCTGGGCTTTGCCCGGCACGCCCGGCCTGGAACACCGCGTGGGCGGTCTCGAAAAGGCCGACGGCACGGGCAATGTCGAGTATTCGCCCAAAAATCACCACCACATGGTCATGACCCGCATCAAGAAGGTGGCGGGCGTGGCCGATTACATCCCCTTACAAGAGGTCGAAGGCCCTGCCACCGGCAAGCTGCTCGTAATGAGCTGGGGCGGCACCTGCGGCGCGGTGCGCACCGCCGTGCGGGCCGCGATCGACGCCGGCAAATCGGTGGCCCACACTCACTTGCGGTACATGAACCCCTTTCCGCGAAATCTCGGTGAAATCGTGAAGCGCTACGACACGGTGCTGATTCCCGAACTCAACAGCGGCCAGTTGCTGCTGCTGATTCGCGCCAAATACCTGGTCGACGCCATCGGCTTCAACAAAGTTCAGGGTAAACCGTTCCTCGTCAACGAACTCGTCGCCAAAATCGACGAAGTGCTGGAAAGCCAACCGTCATGAGTACGTCTTCCCCCGCATCGAATCTGCCCATCCTGACCGCCAAGGATTTCGCGAGCGACCAGGAAATTCGCTGGTGCCCGCGCTGCGGCGATTATTCCATTCTCGCCCAGATGAAAAAGGTGCTGCCCACGCTGGGCGTGCCCCGCGAAAACTTCGTGTTTGTCTCGGGCATCGGCTGTTCGAGCCGGTTTCCCTACTACGTGAACACCTACGGGTTTCATGGCATTCACGGGCGCGCCCCGGCGATTGCCAGCGGCGTCAAAACCGCCCGCCCCGATTTGCAGGTGTGGGTGATTACCGGCGACGGCGACGCGCTGTCGATCGGCGGCAACCACCTGATGCACATGCTCCGCCGCAACCTCGACCTGAAGGTCATTCTGTTCAACAACCGGATTTACGGCCTGACCAAGGGGCAGTACTCGCCCACGAGTCTCGTGGGGCACCGCACCAAGAGCACGCCGGTCGGCTCGGTCGACAACCCGCTGTCGCCCCTGTGCTACGCGATTGGTTCCGAAGCGACGTTCGTGGCCCGCGCGGTCGATGTCGATATCAAGCACCTGACCACCGTGCTCGAACGGGCCGCCCACCACCAGGGCACGGCGTTTGTCGAGGTGTACCAGGATTGCAACGTGTTCAACAACGGCGCCTGGGACTACGCCACCGACAAGGCCAAAAAGGCCGACAATGTCGTTTATCTCGAACATGGCAAGCCGCTGGTGTTTGGCAAGGATCTCAAGAAAGGCATTCGCCTGAACGGCATGCACCCCGAAGTCGTCGAACTGGGCAAGGGCATTACCGAAGATGACCTGCTGTTTCACGACGAAAAATCGCCCGAACCGAGCCTGGCGTTTCTGCTCTCGCGGATGCGCCAGCCCGATTACCCCGAACCGCTGGGCGTGTTCCGCGACGTCGCCGCCCCGATTTATGACAAGGTGGTCAACGAACAGGTCGCCTCGGTTATTGCCAAAAACGGCCCCGGCGACCTCGATGCGTTGTTCAACAGCGGCGATACCTGGGTTGTCGAATAGCCGTTCGTGCGTATCTGGTTTTTCCCTGCCGGCGGCGGCACGGGCTGGAAATGGCCCGGCAGCCGCCGCATTACCGGGCGGCGGCGGCCTGCGTCAGCCCGGTTGGCCGAGCGCTGCGCAGCCGGGGCGCTGGTTTTGCCGCCTATTCGTGGGGGACGCGATACCACCCATCGCACGCAGCGTGAACACCCGTCGTTAGTCGTTCGGCTTCGATTATTTGCCGACAAATGCCGGGTAGGCGGGCAGGTCGCCACGGACAAACCGGGCGAGAAAACGCGCCTGGAGCAGTGGCAGCCGCCCAATGGGCACCCTTTCCTCAAGCAGCGGGTGAATCAGCTCTTCGCGTTTGCGTTGCACGAGGGCTGACAACACGGTGCGGCGGGTGGCGCTGCTCATGAGCACGGCTCCGGTCGGCTGCGTTTCGAACCCATCGGGTTGAACCTGTTTCAGGTTGATCAGGCTCAGCACCAGCCGGTCGGCCACGACCGCCCGAAACTCCTCAAGCAAATCCAGGGCCAGGGACAGCCGCCCCGGTCGATCGGCGTGCAGGAACCCGACAGCAGGGTCGAGCCCCGTGGTGCTCAGGGCAGCGGCCATATCATGTGTGAGCACGGTGTATACGAAAGACAACAGTGAATTGACGGCGTCTTTGGGAGGGCGGCGTGAACGGCCGGTCATCGAAAAAAACTCGCGCTGCTGTTTGAGCAGGCCATTGAACGATTCGAAATAAACACGTGCCGCTTCGCCTTCGCACCCGCGCACGACATCGAGCGTGCCGGCCTGGGGCAACGCCTGGAGCGAACATTCGAGCCGATCGACCGCGCGGCGCAGCGCCGCTTGATCCTGCGGGGCTTCGGCCTCGCGCGCTCCGCGCAGCAACACCGTGCGACTGTTCTGGATTTTCGCGGCGACGATCGCGCGGGCGATCGGCAGCGCCGCGGGCTGCTCGTCGGCCAGGCGATATTGCCGGCGACGCAGCAACACATTGCCCGATTCGGCGCCCAGGACGCGGCACAAGAAGCGGCCCTCATTGGTCATCCAGGAAATGCCGATGTCGCGCTCGCAACATTCGGCCATCAGCGCGGGGCTGATGGCAACGCGGCCGAAACAAACAATGCCATCCAGATGGTGCAGCGGCACGCGCAGACGAACCTCGCGCTCGACCTCGACTTTGACCGTCTCGCCGTCTTTGTGAAGATACGCCCGTTCGGTTTGCACATACAGCGTATTCCCGTGCATTTGCATGGTGGAAACCTCATTGACCAACGAACCACTCCAACAAAACCACCAATTGAACCGGTCGCAGATTCTCGCATCGCATGGCGACCTGGTCGCGTGCCCCACCAGGGGCAGCCTGAACCCGCGGAAAACCGGTTCGCCCCAGGCCAGGGTTCGGCACTGCTCAGGCAAGGCACCCGGCGATCGCCAGACCGGTGGCTGCGGCGACCCGCCGCAGAAAACTGCGTTTCACCATGCCCCCCGCTCATGAGCGGGGGGAAACCCCGTTTTTTTACTCGGTACGGCGTCCGAGGTTGCATCGTCGGATTCGCGAACCCGGCCTGTCGATGTAATTCCGATTGACAGACGCGCCAGACCATTCGACCGAACTCCCGGCAACAGTGGGTGTTCCGATAATCGCGAACCGACGGGAGTTTCTTTGCCACTGGCGGTTCGCGGAACGCGAAATCGACTCTGGCTGTGGCTGAAGAAAATAGTTGCGTGCCGTCGTTGAAACCGGCGCAACGCCACAACTTCGTGGCCCGCGTTACACTGGCCGCAGATACGATTGACACAAATCGAGAATTTGCGGGGCCAAGGTTTGGCCGGTTTTGTCAAATTCCATTTCGGTGTTTTTTGAGCCAGGCATTGTGTCTGAACGGCTTCCTACGAAAGCGCTGGTTCTGTCAGCCCTTGTGGGGAGTTTGGCGAACCGCCCTGTCAGGGCACGACATTTTCAGCTTGGGGCAACGCCCCAAGTCGGTAGACCAGCGCCTGCGCAAGTGCCCTGTAAGGGCGAAACAAAAAGCGGGTTTGTCGTGCGTGGCGGGTTCATGGTTGGCAACGATCGTGTTGCGCCCTTACAGGGCTCGGGCTCCCGATTTGCCGACGAACCTGGGGCGATTGCCCCAGGCTGGAAATGTTTCGCCCCGTCGGGGCTGAGTAACGCGCGACACGCCGGACGACATGGGGAACTCGCGCATGCCGATTGGTGAACGCCGAAAGGCGCTCGGTTCACCCCCACATGCGTGGGGAACTCGCGAAGCAGCTCACGATCTGCTGTTGCACCAGCGGTTCACCCCCACATGCGTGGGGAACTCGTCGGTAGGCGTGTTGCGTACAATAACGCATTCCGGTTCACCCCCACATGCGTGGGGAACTCGAACAGCAGGAGCGGCACGAGGTCGGCCATCACGGTTCACCCCCACATGCGTGGGGAACTCTCGTACTCACTCCCAACATCTGCGGATCACCCCCGGTTCACCCCCACATGCGTGGGGAACTCGGCAACTCAACCAGCAGTTGGCCACCGAGCGACGGTTCACCCCCACATGCGTGGGGAACTCATTGACGCC
>JAJXXL010000555.1 GCA_021781115.1 Planctomycetota bacterium
ATCTGCTCGCGCGCGAGTGGAGCAATGTTCAGGCCCCGCAATTCGGGGCATAGGACGCATAGATCATCCCAGGTCGATTCGGGGCGTCGCAGGATTTGTTCGAGCGGCGTTGCGGCGTGCGTGGCCCCGCTCAGGAACTGATTCGCACGCACGATTTCAGCCTCGTGAGCTTCGAGCCGGTTCCAGCGCTCGGCATTGACCAGGCCAATCCGCCGCCCGATCGGGGTCAGGCGACGGTCGGCATTGTCGTGGCGGAGCAGCAACCGGTACTCGGCCCGCGACGTGAACATGCGGTACGGTTCGTCGACGCCACGGGTAACCAAGTCGTCGATCAAAACACCGAGGTAAGCCTGGCTGCGGTCAAGAATGAGCGGCGGCTTGCCGGCGATGTTCAGCGCGGCGTTACAGCCGGCGATCAGTCCCTGGCCAGCGGCCTCTTCATAACCGGTTGTGCCGTTGATCTGCCCGGCGAAGTACAGGCCAGCGACGCGGCGGGTTTCCAACGTTGGGCGTAATTGGGTGGGCGGGGCAAAGTCGTACTCGACGGCGTAGCCAAACCGCATGATTTCAGCACGTTCCAAACCGCGAACCAGGCGAATCATTTGCTCCTGTACATCGCGGGGCAGGCTGGTGGAGATGCCGTTACAATACACCTCGAGCGTTTGGCGGCCTTCGGGTTCGAGAAAAATCTGGTGTGCCGGCTGCGCTGCGAACCGCACGACCTTGTCTTCGATCGACGGGCAGTACCGGGGGCCGGTCGATTGAATCTGCCCACTGTACATCGGGGCCCGATGCAAATTGGCGAGAATGAGTTCGTGCACGGCCTGATTCGTTCCTGTCAGGTAACAGTCGATCTGCGGCTGCGTGATGCGATCGGTCAGAAAGGAAAACGGCTGTGGGGTGCCGTCGCCCGGCTGCGGTTCGAGGGCGCCGTAGTCGATCGTTCTGCCGTTCAACCGGGCCGGCGTGCCGGTTTTAAACCGCGATAGTTCGAAGCCCAGCCGCGTCAGCGCGGCAGAAACTGAGGCGGTCGTGCCCTCGCCCGCCCTGCCACCGGAGGTTTTGGCCTCGCCGGTGTGCATGACCGCCTGCAAAAAGGTACCGGTCGTCAGCACGACGGCCCGGGCACGATACAGGCCGTCGCCGCGTACGCGCAGGCCCGCGACGCAGCCGTCTTTGACGAGCAAGTCTTCGATGGTTTCCTGACGGAGTGTGAGGTTGTCTTGCTGTTCGACACGTAATTTCATGAAGAACTGATACGCTTTTTTGTCGGCCTGGGCGCGGGGGCTGTGCATCGCGGCGCCTTTGGCGCGGTTCAACATGCGAAACTGAATGCCCGTTTCGTCGATCGCTCGCCCCATTTCGCCGCCCAGGGCGTCGATTTCGCGTACGATTTGCCCCTTGGCAATGCCACCGATTGCCGGGTTGCAGCTCATGGCGCCGACGGTGTCACAGCTCATGGTCAACAATGCGGTGCGGGCCCCCAGCCGGGCCGCCGCCAAAGCCGCCTCAATGCCGGCGTGGCCCGCGCCCACGACCAGCACGTCAAAGTCGTATTCAGAACGGTTCATCGCGATCGCCGCACTCCTCATCGTGGCCAGCCGGGCCGAGCGCGCGGTGCACCGGTACGATGCCTTGAATCTCCGCCGCAATCGGTCATACTTCAGGCCGTTGCCCGTATTGTTATCGAAGCGACTTGCATAAGGGAATAGAACGATGGCTGAGATCCGAACCGCCGCAGTGACACTCAAGGGAAACCCCATTGACTTGGCCGGGCCGAAATTGAAGGTGGGCGACCAGGCGCCTGACTTCGTGTTGCAGGGAGCCGACCTGAAAGACGCCACGCTGGCGGCCTCGGCCGGCAAGACCCGCGTGATCGCCACGATTCCGTCGCTCGACACGCCTGTGTGCCACAAGGAAACGAAGAACTTTAACGAGCAGGTCAAGGGGCTGGCGAACGTGCAGGTATTGTGCGTCAGCATGGACCTGCCCTTTGGCCAGAAGCGCTGGTGCGGGGCCGAGGGCGTCGAAAATGTGACCTGCCTGAGTGCACACCGCTGCACAAAGTTCGGCGAAGACTATGGCGTGCTGATCAAGGGCGGGGCGCTCGATCGCTGCCTGGCCCGCGCGATTTTCGTGGTGAACCCGGCTGGCAAGCTGACGTACGTCGAGTACGTCCCTGAAATCGCCCAGGAACCCGATTACTCAGCCGCCCTGGCCGCCGCCAAAGCCTGACGACCCTTCGAACCCAGAAGCATCACACGCTGCCCCCACGGTTCGGTTTCCAACCGAGTCGGGGGGCAGTTGTTTTGGCGCGGCACAGCGAACCAACCGCGGCTTTGGGGTGCACCCGTCAAAACAGCCGGCCGGTGGGCGGGTCGGCGGGGGGCGGTGCAATGCCCAGGTGCGTAAACGCTGCTGCGGTGATCATACGCCCGCGTGGCGTGCGTTGCAGAAAGCCGGTGCGCAACAGAAACGGCTCGACTTCGTCTTCGAGCGTGTCGGCCGCGACGTTCATGCTGTGCGCCAGCGCCTGAATTCCTGCCGGGCCGCCCGCAAACACGGCAATCAGCGTTTCCAAGTAGCGGCGGTCCTGGCGGTCGAGGCCCAGCACATCGATTTCCTTCTTGAGCAGCGCCGCGCGGCAGATTTCAGTGGTGATGCGGCCGTCGGCCTCGCTGTCGGAAAACTGGCGGCTCCACAGAAGCAGGTTGTTGGCGATGCGGGGCGTGCCGCGGCTGCGGCGGGCAATTTCCAGGGCGGCGTCGGCGGTCAATTCGGAGCCGAGCTTGCGTGAATTGCGGCGAACGATTTCCGCCAGGTCTTCGACCTGGTAAAAGTCGAGATGCTCGCGATTGACGAAGCGGTCGCGCAGCGGCGCGGTCAGCATTCCGCTGCGCGTCGTGGCGCCAATCACGGTGAAGTGCTTCAGCTTGAGGTTGATCGTGCGGGCGTTCAGCCCTTCGCCCAAGGAAATATCGACGCGAAAATCCTCCATGACCGGGTAAATGAATTCTTCGACGGCCGGCGGCAGGCGGTGAATTTCATCAATGAACAGCACCGAACCATAGCCCGCGTTCGTCAGGTAGGGCAGCAGGTCTTTGGGGGCCGACAGTACCGGCCCCGATGTGATCTGGCACTCGGTGCCCAGCTCCTTGGGAAGCACGGTGGCAAACGTGGTCTTGCCTAAACCGGGGGGGCCGTCGAGCAGCAGGTGCCCCAGCGGTTCCTTGCGCTTGCGGGCCGCGTTGAGCATGATCTGCAATCGCTCGACAACGGCCCGCTGCCCGACGACGTCGGCCAGCGATTGCGGGCGCAACTCTTCGTCGAACGCAGGAGGCGTATCGCCGAGCGGCGGCTGAGCCGCCGGAACGGGAGTCGGCGGTTGGCCACCGTGATAGACAGGTTCGCGGACCATGCCAGACGTTTGCACTCAAACCACAGAGGCCGCGGTGCGGCGCAGGTTGCGCCGCGTGCCGCAGAAAAAAACAGACCAGACCAACGCCCGACTGACAACCACCAGCCCGTGAACCGCTCGCCGCGCCGAACCAGCCCCCAGCATCACGCCAGGCCTTCGGCGACGGCGTCGAGCAGCGCGTCGGGAATACTGTAGTTTGACGTCACCGATTGCACGTCTTCGTGTTCTTCGAGAGCTGCGATGAGGGCCACGACGCGGCGCCCGTTTTCGACATTCAACTCGACCGTATTTGCGGCCACGCGCGAGATCTCGGCCACGTCGGCGGCAATCCGTGCCTCATTCAGGGCCGCATTGACGCGGTCGAACTCGGCGGGGTCGCACGTGACTTCGAAAGCGCCGCCGGCCGGTTTGACGTCATCAGCCCCGGCCTGCAGGGCAACGTCGATCAGCCGTTCTTCATCGACGTGCGAAGCAGGAATCAAAAACAGCCCTTTGCGCTCGAACATCCAGGCGACACAGCCGGTAGCGCCCAGGTTGCCGCCATGCACTTCAAACACCTTGCGAATCTCGCCGGCAGTCCGGTTGCGGTTTTCCGTCAATACATCGCACAGCACCGCGACGCCCGCCGGGCCGTAACCTTCGTAAACCAGTTCGGCGTAATCTTCGCCCTCGAGTTCACCGCAGCCTTTTTTTACTGCCCGCTCGATGTTGTCCTTGGGCATACTGTTCTGGCGTGCTTTTTCAATGGCATATCGCAGTTTGAGGTTCGTGTCGGGGTCGCCCCCGCCATGTCGCGCCGCCACGATGATCGCCCGGCTGAGTTTGCCGAACAGAGCGCCCCGCTTTTTATCGGCTGCGCCTTTCTTGATCGCGATATTGGCGAAATGAGAATGTCCAGCCATGCCAACGACTCTCGCTGTCTTTTGAAAGCTGTCTCGTGCAAACTGAGTGACCCCGCGTGCAACTCTGCCACGGGGGCCCGGCCGCGCCGCCGGTCTATGGAGAATTGGGCCGCTCAGGCTTGAGTACGCCGGCGCCGCCCTGGTGCGTTTTGATTTTTTCCTCGATGCGCCCGATCAATTTAGCGTCGGGCCGCGTGGCCGCCTTGGCCGATTCCAGCCCTTTTTTCCAGGCGGTCAAAGCCTTGGCTGGCTGGTCGGCGCGAAGGTAGGCGTCGCCCAGGTGGTCCCACATGGTTTCGTCGCCGCCCGTCGAATCCTTCACCGCCTTTTCGAGGTACGGCACGGCTTCGGCAAACCGCCCCAGCTTGTACAGCACCCAGCCCATGCTGTCGAGATAAGCGATGTTGTCGGGTTCGGCATCGAGCGCCTTGCGAATCATCTTTTCGGCCTGGTCGAGGTTCTTGCCCTGATCGGCGTACAGGTACCCCAAGTCGTTGTTGACCGACGCGTCGTCGGGCGTCGCCTTGTAGATCTCTTCGAGAATCGCCAGCCCCTTTTCCATGTCGCCGCGCGACACATAAATGTTCGACAGGCTGAACTGGCACCGCCTGATCAATTGCCGGAATTGCGGCTGATCGAACTTGGCGATGATCTTTTCATACCGCTGAACCGCTTCGTCGTACTGCTGGCTGTGGTAATAGATCCAGGCTTCCTGAAACAGCAACACCGGGTTTTCGCCCCCTTGGGCGGCCAGCGCGCTTTTCTGGGCGGCGGCAATCGCTTCGAGGGCTTTTTGCGTATTACCCGCCAGTTCCTGCGCCTGCGACAGATGGTACAGCAGCATCAACCGCTCGCCGGTCGCAAGCGCCGGGTCGTTGAGCGCCTCTTCGTACACTTTGACCGATTCGGCGTACCGCCGCACATCGCGCAGGTGCTCACCGAGTTCGATATAAAGTTCTGACGGGCGGTCCTTGCGCACAGTCAGCAGGTAGCGGTACAGGTCTTCCGTTTCCTTCGTGCGCCGCGCGTCGGCGGCGAGGTTGGCCAGCACGTAGCCTGCGGCGTAGTCGAGCGTCGGCGGCTGGGCCTGCGCCATTTTGACCCCCTCGCCCAACACGCCGTCGAGCAGTTGCGCGTCGCCGATGATCGCCTTCATTTCTGTGGCAAGTGACTCGAGCTTTTCCGTTTCGGCATAGCCCTTGCCCAGAGCCGCAATCAGGTCGGCCGGGCGCCGCTGCTGTCGATACACGGCTGCCAGGCCCATGTATCCCTGCAGTTCCGAAGAAGTGACGAGGGTCTTTTTGTACACGCGTTCGGCGTCGTCGAACCGCCGGGCGGCGAGATACTGGTCGGCCAGAAAAAATTGCAGGGTACTGTTGCGCGGGTCGTCTTCGGCCATGGCTTCGAGCCGCGGAATCAGTTCACCGCTTTTGTCGAGCTTGGCGAGAATTTCGGCGAACAACTCATACGCCGCCCGGCCCTTTGTCTGCCGCTGTGCGTCGAAATACTTCTGCAGCTCCTGCAGGGCCTCGGCCGGTTTGTCAGACTGCAAATACACCTGGGCCAGGTTAAAGCTCAAATTGCCGGAGTTTCCTTTTTTCGACTCGGCGGCCTTGCGAAACGCCTGCACGGCCATTTCGGCGCGCTTGGCTTCCAGAAAGCATTGCCCCATGCGTTCGTAGGTAACCGACGGGTCGTTCAGAAGCTGGGCGCGAGTGCGGAAATCGAGATGATATTTTTCGGGGTGTTGCAGCGCATCGAACACCAGTTCGTAATTGTCGGCTGCGTCCTGAACCCGCCCGGTTTCCTTGTACAGAATTGCCAGGTCGCGTTTCAGTTTGACATACACCGCCGACTCTTTTTTCAAGGTTGGCGATTTCACCGCCGACTCCATGAATTTGACCGCACCCGGAAAATCGCCTTCTTCGACGCGGTGCAAGCCCAGCCGGTTTAACAGTTCGAAATCTGACGGGTCGAGTTCGACCGCCTTTTCGGCATACTTGAGCGCATCGTCGGCCAGGTTCAGCTTGAACGCAAGGGGAATCATCGCCCGGTAGACCGGCAGCGCCCGCGGATCCCGCTCGACGGCACGCTTGTAGGCATTCAGGGCGGCCTGGTCGTCGTTGCGGCCTTCGAGAATCTGCCCGGCGGCAAACCAGGCG
>JAJXXL010000198.1 GCA_021781115.1 Planctomycetota bacterium
CGACTCTGCGCCTCCTTATCATTCCTCAGGGCGGCCGGCTGCCTGACCTTCCACGGTTGCCCGTCGGGCGTTTTATGGTCAGCCGGGCCACAGTTTGATATGATGATACGTTCCGGCATATCGGCTTCAGAATCGCGGCGAGCGCCGGCATCAGAGCCCAATGCACCTGGAGAACCTCCGATGAATCTCCCCCGCTTCCTGTTTGCCGCATGGCTTGGGCTGGCATCGAACTTCGCGACGCTCGCGATCGCGGCAGACGATGAAATCGGCCCCGAGGAACTGGCCGACGTTGTGCGCGGGTTGCAACGGCGGGCGGAACTGTTTCTGGCCCAGCCAAACTGCCGCGTCACCTTCGCGATGCAGGATTTGCAGGTGCACCCGCCGTTTCAATATCCCGCGCGAGTCGGCGGGGGTACGACGACGTTGGCGCATCGCGGCGGAAAGCTCTATGCCCGGCGCGTCGACCCTGAAAGCCCGATTTACAAAGAGCCCGGGCTGGTTTCGATTTACCGCGACGACGGCGACATTTCGATTGATATCGCGGGCAATGCCCGGGCCGATATTTGCAACGGGCGGCCATTTCTGACATGCCAGTTTTGGAACTACACCGACTGGCTGCACCTGAACGTCTACCGGCTGGTCTCAGGGAATGACGGGCGGCGTGATCATTTTCCGGCGAATCGGCCCGTTTACCTGCCGGAGGATGTCGAAGAGCACGCATCGGCATATCGCATGATCGCCCGGTATGAAGAGGTTGACGGTACACGGTGCGCTGTGCTGGAACGCCCCGGAGTCGCCCGGTTCGCGCTCGACCCCGAACGCGGCTATGCGATCATCAGGTCAGAATCGTGGACGCAACTGCTGGAATCGCAACCACCGGTTCAGACTTCAGTGAAGTGGCATCGCGCCTTGAAAGAGGTGGTGCCCGGGCTGTGGCTGCCGATGAAAATTGTCGAGCAGATACTGACCGATGACCCGAATTATCGCGACAAGCCGATCTCTGAACGCTGCAAGTTCAGTTGGGCCATGACCGTTTCTGACCTGAGCTTTGCGGAACTTGACGAGCGTATTTTTCAGCCGAGCCTTCCCGACGGCGCCCAGGTGCGCGATCAGATCCGGAATGTCGATTTTCAGGTGGTTGGCGGAAATAACGGAATTGTCGCGGTCATGGAATTCGTCAAAAACCGGCGGCAGGTGCGGCACTGGCTGGTTGCCGTTTCGCTCGGAATTGTAACCGTCGTCGGCGGGTTCGTCGCCTGGCGGCTCTATCGGCAGCGCCTGCGCATGTTCCCGCCGATGTAACTGCGGTGCCGACGAATTTGATGCGGCCCTGCGGCTCCTGCGCGGTGTGCCCGAACGTCGAACGCCCCCGGGTTTGACCTGGTCGCATCGCACCGCGGCGTTCGCTCAGGTCGCTTGCAGTCTGCCGGGGCAATGCTGACAATGCGGATTCACCGCAGCAGGTTCGTTGCGGTTGCGCGCATGGGTGCAACGGCATGGCGCCGGGGGGCAGACTTTGGCCCGGCGACGCTGTGCAGCCTGTGGCAAAAATGATCGGGTTCAGTGTTTGAGATCGACTTGATGGACGCCTTGCAATACGCCTGTGAACTGGTGCGGTTTGAGTCGCCCAGCCGGGTTTCGAATGTGGCCGTGGCCGAGTATGTCGCACAGGCCTTGCAGCGGCTGGGGTTTGAGGTCGAACGGGTGCCACACCGCGATGTGCATGGAATCGCCAAGTTGAGCATCGTGGGCAAACTTGGGCCGGGCCGGGGCGGTTTGGCGTATTTCGGGCATACCGACGTGGTGCCCGCCGACCGCTGGCTGTTTGCTGAGCACGGCGCGTTTACCCCCACCGTGCGCGACGGCAAGCTTTTTGGCCGCGGCAGTTGCGACATGAAGGGGTCGGTGGCGTGCATGCTGGCCGCCGCCGAACGGCATGCCACCGCCCCGTTGCGCAAACCGATTTATGTGACCTGCACGGCCGATGAAGAAATCGGGTACGGCGGCGCAGCAGAGGTCGTGCGGCAGTCAGTGCTGTACCGCGAAATCGTCGCCGGGCAGAGCTTTGGCGTGATTGGCGAACCGACCCGGCTGGAAGTCGTGCACGCGCACAAGGGCACCTATGGCTTCGTGGCGACCGCGCAGGGGCGGGCGGCCCATTCGAGCACGAACCAGGGCGTAAACGCCAACCTGGCCATGATTCCGTTTCTGGTCGAGATGAAAGCGATTCACGACGAACTCGAACGTGACCCGCAGTGGCACAACGCTGAATTCGACCCGCCCACCATGAGCTGGAACATCGGCGTCAACGACCACACGACCGCCGTCAATATCACGCCGCCGCAGAGCATTTGTACGGTGTACTTCCGGCCCATGCCAGGTCAAGACGCCGAGTCGCTGCTCGACCGCGCCCGGCAGGCCGCCGAGCGGTGCGGGCTGAAATTTGTGATTGCCGGCCGCGGGCGGCCGCTGTATGTCGACCCGCAGTCGCCATTTATCGCTGAAGTGTTGCGGCTGGCGGGCAAAGCCGCGCCGCGCACGGTGGCCTACGGCACCGACGGGGCAATGCTGGGCGAAATGCAGCACCTCGTCGTCATGGGCCCCGGTGACATTGCCCAGGCGCACACGCACGACGAATGGATTTCCCTCGAACAGCTCGACCTGGGGACGAACCTGTACGGGCGGCTGATCGAAGCCTGGTGCCGCGCGACGTAGGCGGCGCGCGCCGCGCAATTGCCTGGCGAACGTGCCAGACGTGCGGAACGGCCGCCAGCGGTTTATGATGCGGCCTGCCGATGCGTTTTTGACTGTTCGTTGGGGGCGTGCGCCGCGCCCCGGCAAAATCGTGAACCGACAGAATTGCGAGGTGCCTCATGCGTGGTTCGAACGAAAGCGCTTCGCGCGCGGATGCTGCCTGGCGCGGGTTGGGGCTGTGCTTGGCCATCGCCGGGGTGGTGGCCGCGGCCCGCCCGTCGGTGGCGGCGACCGAACCGCCGCGACCGAACATTGTGTTCTTTCTGATCGACGATCTGGGGCAAACCGACCTGGGCTGCTATGGCAGTGATCTGTATGAAACGCCACATATTGATCAACTGGCGCGCGACGGCGTGAAGTTTACGAATGGCTATGCGGCATGCACGGTTTGCTCACCCACGCGGGCGGCGCTGATGACCGGCAAATACCCGGCACGGCTGCACATTACCGACTGGATTCATGGCCACAAGCGGCCCAAGGCGAAACTGGCAGTTCCGGCCTGGACCGAATTCCTGCCGCGCGAAGAAGTCACGCTGGCGGCTGCACTCAAACTGGCGGGTTATGCGACCGCCCATGTTGGCAAATGGCATCTGGGCGACGAACCCGACAAGTGGCCCGACCAGCGCGGGTTCGATCTGAACCTTGGCGGGTACGGGGCGGGCCAGCCGCCCAGCTATTTCAGCCCGTACAAGATTCCGACCTTGAAAGACGGCCCACCCGGCGAATACCTGACCGATCGCCTGGCCGATGAGGCACTGCGGTTCATCGAAGCGAATCGCACGCGGCCGTTCTTTTTGTACTTTCCGCATTATGGAGTGCACACCCCGCGGCAGGGAAAACCGGGCCTCGTCGAGAAATATCAGGCACGGGTCAAGCCGGGGATGCGGCATACGAATGCCACCTATGCCGCGATGATTGAAAGCGTCGATGACGCGGTGGGGCGCGTGACGGGCAAACTGGAGGAATTGGGGCTGACCGGGCGCACGATCATCGTGTTCACCTCTGACAATGGCGGTTTGATCGGCTCGACGACCAACATGGGGTTGCGGGCGGGCAAGGGGTCGACCTATGAAGGCGGCGTGCGTGTGGCGACAATCGTCAAATGGCCGGGCACGACACCGGCCGGCAGCGTGTGCAGCGAACCGGTCATGACGATCGATTTTTACCCGACGCTGTTGCACGCGGCGGGGGCGGCAGGTGTTGCCGAACACAATGCCCATGTCGATGGAACTAACCTGGCGGCGCTGCTCAAAAACCCGCAGGCCAGCCTGAACCGGCCCGCACTTTACTGGCATTACCCGCATTATCACCCGGGCGGGGCGACGCCGTACGGGGCGATCCGAGCGGGTGACTGGAAATTGATTGAGTTCTACGAAGACCAGCGGGCCGAGTTGTACAACCTCGCCCGCGACCCTGAGGAAAAGTCGGATCTGGCCCGGTCAGACGCCGACCGCGCGGTTGCCCTGCGCGGGCAATTGCATCGCTGGCGCGGCGAGGTGGGGGCGCAAATGCCCACTGCGAACCCGCAGGCGACGAATGACAAGTAACGCCGCGGTTTTTATCACTTCGGGCCGCGCAACAGCACGGCCCGAGGTCGTCATTGTGAATTCCCCTTTTGAGATTGCAGGAGACTTTCGACCATGACTGGCAAATTCTGTTTCGCCGCAGCACGCGTGGCCGTGCTGGCGGGCATCGCCCTCGCCCTGACTGCGTCGCCGCACCGAACTGTTGCCTGGGCCGACCCGCCCGCGACGGAAAAGCAGCCGGAGACCGTCGTGCCACTGGATCGCGACGTGCCCCGGCACCGGGTGATCAATGAACGGGCAAAGAAGGGCGACGTGTCGCTGATTTTCATTGGCGATTCGATTACCGCCGGCTGGGAAGGCGCCGGCAAGGACGTGTGGAAGAAATACTATGAACCGCGCAAAGCGATGAACGCGGGCATCGGCGGCGACCGCACGCAGCACGTGTTGTGGCGGCTTGAGCATGGCAATATCGACGGCATATCGCCGAAAGTCGCGGTGGTGATGATCGGCACCAACAACTTCGGCGCGAACGGTCCCGAAGACATCGCCCTGGGCGTCAAGGCGATCATCGAAAAACTTCAGGCCCGGCTGCCGGAAATGAAAATCCTGCTGCTGGGCGTATTTCCGCGGGGCGAAAAGCCTGACGACGCGCTCCGGCAGAAAAATGTGGCGGTCAACCGCTTAATCAAGGAGTTTGCCGATGGCCATAAGGTGCATTACCTCGAAATCAATGACAAGCTCATGAATGCCGACGGCACCCAAAACCGCGAAATCATGCCTGATCTGGTGCACCTCAGCGCCCGCGGGTACGCCATTTGGGCCGAAGCCATTGAGCCGCAGCTTGTGCTGTTGCTTGGCGAAAAGCCCTGAACGGCAGCCGTACCGCGTTTCTGTCCTGGTTCCACCGAGGTCTGGCCCCATGCTTCGTATTGCCCGCATTGTTCTGGCACTTCTGATCACGATTGCCCCCTCGTCGGCGACTTGGGCCGCCGACCTGGGGACGCAGCTCATGCTGTGCACGTTCAAGCTCGTCAACCCGAAGACGCAGGGCACGGTCTTCGTGCTGACGCGCGAGGGCGACCGCCCGGCCCGGCTGCTGATCACCGCGGCGCATGTGCTCGAACAGATGGACGGCGACGAGGCGACCCTGGTCGCGCGCAAGGAAACCGCCGATCAGCAATTCGAGCGACTCAACTTCGCGCTGAAAATCCGCCGCGAAAAGAAGCCGCTGTGGACCAGGCACCCCACCCAGGACGTGGCGGTGTTGCCGGTCGAACTGCCGCCCGAGGCGCACGTCAGCCGGGTATCGCTGGCGCTGCTGGCGACCGACGACATGTTGCGGGCGAACGAGGTTCACCCCGGCGACCTGCTGCGGTGCCCGGGTTTTCCTCATGCGGCGCAGTTTGAACCGAACGCCGCCGGGTTTCCGTTGATTCGGCTGGGGTGCCTGGCGAGTTTTCCGATCGTGCCCACGCAATCGACGAAATCGCTGCTGTTCGACTTCAACACGTTCGAAGGCGACAGCGGCGCGCCGGTTTACCTCGAAGACCCGCGCCGGGTGCTCGCCGGCAGGCCCGAACCGGTGCACACGCAACTGATTCTGGGCGTGGTGCATGGCCAGCACATGATTGACGAGCATTTTCGCACGGTGTATCAATCGGGCCAGACGCGGCACCGCATGGGGCTGGCCATTGTGACGCACGCCTCAGCGATCCGCGAGACGATCGAACTGCTCGACGCGGCCCCGCGCTGATCGAAGCGAAGAAATGACAGAGCGCACGCCGCACCGCATGCCGGCGCGCCCGCTCAACCGAACGTGGTTTAGCCGAACAAGGCCGCGACCGGCGTACCGCCATCGACGATCTTGATGGGCCGGCCAATGGGGCTCAGGTTTTCGCGGGCCGGGTTGACCTGGAGCGCCTTGCAGATCGACGAAAACAGATCGGGCACGCTGACCGGCGCACTCTTGATCGCCGAGCCGTCGGGAGTCGTTTCGCCAATGACCTGACCGCCCCGCACCCCGGCGCCGGCGAGCGCGATGTTAAACGCCCGCGGGTAGTGATCGCGGCCGGTGTTGGGGTTGATGCGCGGGGTGCGACCGAACTCGCCCATCCACAGCACGAGCGTACGGTCGAGCATGCCCCGCTGTTTCAGGTCGGTCACAAGTGCGGCGAAGGCGGGG
>JAJXXL010000265.1 GCA_021781115.1 Planctomycetota bacterium
GACCTTTTTCCCGCCGGCTTTTTGGCCGGTTTGCGGGCCGGGGGCGCATCGCCAAGCAGTTCGGCCGCGTGACGGGCCACGATTTTCGTCACCTGATTCGCGGCATTGGTGAACACCGAAATCTGCATGCCCGATGCGAGGTTGTCGAACACCGCGGTTTTGCCGTCGACCTGAATCGCCGTCTTTGCCACGACGTGAAACGCCTGCGACTTCTTGCCGTCTTTCGTCTCGACGGTAATTTCGGCATCGTCGGCGGAAATGGCCGTGATCTTGCCGGACATGATGCCCGCCAGGCCGAAACGGGCGGTCAGCAGAACGAGGAAACACGCGGCGATCGTCAATCGGGTTCGACGAGTAGACATGCTAATCCTTGAGGGTGATGACCAGATCGCGTTTGGGCGCTTTACCGACGGCGATGTGCGTGACCACTTTTTTCGTTGCGCAATCGACAACGCCGATTTTATCGGCCCCGCGTTCGCTGACAAAGGCGAATTTTCCGTCGGGCGAAAAGCACAGCCAGTAGACGGTGTCCAGCATCGGAATCATGGCGATTTGAGGGAAATCGGGCTGGGTCAGGTCATGCACAAAGACCAGTTTGTGTTCGACGTCGCACGACCAGATTTCCTTCTGGTCGGGGCGAATCGCCAGCCCATGACAGCGGCTGGCCTGTGCCTGCAATTCTTGGGGAATCGTGTGATGAATGGTGGCAAACACTTCGCGGCGCTCGGTGTCTGCCGCCTGAAACCCCAGCAAGCCGTCAATATGCTGGTACAACCGTTTACCGTCACGCGACAGGGCCGGCGGACGCACCACGTTGCCAAAGGGAATTTCACCCACAACCTTATGCCCGGCCGCTACGTCGACGACCGTGACGCGGCGGGGGTTGCCCATGGGCGACAGGTACATCCAGCGCCCGTCGCGCGAGGCCTGCGTGTTGTGCGGCCGCCCCCCGGTGCGAATTTTTTCGACCACTTCCTTCCGCTCGGCGTCGACCACCCAGTACATGCCGTCGTCGCACGGTATGTACACGAACTTCCCGTCGGGGGTGCACGCGATCTGGTTCGGCGCCGGCCCGACTGGCAACCGTGCCCGGATCGCATACGTCCGCGGGTCAACCCACAGCAATTCATGCGTGCCGCCCTCGAGTGCAATGAACACGACGTGTGCGTCGTCGGGCGCGGCGATGCCATGCGGCAACGCCCCGACTTCCAGCCGCTTGACGACCTGGTTCGTGGCCACATCGACCACATGCACGTCGTTTCCCGCCGAATTCGTGACCCACAACAACTGCTGATCGGCCCGCGCCGCGGCGGCGAAGGCCAGCCCCAGCGCCAAACTCACTGCCAGACAACGAACGAAACGTCGCATAGTGCTTCTCCTGGTCATGACTGCCGCATCCAGCACCGCACTGGCGTAGTATACACAGCCCCCATACCAACCTGCCACAACCTCAGGTAACCAGCTCAGAAAGCCATCGTCTTTGAAAGCCATTTTTCATGCGATCGATCAAGGTGTCTTTGAGTGGGGGGTGCGTGGGGAGAGGTCGAGGTGTTAAGATTACAGAGTGACGAATTCGCCGTTCCAAAACCTGCCGAATTGCATTTGACCGCGGGGTTTTATGCCGTACCGTCGCCTGCTCGTGTTCAGCATCGGGTTGTTGTTTGCCGTCGAAATGGGGCACGGCCAGTGCCTGCCGGCTGCCGACGCCACGCCGGCCGGCGATGTGTGTGACCGGGGCCCCGTGGCGGTGGCCGTTTCGCCCGCAGGCCGCTTATGCGCTACGGCCAACCGGGCAGCGGGCAGCGTGTCGTTCGTTGATCTGAGCACGCGGGAACTTGTTGGCGAAACGGCGTGCGGCAAGGGCCCTGCGGGAATCGCCTGGGGCAATGAATCGACGCTGTTCGTTACGCTGTGCGACGAAGACGCACTGGCGGTCTTGAAGCTGACAAATAATGGTTGGGCATTCCATCAAAAAATCGCGGTGGGCCGCGAACCGTGGGGTGTCGTGGCGGTGAGATCGCTCGGTACAACCCCTGACGCGCCCCCGGCCGGCAAGGCGTTCGTTGCCCTTTCGGCGGAAGATTGCCTCGCCGTGGTCGACGTTGACTTGGGACGCGTCGTCGATCGCATTCCCACTGGCAGCGAGCCGCGAGCGCTCGTCCTGTCGCCCAACGAACGGTGGCTGATTGCCCCGTGTATGGCATCGGGCGATGTTTGCGTGCATGGCACAGCAAGCGGCCAGTTGATCAGTCGGCGGGCGGTCTTCGACGGCCCCGCCAACCTGGGCGTGCCCGCAATTCTGCCCGATTCGTCGGCCTGTATTCTGCCACACATCGTCAACCGGGGCTTTCCGGTTTCGGCTGACAATATCGAGAAGGGCTGGGTGATCGACAATCGCCTGACCCGGCTGCCATTGCCCCTGGGCGAATCTTGGGATCAGACGCAGCTCGGCCTCGACATTCGGGGCAACGCGGTTGGCGATGCGTACGCCGCCGCGGTGTCGAGCGACGGTTCCTGGCTGGCCGTCAGTTGCGGCGGCACCCATGAGCTGCTCGTCATTCGCCTCGACCAATTGAAATGGCCGGTCAATCCCGGCGATTTTCTGCCGCAAGACCTGCAGCGGGGCGACGGCCGATTCCGCCGCGTAAACCTCGGCGGCCGCCCGCTGGGTTTGCAATTCCTCGACGCGGGGCGGGTGGTTGTCGCCAATGCACTCCTGAATGCGTTGCAGATTGTCGACGTGGCTGCGGGGCGCGTTGGGCACACCGTTGCGCTGGGCGGGCCGCGCACACCGAGCGCGGTCCGACGGGGCGAGGCGATTTTTTACGATGCCGACCGCTCGCTGAACCGCTGGTTCAGTTGCCACACCTGCCACTTCGACGGCCACACCGGGGGCCAGACATTCGATACGTTGAATGACGGCAACTTTGACACGTTCAAACTCACGCCGTCGCTGCGCGGCGTGGCTGAAACCGCTCCGTGGACCTGGCACGGCTGGCAGACTGACCTCGGGGCGTCGTTGCAAAAATCGCTGGCCGACACCATGCATTCAAAGCAGCCGTATTCTGCCGCCGAATTGCAGGATCTGCTGGCGTATCTGGCAACGTTGCAACCCCGCCCCCCCGCGCCACCCGCGGCCCACTCAGACCGGGCCGCCGAACTCGACCGGGGCCGGCAGGTGTTTCAGGGCAAGGCGGGCTGCGCGAACTGCCATCGGGGCCAGTTTTATACGTCAGAGAAAACCTACGACGTGGGGTTGGGCTCGACGCGGTATGCTTTTCCGGAATTCAACCCGCCGTCGTTGCGCGGCGTGCGGGGCCGGCGCCGGTTCCTGCACGATGGCCGCGCCCGCAGCCTCGACGACGTCTTGCGTGGGGACCACCGCCCTGAAAGAACCGGGGGCGAGCGGCTGACCGACGCCGAGCGCACGGATCTGATTGCGTTCCTGAAATCGCTGTGAGGCGTGGCGCGAACAGCAAGTTCGGGTCAGCGACCCTGCATCCGTTCGAGCATTCGCACCTGTTCCGCCGCCTCCTCGCCCCGCCCCAACTGACGTAGCACCCCCGCCAGCCATTGCCGCAGGGGGGTCAGGCGCGGGTCGAGCCTCAGCCCCTTATTCGCCGCAATCAGGGCCTCGTCGCGCTGGCCAGCCTGCCACAAGACCTGTGCTTGCAGGCCATAAAAATCGGCTTGCGTCGAATCGATCGCCTGATATCGTCGCATGTACTCCAGGGTTTCCCGCACATTGCCGCGTTCGCGTTCAAACATCACCATTTGCCGCAACGCCGTCTCGTCTTCAGGGCGGAGCCGCAAGACATTCAGCCAATGCTCGCGGGCTTCATCGAACCGCCGCTGCGTCATGCACAGCGTACCCATCGCCAGCAGCACGTCGATGTCGTCCGGGTGCAGGTCCAGCGCAGGGCGCAATTGCGATTCAATGCGGGCTGCCACTGATGCGTTGACTTGCGATTCGAGACGCCGGACCTGCATCAGGCACTGGGCGCGGTCGAGTTCGATGCGCGGCAGACGGACGACGTCCGCAGCACTGACCTGAAATTCGCCTGGTGTGTGCGCCGCGGCCGCGGGTTGGTTCGGATGCCGCAGTATGCGATGATCGGTTTGCGACGTATGCGGCACGTCGCTGGCGGCCAGACGCGGCATGTGGCAGGCAATACACGAGCCGGCGGCCGGCGGCGCGGCCTGGGCATCGGCGGGCAGCGTGCAGGGCTTTTCAACATGGCACGCGGCGCAGCGCGCGTTATAAAACGCCTGGCGTTCGGCTGCCGCAGGCGACGAGTGTGGGTCATGGCAGGAAATACAGCCCATGCGACCCTGGCTGCGCTGAAAGCAAACGCTGGTGCGCATCTGGTCGACCTGGCCCACCGCGCGAACCATACCCGCTGGTTCGGCTGCATCGCGGCGGGCGAATACGACCCAGGTTTCCTCCAGCCGCTGGCCCGGCCGAAAATCGTACGGCGTATGACCGTATTGCAGAACCCGTTCTTCGAGCATGTGGCACTGATTGCAGACATCTTCACGCGCCGCCGGGGGCAAGCGCTTGGGGTTGACGATCGGGTCATCGCTCGCGAGCCCGGTGGCCGATTCGTGCCAGCGAATATGCGCGCCACCGGGGCCGTGGCACCGTTCGCAACTGATGGCGGCTTCGAGGATCGGGGGCGAACCAAAGCGATTGGGCGCGTCGGGCCGGGCCGATACCCGGCCGACGTGGCAGGCGATGCAGCCATCTTTGACGCGGCGGTCGAATCGCTGGTGGCTGCGCGGGGCATAACCCGGCGAAAGATCCCAGCGGGCGCCTTGGGTGTACCAGGAAATGGGCGACGCCTTCAGCAACCCACCCCGATCGATCAGGTACGTTCGCCCGCGTTTACCCGAGCCAATCGCGTAATCGACAGCGACGGCCTGGTCGTAAATCAGGTTGCCGGCAGCATCGGTCATCGACTCGTGGTGCAACACCGCCTGCGGTGTCCGCTCGACCCGATAGGTGCGCGACTCTGGCCGCGAAAACTCAGTATGCTGTGAATAATCCTCGACGACCTCGGCGTCAAGCACGCCGGCCGCTGCATGGGCCATGGGGTGCGATTGATAGGACTCGCAGATTTGCCCGTGACACGCGGCGCAGGCCCGGCTGCCAACCCAGGCTTCGGCCTCAACCGGTGCAGGCTTTACGCGGTGCTCTTCCGGCGTTGCCGGCGGCACTGTCGCCGCCGGCTGCACGGTGGGCGGATCGGAACGTCGCCGCGCAACCCACAGCGCGACAACGACGCAGACCGTCAACGCGGCAGCGGCCAGGACAATTGCGCTATTACGCGGCAGGAATTGCATGAACGTGAATTTCTTCGGCAAGCGGGCACATTGTCATGGCCCAATTCATCGGAACAGAACCTGTGGTGGCGGGCCGGCCCAATGCTTGAATCGGCGTTCGCGACGGTCAGCGTCTGGCCGTCGCCGGTTGGTCTGCTCCGAGCGGCTCGAACAGCACCAGATCGCGATTGACCGCGACGCCCGTCAGGGTTTGCGTGGCTCCGCCGGGCCAGCGGACTTCCAATTCGACAGTTCCGGCCCAGTCGCCCAACCCGAAGAATAGTGCCGGCTGGTGACTCGAACAATAGCTTGTACCGCCGGCCAGCTCCTGCATGATGCGCTGCTTGCCAAACCGGGCGACAACCCGCGTGCCGATGCCGCGGCGGTTGGATTGCCGGCCCACAAATTCCAGTTTCAGCCGGTTTCCGCGGTGCGACGTGTTGTTCAACAACGCCACCGGCGCATTCTGAGGTACGACGACGAGGTCGATGCCGCCGTCATTGTTGTAGTCTGCCCACGCGACCCCGCGCGTGACGAGCTTGTGTTGAAAGTAGTCGCCAGCGCTGTCAGTGCACTCCTGCCAGCGACGCCCCTGCCACGTAAAAAGTTGCGAGATCATGGCAAAATCGTCACCTTGATCGGTGTTGTCGTGCACATGGCCATTGGCCACGAACAGGTCGTCGAATCCATCGGCGTTGAAGTCGGCCATGACCGTGCCAAAGCCCAGCTTGTCGAGTTGCGCTGGCACCAGGCCTGTAAGCGCGGACACGTCTTGAAACCCTTCGAGACCGCGATTTCGATACAAGGTGTTCCATTCTCGCGTGAAGTGGGTGACGAACAGGTCGAGCCAGCCATTGCGGTCGTAGTCGCCCACGGCGATACCCATGTTCGCCTGGGGAGAGCCGTTGGTGTTGACGGCGCAGCCGACAAGCGCGGCCGATTCTCGAAACCGGGCCTGGCCGTCGTTGACGAACAGAAAGTTGGGCGTCGTATCGTTGGCCACGAACACATCGGGAAAGCCGTCGTTGTTGAAATCGGCAATCGCCACGCCCAGGGCCTTGTTCCCCGGGCCGACCAAACCGCGTTCCGCGGCAATGGGGCGAAACTCGCCCT
>JAJXXL010000046.1 GCA_021781115.1 Planctomycetota bacterium
CCTGACATCGAACCTGGGTTACGCCTACGGCGTTGGCGCCGATGAAATCACGGTCGCGCCAGCCAGCATGGCATCGAGCAGCGCCGCGCTGGCACCAGAAACGCGGGCCGACGTGTCGGCCGGCGCGAGCGTGGCAGCCAACGCCGCATCGCCCGGGGCCAGCGGCAGCAGCCGAGCAGTGGCCAACGCGATTGCCGTGGCTCCCACGGGGGCCAATCTGGCGCCGGTTGCCGACTCAAGTTCTTCAGAAGGTTCTACTTCGAGTGCTGCGGCTGCCAGCCAAAGCTCGGCCAGCAGCCACGCGCCGGCCCCCTCAACCGTGTCACTCGACGCTTTCTGGTCACAACTCGGGCACAGCCTCGCCCAGGGAGACCCGCTCGAACGATTACCCGGGTATTCGGTTTTCAGCGTTTGACAGTTTGCTGCGTAGCCAGGCGTGGCACGACACTCAAAAAAACCGGCTTCCAATCATTTAATGCAGGGGCTCGCGGTTGATTTCGCGAAATCGCTCGTGGAACGGGCGCGGGGCGGGTGCGGGAAAGTCGCGGCACCGCGTCCAGCCGGCAAGGGGGCCGGGCAGGCGAGTCAGCCAGCCGTCGCGGGCGAACCACGGCAGCACGCGCGAGGCGATGCGGGTCAGCCGCCGGTACCACTGTGGCGAGCCGATCAGTTTGCTCCACATGCGGTACACAACCTCTTCGCCCCACGGCGTCACGTGCTGGTCGTGCTGGGCTGCCCGGTTACGCACCAGTAGTTCCGGAATCTGGATTTTTACCGGGCAAGCCGCCTGGCATGCACCGCACAGCGACGAGGCGTGCGGCTGGTGGTAGTTTTCCTTCACGCCGTCAAACAGCGGGGTGATGACCGCGCCAATCGGGCCCGAATACGTGCCGCCGTAGGCGTGGCCGCCGATTTTGCGGTACACGGGGCAGGCATTCAGGCAGGCGCCGCAGCGGATGCAAAACAGGCTTTCGCGCATCGGGCTGCCCAGGATCCGCGACCGCCCGTTGTCGAGCAGCACGAGGTGAAACTCTTCGGGGCCGTCGGCTTCGCCCGGTCGCCGGGGGCCGTTGAGCAGCGAGGTGTAAATCGACATTTTCTGGCCGGTCGCGGCCCGGGCCAGGATCTTCAAAAAAATCGGCAGGTCGGCCAGTCGCGGTATAACTTTTTCGATTCCCACGATTGACAGGTTGATCGGCGGCATCGCCATCGTCAGCCGCCCGTTGCCTTCGTTGGAAATCACCACGACGGTGCCGGTTTCGGCAATCAGGAAGTTGCCGCCGGTAATGCCCATATCGGCTTCGGCGAACTTCTGCCGCAACACGCCGCGGGCAAATTGCGCCAATTCGGCCGGTTCGCAACTCAGGTGGACGCCGAACCGGGCATTCAGCAGGTCGGCCATTTCCTGGGCGCTTTTGTGCAACGCCGGGCCCACAATATGCGAGGGCCGCTCGCCTGCGAGCTGAATGATGAACTCGCCGAAGTCGGTTTCGGTGACTTCGACCCCCGCGCGTTCGAGGTGCGCGTTGAGGTGAATTTCTTCGGTGGCCATTGATTTCGATTTGACGACCCGCCGCACGTTGCGCTCGCGAATGACCTGGCTGACAATGGCGTTGGCGTCGGCAGCATCGGCCGCGAAATGCACGTGGCCGCCGCGGGCTTTCACGGCGGCTTCCAACTGTTCGAGGTATTCATCGAGATGCGCCAGAGTATGATCTTTAATGGCCCGGGCCTTGTCGCGCAGCAAAGACGAGCCGGGCAACAAGTCGAACGCCTTGCGGTTGCCCTCGGCCAGCGCGTCGCCCAGCCGGCTCAGTGCCAGTTGCAAACTGGCCGACGCGAGCGCCTGCTGCGTGGCCTCGAGAAACTCATGATGTTCGTGAACGGCGAACCGCGAAACCGGGGGCGAGGTGGCTGTCATGCAGGATCCGGCGATGTCGATGATCGGGCGGGCGAGGTACGGTGACTGGGGCTGGGCCGCCTTGCGCCCCGATATGCGCCGAGAATAACAGGAACCGGCGCAAAAACGAACCCCGCGGGCGAGGCGTGCCCGATCGGCGGTGACGTCAGGCCCCCGCGAGTGTGCGGCAGCGCCTGTGCGCGTTTTCATTTTCAGCCGGCGCTCAGAGACGAAAGCCCGCAGGCACGTTGGGCCCGAGCCAGCACTTCGCCGCCTTTCGTGCGTGCGGCCTGCGCGCCGGCCTGTAAAATGTCGTGCAATGTCGCCGGGTCGGCGGCAAGCTCGGCGCGGCGCGCCCGGGCGGGGGCAAAAAACTGATCGGCCAGTTCAAACAACGCTTGCTTGGCTTCGCCGTAGCCCATGCCGCCCGCTCGATACCGCTCGGCCAGGGCGGCCTGCTGTTCCGGTGTGGCGAACAGTTGATAGAGCATGAAGATATGGCAGGAATTCGGGTCTTTGGGGGCGTCGACCGGGGTCGAATCGGTTTTGATCGACATGATCTTCTTACGGAGCTTTTTGGGGTCTTCGAAGACCTCGATCGTATTGCCGTAGCTCTTTGACATTTTGTCGCCGTCAACTCCCGGAACCTTGGCCGACTCGTCGAGTGTGCGGGCCGCGGGCAGCACGAACACGTCGCCAAACAGGTGGTTAAACCGCAGGGCGATGTCGCGGGCGACTTCAATGTGCTGCACCTGGTCGCTGCCGACGGGAACAATGTCGCTGTCATACAGCAAAATGTCGGCCGCCATGAGCACGGGGTAAGTGAACAGGCCAGCGTCGGCGGGCAGGCCCTTGGCCTTTTTGTCCTTCCAGGCGTGGCACTTTTCCAGCAGGTGCATCGGCGTGACGGTCATGAGCAGCCACGTGAGTTCGACGACTTCAGGCACGTCGGACTGCAAAAACAACGTTGCCCGGGCAGGGTCAAGCCCCAGCGCCAAGAGGTCGAGCGCTGCATCTTGCCGCAATTGTCGCAGCAAAGCCGCGTCGCGAATTGTGGTCAGAGCGTGCAGGTCGGCGATAAAGTAAAACGCCTGCTCGTGCTGTTGCAGGGCAATGTACTGACGGATCGCTCCGAAGTAATTGCCCCAGTGAAATCGGCCGGTGGGTTGTATGCCAGAGAGGACGCGCATGACGCTGTTCAGTTTCCAATTCGATCAGGACGTGAGGGGAAGTTTCAGCGTGCCGACGATGTCGGCCACGCCCGGGCATTGCTGGCTCGCCAGGGCCGCGTCGAGTTCGTCGACGAGCCGCCCGGCCAGAGTTGGGTTGTAGAAGTTCGCGGTGCCAATCTGCACGGCGGTCGCGCCGGCAACCAGGAATTCCATGACGTCGTCAATGCTCGAAATACCACCGACGCCAATGATCGGAATCTTCACGGCGCGGGCCACCTGCCACACAATCCGCAGTACCAGGGGCTTGATCGCCGGGCCGCTCAGCCCCCCCACGACATTGCCCAGAATCGGCTTTCGCCGCTTCCAGTCGATTGCCATGCCCTGAAAGGTGTTGACGAGCGAGACGGCATCGGCCCCGGCCTCGGCGGCGGCCTGGGCGATTTCCACGACCGACGTCACATTGGGGGTCAGTTTGGCGATGACGGGCAGGCGGCACACCTCACGCACGCCGCGCACAACCGCAGCGGTCAACCGCGGGTCGGCGCCAAAGTCAATTCCGCCGCTCACATTCGGGCAGGAAATGTTGAGTTCCAGGGCGGCCGGGCCGGGGTAGGCGTCGAGCTGCGCCGCCATTTGAATGAATTCTTCGCGATTGTGGCCCGCAATGTTGACGATGATCGCCGTGTCGAGACCCAGCAGGTAATCGAGGCGTTCACGCAGAAACACATCGAGCCCGTCGTTGTCGAGGCCAATCGAATTGAGCAGCCCGCAACTGGTTTCAACTGTGCGAGGCGGGGGGTTGCCGATGCGTGGCAGTGGCGTGACGGTTTTGGGAATGATCCCGCCGAGCTTGGCAAAATCAACGAACGCCGCCATTTCGCGGGCATAGCCAAACGTGCCCGAAGCCACGAGAATCGGGTTTTTCAACTTCAACCGGTTGAGCTCGACATTCAGATCGGGCACGAAAATCACCTGCATTCGCGCAGTCGCTGGGGAAACAGTTCAAACCAGCATACCAAATCCGGCGGGCCGGTTCAGGCGCGAAATGCCATGCCCGCAGTGTGCAACGCCCCGCAACTCGTCGGCGCGCAACGATCGCCCCGGGCGCGAGCACCCCCGAGCCCGCTGCGTGAGCCGCAAGCGCGCCCCATCGGGCGCATCGCCCGAACAGCAACAAGCATCGAACCGCCGCGCGACGGCCAACAACCAACCGCCAGCGGCACGCGCGGCGCACTCCCGGCGCCGAAATCGGCGCCGTCTTTGCGCATCGTACCCAGGCACGCCCGGTCAGACAACACTTCCCGTGGCGGGGTTTGGCGGAGCCAATGCTTGTCGAGTTGCACTTCTGCCGAAAATCAGATCACGCCGCCGTGCGTGCGGTACGGCGTGGCCGTGTCGGGCATGTCGAGGAACCACATTCGTTGCCAGATTTCGCCGGACTGGCGGAGATCTTCTGACGTAAAAATGAGTTCCTTGGCCCGCTCGTCAGGCGATGACGAGTAAATCGGCAGCACGCAGCCGATGCTCATGGCCACGACAGTCAGAAACAGGCCCATTGAGACGAGAGAACGCATCGCTCTATCCTCCATGCAGAGACAGACACCACGCACGAGTCGTGTCGCCAATGCGAACGACTCGCAACTTTTCCACAAGGACCAGGTACGCACGCTCCCGGTCTGGCTAGAATTGATTTGAGAGTTGTGGCGCGCCGAGCCGCGATCGCTCGCGGAGTCGGGGTTCTGGGTCTGTCGATTTTGCAACCGATGTTGCGAAGCCCCCCGGGCCGCGTGCGGGAATTGCGGACCGGGCAGGCGCGATCGTCGCGGGGACGATCATTCGGGTGAAGATCAGGCCGGGGCGGCGTTGCCCGACGTGGCATGTTCGTGGGGCGACTTCTTGGTCGCGGCTTTGGCGGCTTCTTCTTCCAGCAGCCGGACCCTTTCTTCCATTTCCTTGCCGGGCTTGAACGTCACCACGAACTTTTCGGGGACGAAGACTTTGTCGCCAGTACGCGGGTTTCGCGCTTTACGGGCGGCTCGCTTTTTGACTTCGAACACGCCGAAGTTCCGCAGCTCGATGCGGCGTTCTGAGATCAGCGTTTCGACAATCGCGTTAAACGTTTTCTGCACGATTTCCTTGGTCTTGAGTTGGGTCAGACCAATTTCATCCGAGATGGCTTTGACGATTTCTTTTTTTGTCACGACTCGATTCTCCCGCATGAGGCGCCGTTGGCCAGCAATCCCCGTTAATGGAGTCCGCTTCAACGAGTCTCAACTGTAATGCCAAGCGGGACTTAGTGTCAAGTCGATTCTTCAGTCCGTTTTTATCGGCGACTGAGGGCATGTAAAACCGACTCGTTTCCCCCAGTCGTTCATTGCTTGCTGTATTGTCTATGATTGGCAGCTATACCAACCAGCCTATTGTTGTGGTCCCTGAAGGTTGGTCCTTGCGACGACAAAACCGAAGCATATGACGCAACATGATATAATTAAATGAGTTGTATCACGCACATTTCATCCGAGCTTGTCGTCGCGGCGATCATGCGACGGGTGAATTCGATTGACTGCCCACCCCGGTGGCCCGGCTCAGCGGCAAGTCGGACAACCCATGAGCGCCTTTACAATCGTTTCCTGACGCAATCTCAGCGCAATCCGCAATCTCAAAATCGGCGGGAATGGAACTAGAACTGAACAAAACCCCGCGGTCCTGGCCGTTTTTTTCGTAATCCACCAAGACGGATTCGAGCGAACTGTTGAATTCTCCGACCGGACGCAACGCGCCGGTATCTCTGCGTTTGCGGCGCCATGCGTGGTTCAATCTCGCTGGACCTATTTCATCAGACGACGGGTTTCACAGCGTACACAGATGAGGCATTACCAGCCAAGCTGCAAGATATGTTCGAGAACCGGGCAACGGTGATCTCGCAGTCCAACGAGATTTCGAGGCCGCGGCCCCACCAAGCCGAGATTCGCAGCGGATCGTGGTTCGGTAACCACCCGGCGCTCGAAATGGACAGGCCCGCACCACCGCGCGCAACACAAATTACCACATTCGATGAATTGATTACGGTTCGATCAATCAGGAAATGTTTCGATCAATCTCCACGTCGGCCGTCCGGCTTTGACGCTCGCCACGCGCCTGCGGAAAGGTTGGTTCCTCGCTGGCTGACGAGGCCCGAGGCCGCGGGGCCACCCGGTATCGTCATGGTCTAACCAACGGCAAAGCCAGCACTTGCGACGCGGCTGACGATGCACGGTCTGCCCGGATCGTGGCCGTCAGGTTCATCGGTGACGGAAGCCAGTGTGTCAGACGGGGGACCGGAAACGGTGGCCACAAAAAAATGCAAATACACAGA
>JAJXXL010000432.1 GCA_021781115.1 Planctomycetota bacterium
TATCGCCGGATCCCGGTGGAACGGCGAATTCAAAATCCCGTCGACGAAACCCCGCCGCCCTGAGCTCGGCGACGCGGCGACCGCGCGCAATCCGGTTTCAAACTGACCACGGATTATCCAAATAAAGAATCGTCGGTTCCGGTGTGGGTCGGCCCTGACCCGCAGCCCTTGCCGTAATTCGTGCTTTTTGTGATAGCCGTGGTTTTCCTGCGTCGGACGGCCGATTTCTGACCACGGAATTCACGAAGTCGACGGATACGATTCAGCGGGGGCACGCCGGGCACCCTGGCCGTCACCCCGATCCGTGCCTTTCGTGGTTTTCCTGTGTCGCGCGGCGCAACATCGCGGGCCTCGGTCAAAAAGGTTCGTCTTCGGCTGGAGACGCCCCCAAGGGCGTGTTAACATGGTTTTAGCCGGGCTTGCCCCAGATCCAATCGCTGCCAGATGCACCCACTTATCCGCTGCCGGAACCACGCGCGCAATGCTTACCACTCATCACGCCGTTGGAATCGACCTGGGCACCACGTACTCGTGTATTGCCTACCTGAATGAGCAGGGCGAGCCGGTTTCGATTCCGAATCAGGAGGGCGAAATCTGTACACCGTCGGTGGTGATGTACGAGGGCGACGAAGAGGTCGTGGGCACCGAGGCACTGCGCAACGCGATCATTAACCCCGGGCACGTCGTGCAAAATGCAAAACGCTGGATGGGCGACCCCCACAAAACCTGGAATATCGAAGGCCGCACGCTGACACCCGTCGATGTGGCGGCGGCCGTTTTGCGCAAGCTGCTGGGCGACGCCCAGCGGCAGATTGGGATAATTGAGCGGGCGGTCATTACGGTCCCCGCCCAGTTCAGCGACATCCAGCGGCAATGCACGCTCGAAGCGGGGATGAAAGCCGGTTTGAAGCAGGTCGATATCATCAACGAGCCGGTCGCCGCATCGCTGTGCTATGTGCTGGGCACCGAGGGATTGTGGTTTACCGAACTCGCCAATGAACAGCGAATCCTCGTCTACGACCTGGGGGGCGGCACGTTCGATCTGTCACTGGTCAGTTATCAGAAGAACGAAGTGCGGGTCATCGCCAGCAGCGGCGATTTGCACCTGGGCGGCATCGACTGGAACCAGGCGCTCATCGACGCGGCCGCCGAGCAGTTCAAAAAGGAGTTTAACGCCGACCCGCGGCAGGATCCCGAAAGCCTGCAACACCTGTCGCTTGAAGCCGAACAATGCAAACGCAGCCTGACAGTTCGCCCCCGGGCCGCGCTGATTTGCCAGCACGGCGGCCAGCGCAAGACATTTCAAATTGAACTCGAGCGATTCAACCAGCTCACACGCCCGCTGGTGCAGCGTACTGAAGACCTGACGGTGAAATTGCTTAAGGACAACAAAATGGGGTGGGCACGAGTCGACGTCGTGCTCAGCACGGGCGGCTCCTCGCGCATGCCCATGATTCGTGACACGCTCAAACGACTCAGCGGGCGGACGATCAACACCTCGTTGTCGCCCGACCAGTCGATCGCCCACGGCGCGACGTACTACGCGGGCATGCTGCTTTCGAAAAGCGAATTCGTACATGCCATCTGGAATTCGGCGGTCAGCGAAAAACTGTCGAAACTCAAGCAGCACAGCGTCAACGCCCGCGGGTTGGGAATTCTGACCCGCGACGAAGCGGGCAAGCAGCGTATTCCGTTCTACCTCATTCCAGCAAACACCACGCTGCCCGCCTCGGTGACTAAAATCTTCGGCACGGTCGTACCGAATCAGCGGCGCGTCAACCTGCACATCATCGAAAGTGGCACGACCGGCGACCAGGCGTATGTCGAACTCGGCGCCTGCGTCATTGAAGGGTTGCCCCCGAACCTGCCGGTCGAATCGGAAATTGCCGTCACGATCAGCTACGACCACAGCGCCCGCGTGCATGTCGCTGCCCGCGACGTGACGAGCGGCCGGCAGGCGGCAGTCGAAATCGTGCGGCGTGAAAACCTGATTCAGCCCGGTGCGCGCGGCGAGGAGGAATCAGGCGTCATGCTGCCTCCCGGGAATGACGACGAAGAAGAGGAAATCGTGCTGATCCCGGCTGACGCGCCCCGCCGCGTCGAAGCGGCACCGCACAAGGGCGAAGCCGCCCCGCCCGTTGGCATTCGCACTCCGCCCGCGTCGGCGCCCCCTCAGGCAAAAACACCGGCGGCGGCGACTCCTCACGTCAGGCCCGCGCAACCGGCGCGGGCCGCTGCGCCCCGGTTGGAAGACTCGGTCGTACCGGTTCCGCTGTGCGACCACTGCGGCGGTGCCTTGACCAGCCGTGGTGAATGCCCGTATTGCCACAAACCGGCGAAAGCGGCTGCCAGCCCCGCGCCGCCAGCCGCTGAAAAAAGACCGGTCAGCCCCACCAGTTCGGCAGGGCCGGCCAAATCGGGGGCGACCGCCCGGCCGCAGCCGTCGCCGCCGCGTGCGGCGACGCCCTCGGTCAAACCGGTACCACCCAACCCCGGCGCTGCGCGACCGGCTGCGGCAGGGCCGGCGCCCAAGCCCGTCCCACGGCCGGCGGGGGCGTCGGGCCAGCAACCCGCCCTGCCCCAGAAGCCGCGAGAATCGGCCGCATTGCCGGCCCCCAAGGACGAAGAAATCGTCGAATTGCCGCCGCTGCGCCCCGGTTCGCCGCGCCCCCGCCGCCCGCTGTCGTCCCCACCGCCAGCGGCCGCCGAGGGTGAAGAAGAATTCTGGAAGCTGGCCGAGGAATAACCGGGCGGCTCAGAGCACCGAACGCGCGTGAGCGCGCAGCTCCGCGATCAAGCGGCGCCGCTCAGCCCGATTGCAGGGCTTTGATGATCAACTCGCGGACGACCTGCGCGTCGGCCCCCTTCGCTTCGCGCATCACCTGGCCGATGAGCGCACCAACGGCGGCCTGTTTGCCCCCGCGAAAGTCGGCGACAGCCTTGGGGTTCTTGTCGATCACCGCGGTAATCACCTGCTCGAGCGCGCCCGTATCGGCCACGAGCGCCAAGCCGCGGGCAGCGATGATCTCGTCGATGCGGCTCGACGTGATCGGCCCCGCGCCGCCGTCGTTCAGCAGTTCCAGAAACACCTCTCGCGCGCTCTTATTGGTGATTTGCCGGGCAGGGATCCGGCCCAGCAGGTTCGCCAGAACTTCGGCTCGAATCGGAAACTGTGCAATCGTCAGGCGGCGTTCGTTCAGCTCTCGCAAAATGTCCTGCGTCAGCCAGTTGCAAGCCTGTTTGCCGTCACCGCAGGCCTGGGCGGCCGCTTCGAAATAGTCGGCGAATTCGCGGCCCTGGTCGACAATGACGCGTACATCGTAGTCTGAAAGCTGCCAGGTCACGGCCAGACGCTTGCGACGGTCGGCAGGAAACTCGCACAGGTCTGACCGAAGCTGTTCGATCAATTCGTCGGCCACCGTCACTGGGGCCAGGTCAGGGTCGGGAAAATAGCGGTAGTCTGACGCTTCTTCTTTGCCACGCTGGCCCACGGTCACGCCACGCTGCGCGTCGAAGCCGCGGGTTTCCTTGGGCACGTCGCCCAGACGGCGGCCTGTGGCTTTCCAGTCTTCAAACTGCCGCTCGATTTCGCACGTAATGGCGAGTTCAACGTTCCGAAAACTGTTCAGGTTTTTGATTTCGACGATCGGGGTGGGAATGTTCTTGCCGTCCTGGTGGATGTGCAGGTTCACATTCGCATCGCACCGCAGGCTGCCTTCCTGCATATTGCAGTCGGATACGTTCAGGTACGTCAGCAGCAGCCGCAGTTCTTCGAGATAGCGCCGGGCTTCGGCCGCCGAACGCAGGTCGGGCTGCGACACGATTTCCAGCAGCGGAGTTCCCGCGCGGTTCAGATCGACCTGGCTGTCGGTTTTACCGCCCGATTCGTCGTGCATGTTCTTGCCCGCGTCCTCTTCCAGGTGGGCGCGAATGATGCCGATCCGGCGGGTTTCGCCCGTTTCAGCGTTCATTTCAATTTCCAGCCACCCATCCTTGCTGAACGGGCAATCGTACTGGCTGATCTGATACCCCTTGGGCAGGTCGGGGTAGTAATACTGCTTGCGATCCCACTTCGTGTACGATGCGATTTCGCAGTTCAGGGCCAAGGCGGTTTTCAGCGCCAATTCAAACGCCTGGCGGTTCATGACCGGCAGCGCCCCCGGCAGCCCCAGGCAAACCGGGCAGGTCTGCACGTTGGGCTGTGTCGGGTTGTACGCCGCGCTGCAGCCGCAAAAAATCTTGCTCTGCGTCTGCAACTGAACGTGCACTTCCAACCCGATGACGACGGTATAATCCATGGCAAGATCGGCAGGCGAATGTGGCGAAAGCAGAACAAGCGACAATCAAACGACTTCGGGGCGGCGCGTATGCCAATCGGTGGCCCGTTCATGCATGCGTGCAGCCCGCAACAGGCGGTCTTCGGCCAGCGGCGGCCCCAGCAATTGCAGGCCGATCGGCAGCCCGCCCGAACTGAACCCCGCCGGAATCGAAACCCCGGGCAACCCCGCCAGGTTCGCGCTCAGGGTGTAAATGTCTGACAGGTACATGGCCAGCGGGTCATTCACGAGTTCGCCGATCTTGAACGCCGGCGTGGGCGCCACGGGCGAGGCGATGAGGTCGCACTGGGCAAAGGCGGCGTCAAAATCGTTGCGAATCAGCCGCCGCACCTTGAGCCCCTTCAGGTAGTAGGCGTCATAGTACCCGGCCGAAAGCGCGTAGGCACCCAGCATGATCCGCCGCTTGACCTCTTTGCCGAACCCTTCGCCCCGGCTGGCACAGTACATGTCAATCATGTTTTCAAACTGCGCGGCGCGGTGGCCGTAATGTACGCCGTCGTAGCGGGCCAGGTTGCTCGACGCCTCAGACGGGGCAATCGTGTAATATACGGCCACGGCATATTTTGAATGGGGCAGCGAGATTTCACGAATCTCGGCGCCCAGGCACCGATACACGTCGAGCGCCTGCCGCACGGCCGCTTCGACTTCACGGTCGAGGCCCGCCACGAAGTGCTCGACGGCAACGCCAATTTTCAGCCCCTTGAGCGGTTCCTCCAGCGCCGCCGTATATGACGGCACAGGCATCGGCAGGGATGTCGAATCGCGCGGGTCATGGCCGGCAAGCACTTCGAGCAGCAACGCGGCGCCCGCCACGTCGTGGGCAAACGGCCCGATCTGGTCGAGCGAACTCGCATACGCAATCAGCCCGTACCGCGAAATGCGGCCGTACGTCGGTTTCATACCCACCAGGCCGCAAAAACCCGCTGGCTGGCGAATCGAGCCCCCCGTATCGCTGCCCAGCGACAACGGCACCATGCCGGCGGCAACCGCCGCCGCCGAACCGCCGCTTGAGCCCCCCGGTGTGCAGGCGAGGTTCCAAGGGTTGCGGGTGGTCTTGTACGCCGAGTTCTCGGTCGAAGACCCCATGGCAAATTCATCAAGGTTCGTCTTGCCGATGATCACCGCATCGGCCTCGCGCAACTTCGAGACGACATGGGCATCGTAGGGAGGCGTAAAACCTTCGAGCATTTTGCTGGCGCAGGTCGTCGGTTGCCCGCGCGTGCAAATCACGTCTTTTACCGCCACTGGCAGCCCGGCCAATCGGCCCAGCGGCGCGCCGCGGCGGCGCTTGTCATCGACCTGGGCGGCCTGTTGCAACGCGGCTTCACGATCGACGTGCAAGAACGCCCCGACGCGGTCGTCGCACGCGGCAATGCGGTCAAACGCCGCCTCGCACAGGGCGACGGAACTGAACTCACCGCGCTCCATGTGTGCCAGCAGTTCGCTCGTCGTGGCGCCAATCGGCGACATTGTTGAAGTTCCTCTTGCGACCGAGTAGGAAAACCCTGTGCCGGGGGGCGAGCCTGAACTTTCGCTCGACCCTGCGCCCCGCTCATTTCAGATCGTCGTCAATCCTTGATCCTGGAGATCGCCAGCAGGCCACGACGGGCACTGCCTGTCATGCAGATTTCGGCTGGGCCGTGCCGATCCTTCGCCGGCTTCTCACATGCCGATCAGGCGTCAAACCGCCCGCAGTATACCAATCGCCGCCGCCATTCAACACGCCGCGTGTCGAAACGAAAAGCCAGACGGCAAACGCAGCCCACGGCGTCAGCCCCCATCCAGAATTTGCGGCACCAGAAAGCATTGCCCGTCGGTTTTCGGGGCATTCATCAGTGCCTCTGCGCGCGGCAGCGATGGCTGCACGACATCTTCGCGAAAGACGTTCCTGACTTCGACGGCATAGGACATCGGCTCGACGTCTTCGGTGTCGACTTCATTCAACACCTGAAAATAGTCGAGCATGCGCCCCAGTTGCGATGCGAAGTCGGCGACTTCGGCGGGGGTCAGCTTCAGGCGAGCCAGCATCGCCACATGCTGAACCTCGGCCGGCGTGAGTTGGGTCGGCATGGCGCGCAGCTCAGTTGGCGGGCAGCGTGAACGGCTTGCGGACGACGGCCTTTTGAACCTTGCCGCCGCGAATGCACTTCACGCACACCCGGCGGACGACGACATGTTCGCCTTCCTGAACGCGGATCCGCTGCAAATTCGGACGAAATGCGCGGAGCGTAATTCCGGTGGTTTTGCGGCCGTTGCCGCCCAGGTACTTTGCCTTGCCGCGCTGAGCCAGCGATCGGCCCCGCCCGGGGGCTTTTTCACAGATTTCGCAGTGCTGTCCCATAAATCCTTGCCTTGTCAAATCAGAAACGTAAACCGGAATCGACCGATTTTGAGACCTGCCAGTATATTCGGCAAACCAAAGTTTGCAAGCCAAACTGACTTCTCCGAGAGTCGCCGCGACCTGACGCCCAACAGACGCCATTCGACGATCGCAGGCTCACCACCCGGCGGGAAATCGCCCGCAGCACTGCTCGCAACTCGCAGGCAGGCAATGTGTTCGAACATCGATCGGGCCGATCGGCGGCCCGCCACCCGCCAAAATGCCGGGCCGCCCATCAGTCGTTCATGCGTCTCCAAAACCGGGCCGGATCCTGAATTCGCGTCTGGAATTCATTCAGATATTGGCGATGTTCGGGCGAGTCGGGAAAAAATTCGCCGGGCGGGTACGGGTACGCTGTCATGTTTTGAAAGGGCAGCGGCTCGACGGTTTGACCGTACACAGTGTTCAGAACCGCGTCTTTGTCCCAGCCTACGTTGTGCAAAATGAAATCCCGCCGCCAACCGGCAGGCGGCGGATCGGCAGGCGCTGCGAACTCCAGCGATGCTTCATCGCCCGATCCGATGATCAGCAACCGGTCGTCGGTTTGCGCCAGCAGCGGCGCCACATCGCCGTACCGCGTGAAATGGCCCCGCATCGGCGGCCACTTCGGGCCAGAATCGACCCGTTGATAGTCGTAAACCTCGGGCGAGTTTTCAAGTTTCGGCAGCGGGTGCGAAAAGCCCCGGTAATGCAGATCGGCCGTCAGCAATCGCAGCGGCGACATGCTCACGGCCACCGGCTGTTCATCGACGGTAAACAAGGCCGCGTCCCAATAGAGTTCGAGGTTGGTGGCGATGCGCAACCGATAATCGGCCGCAGGAAATGCGTCAGACAGGTCGACCACAATGGTTTTCGTCTTGCCGCCCGGAAACCCGAGGTACGGGCGCACTTCGCGCCATTGACCGGCGGCATCAGGCGTCAGCAGCGCGGGCGGATGCAACGCCGGCAGTTCAGGGTTCTGCGAATACCCGACGTTCAACGAAGTGTCGCTGGGGTAGATCCAGCCCGTCAGGTACAGCAGGATCCGCCGGGGGTGGTCGAGCGGACCCAGGTCGAGTTCCAGATAATGGTTTTCTGTCAACCCCTGGTGCAATTGCCTGTCAAACACGCGAGCGTAAACTCCGTCGCGGGCGCGAACTGCATCGAGCAGGTTACGCCCTGCCTGATTGCGGGCGGCGACCGGCGTTTTCAGGCGACTTGCCGTGTGGATCTGAAACCGGGCAATATCGGCAGGCCCGACTTTTTCATTCGAAAAGACTTCGACTTCCGCAGGGTGATCGACGGCGATCAATTCGACCTGGTCGAAATAGGCTGCTTCCCAGAGTTCTTCGGTCAGTTGCAAACGGTAGGCTCCCCCCTGCGGCTTCAGGTTTTCGCCGGGAATCAGCAGGTATTCCCAGGGGCGGTTCGGGGCCACGACGCCATCGGCAAATTGCAACCCCAGCGGCGCGGCCCACAGCAAATCGGTAACAAACTCAAACCGGTTGCCATTCCACGCATAGAGGTAAGGGCAGGAACCGAGCAGGGTTTGCACTTCGCAAATCACCTGGTCGGGCTGCGGATGCACGACGGCCTCGGGCACTCCATTCGTCCACAGCACGCGGAGCACATCCGCCCGCTCACGCGCGCCCAACCCGATGTGCGTCGTTTGCCCGGCCACGACCCGGGCGTCATAACGCGGGCCGGTGCGCAATTCGATCAGGCTCGCCACGCCATAATGGTTGACCCGCCCGCCCGTCTGGTCGTCGGCCCCGCGAATCCGCACGTCGAGCCAATGGTTTTTGTTTCCGCCCTCATTCGTCAGGCCGAACACGCGGTCGCGCGCCGTAGCGGCCAGATCTTCATCGCCATCGCCGTCGAGATCGCCGACCGCCAGGATTCGCGTTTCGGAGGGCGCGGCGGTCAGCAGGTTTTCGACCGGGGTGAACCGGCCATCGGCGGCGCCCTGAAATGCCGCCCGCCCCTGTTTTCCCAGGGCCAGCAGATCCTGGTACCCGTCGTTGTTAAAATCCCACAGGGAAACCACAAACTGTGGATCCTCGCTGAATTTCACGGTCTTCAAATGCCGAACGACGCCCGACGTGGGCGTGGTGGTCAGCACGAGCTGAATCCCCTGTTCGCCCGCAGCAATCAGATCCCACGAAACGTTGCCGTCGGCGTCGAGCAGTGCCAGCGCCGCCGCCGTTTTCAGCCCGTCAAACGTGGCATCGAACGGTTGCCAGCGGAACTGCCCATGCCGCAGGTTTTCAAAAACGCCCGGTTCTGACGTCGGGCCGACGGCCACGAAATCGAGGTCGATGTCGCGATCCCAATCGACCGCAAGCAGGGCGGTCATCGGCCGATCTGCGGGGGGCAACTGCGAGCGCCCCGTCAGATCGGAAAACGTCATATTGCCCCGCGCCGACCAGAACTGCACGCCCGCCTTGGTCGACAGCACGAGGTCCAGATCTCCGTCGTGGTCAATATCGCCCAGCACGCCCGTAATGACATCGCGAATCGCATCGACCGCGGCGTCCTGGGCGACGCGCTGCAGCACGCGGGTGCGTGCATTCGCCTCCAGTTCGTTGCGCAGGACCACCACGCCCGCCGCACCATACGCCACGATGTCAGGGTCGGCTTCATGGCACGCCGCATCAGGCGCGGCGGCGTTGACTGCTGGCGGCGCGCCAGCCGGGCGGGCCGCGCCGGCCCGTGCGGCCGCCGAGGCGGTATCACGATCGAGATCGGCGATCAACAGATGGTCGAACGGCTCGGCCAATGGCGCACTAACCATCAATTGCCAGGACCCGTCTTTTTCAGGCCGACCGAAGACCGAAACGGCAGTTGGCGACAGTACCACCAGGTCGAGCCGCCCGTCGAGGTCGAAATCGACGGTTTGAATGTCGCGCACCTCGGCCTGATCGGCGACCGGCCCCGTCCAACCGGGATTTGTGAATTGCACCGCAATTTGCGGTTCGGCAGGCGCATCAGCGGCCAATTGTGGCTGGCAGAAGCCGTCGCGAAAATCGTGCAGCACATATTCCAGCGGGTGCCGTTCGAGTTGCCGCTTGTCGCTTTGACCGTAATCACCTGGGCGCACGATGCGTTTGAACATTTGCAGGTTGTTCACCGCCTGGGGCCACTCCTGCTTGCCGACCGCTTCCTGCGCCCGGTCCAGAATCTGCTCGGCATCGACGCGGGCCAGTTGCAAAATGCCCGCCTTGGCCGGCTGAACGGCAGCTTTCGCCGTGGTAATGGCCTCGGCCAGTTCAGGGTTTCGGGCTTCGGCCTGCAAGACCAGCCAATCGCCCAGTAAAAACAGGTTTTGCGGCGCGAGCGCAATGGCGCGGGCCAGGGCGTCGCGCGCGCGGGCCTTCGTCGCGTCGGTCGTGCCAAACGTCGCCGCCGCCTGATACAATTCGTACCACATTGGCAGGTTTTGCGGGTCAATTGCCACCGCTTGCGAGAATTCATTCAGCGCCTGTTCGAGCCGAGCCTCGCGACCGGCGGCGTCGAGGTCGCGAATCTTGTCCTTTGCCTGAAGCAGCACCCGCCCCGCCACCCAATGTGAAACTGCCGCACCGGGGGCAACTTTCAGCAATTGTTCGGCCGCGGCCTGGGCTTGCGACAACTCCGTTTTGCCCAAACTCGTCGCCAGCAAGCGGCAGATCGCCAGATTTTGCGGGCCGAGCAACTCGCCCGGCAGTTTTTCTGCGAGTTCGACAAGCGCCGCGTCGGCCAGTTCGTACCGCCCGTTTTCGAGTTGGCTCACGGCCACGTTCTTGAGTTCGAGCAACCGGCGGCATTCGTCGGCCGCCAGACCAGGCGGGCCCGGTGCCACGCGTTCGAGCTTTTCCGGCGGCGATTCCCGCGGGAAGAACAACACCCCCGCCGCAATCACGGCAACCGCCACCCCGGCCAAAAGCCAATGCTTGCCGCGAAACGAGCGCGAGTTGCTTTCAGGCGCTGGCTGACCGGAATTCATCATGGCACACTCACAAAAGGAGCCCGAAGAAATAGTTCGGCGTTCGGCTTTCTGTGTTCAGTTTTGGAGCGAATTCCAGTCTGGACGCTGACCGTTCGACCTGCATTCAAGCCGTGATTTCCAGGCCGCGTTCGGTAATGGCAAATGGTACGATGCGATCGTCGCAGGCACTGCCGCGATGTTTGGCCACGTGCAGGGCGCGCCCCATGCGGCCGCCTTCGCGCGTCTTGCCCAACAGGATTACCGTGTTCGCGTTCGAAAGCACATCGCCACTGTCGAGCGGGCGAATCAGCAAATCGTCGAGCAGCACTTCATGCGTCGTATACAGCAGCACGCAGCCGATATCGTGGTAATCGTACATGCGTTCCTGCACCTGGCCGGCCTGGTGGCGAAATTGTTCGCGAAACAGATCGCGGGCGACCCAGTCAGCATCCTTTCGCAATAACTGGTGGTAGATGTAGTCAAACAGATCAAATTGAAATGATTCGCTCGGCTTTGCCACCGGTTCCACGCCGTCGATGACGCACCGCCGCACTCCATGTACGAAATTCCCGTAGAAAAACGCGATTGACCGTTGCAGTTTTTTGACCAGTTCGAGTTTCCACGCCTTCCAGTCGTCGAACTCGAGGTCGTCGCGGGTCACGCGGCGGCCGGTGCGGTCGAAAATATGCAAATAGTCGCGGCGGGCCTGCGCCCGGTTCCAGACCTGGCTGGCGTCGACGGCATCATCGGCGGGCTGCACGGAGAGCGGCCAGTCGAACAGGCGCCGGGCGTATTCACCCTGATTTTGCGAGTCGCCCCGTGACGTCATGTCAAAGATGACGCCCGGTTCGCCTTCCTGCCGCAAACCGGCATGCGCGAAATGCAGGCCAAGTTGGGTCTTGCCAATACCCGTCGCGCCAGCCACGACGGTCAGCGTGCCGGGCAGCAACCCCCCACCCAGCAGCAGATCGAGGGCCGCAACGCCGGTTTGCAAACGTAGTGCATGCGCCATGACTTACAGGGCTTTCGTCAAATCGTCAGCCGGCGGTCGCGCGCGACAACGTCCCAACGATCGACGACCTTTCCTTCGGAAATCACATACACCTGTTGATGTAACGCGGTCGATGGGCAAATATGCCAAGGCAGGGCATACAGCTCATCGCCCGGCTGGAATTCGCCGGCACGTTGCGTTCGCAAGACAAGATGCTCTTCATTTTGCAGCACTTGTTCGGCATCGGGCAAGTCAGGAAACACCAGCCGCTTGCCCGCCGGCGGGTCAGAGGCGACCGCCTTGTACCCCAAGTCCAGCGTGACCCGGTCTGACGCGGGCCGGCTGATTACCCGCGTGAGCAATACCGCCGCGGGCGTAAACACCAGGTCGGGGAAATGCTCGGTGTACCCCGCATCATGAAACACGCAGGTGCCGGGGCTGAGCTCGATCGCCGGGTCGGTCTTCTCGGCGTAGATCGGAAACGAACCGGTGCCCCCGCAAACAACGCGCGGCACAGGCCAGCCTTCGGCAATCAGGGCATCGCGAAATGCGACCACCGGCTGCCATTCGCGATTGACGGCGGCCGCCCGCTCTTCGCGCGATTTTTGATGCTGGTGCCCATCGTACACGTGCAGCCCGCCCGCCCGGATGCCGGGCGTTGTTGCCAGCATTTGGTACAGCGCGCGGGCCTGCGGGCCGACGGGCACCCCCGTTCGATGCTGTCCGACGTCAAGGTCAAGCAGCACACCAATAGAAAGGCCGGCCGCATGCATCGCGGCACCGAGCGCCGAAATCGGTTCGCCGTGGTCGGCCTGCACCATCAGCCCCGACTGCGGATACTTTCGCAGAAACTCCACCGCCCGCGCGATGTTCGGCCCCACGAGATTGTACGACAGCAGAATGTCGCCCACGCCGCACTGGGCCAGCATTTCGGCCTCGGCAAACGTGGCGCATTTGTGTTTGGCGATTCCCCCGGCCAGTTCCATGCGCGTGATTTGCGGGATCTTGTGCGTCTTGCAGTGCGGGCGCAGCCGCGCCGCGCGCCCCGCGATCGAAATCATCTGTTCGAGATTGGCTTGAACCAGTTCCCGAAACACGACGAGCGCGGGCGTCAGAATTTCGCGGGTGTCAGCAATTCGGTAGCGCGGGTCCATGCACGTGAAATCTCGGCGGCAACACGGTCGTCAATCGGCCTGATGAACAACGGCGCCCGCGGCCCTGGCTTCACACTGATCGGGCGGCAGGGGGCCGGTTTGCAACCACGGGCGACGCCAGCCACACCTGGGAAATCAACCGTCGGCCGGTCTGCCACGGGGCGGTCGTCCCATTATGCGAACCCGGTGCGGCTGCGGCAAGCCGCTCGGCCCGCCAATCTGGCACTAATAGAACCCGCCACCCTGGCTGTTTGAAGCCGCCAAGCCAATGATTGAACCAGCCAGCAGGTTGCGTTCGATGAACGCGAACACGGCTTCCATGGGCTTGTACTGCAATACGATGTAGTCGCCGGCCTGAATGCGAATGCGATATTTGGGGTCGCGCATTGCCTTGTTCAGGTCGAGTTTGATCGGAATCTGCGAACCGTTGGGCATCTGCCGCAGAATGACCACATCGCTGGCACTGACCGAAATATCCTGGTTCATGGCCGAAACGCCCCCCATGCGACTGCCAAAACCACCGCTGCCACCACCGCTCGAGCCGCCCATGCGGGCACTGGCAACCGAAATCGCCCCCAGCACGTCGAGGTCGTAATCGCGCGGCAGGGTGTACTGCCCGCCACCCAGCAGGCCGCCCGTATAGAAGATTTCGGTGTCGCGCGATTCAATGAACACGATGTCGCCATCCTGCAGAATGATGTCGGCCTCGCGGAACTGCGGCATCTCCGCGGGATGCAGCCGCACGGGAATACGCACGATTTGCGAATCGCGCCCATACATCTGCAACAGGTCGGTCGTGTTGACGTTGCCCACCGGCGGGAAGCCGTTCGCAAACGCCTGCGGCCCGCCGTTCATCGGCTGACCGGGGTACGGGCCGCCCGGCGCGGCAGAACCCGCGGGGTACGCGCCGGCAGGATCGGCGCCGGTGACGTTCGCGCCGGGTGAAGTCACTGCGGGGGGTGGCGTTTCAAATTGCGCGGGCCGCGCCAGGCTGTGCCCCCCGCCGATGCCGGGGCCCGTGGCCCCGCTCAGTTGTTGCACTTTCCCCCGGCCCTGGTAAGACTGCGCCTGATCGGCCGCAGGCGGCGAATGCCCCGCCGCAGCCCCCAGCGGGCCGGGGGCAATGCCGGGGACGCGCGTTTGCGACTCGCGCAGCGCAACATCTTTGCGGCGTCGAATGACGAAGATTGTATTTTCGGCATCGAGGCCCGGCAGCCCCCCCGTTTCAGCCAACGCGTGCAGCACGTCGTTGTGATACGCCGGCAGGGCCACGAGCTTGCCGGTGCCGCGCTTGGCAAAACCGGGGTTGATCGTGCCATTCATGCCGCTCATCGGCGTAACGCCCCCGCCTTCGGTTTCCTGTCGAATGACCAGGATGTTGTAACTCCGCGGGCGTTGCAGGCTGACAAGGATCCGGTCTTGGCCAGCCTGCAGGATCTGTTTGTCTTCGGTGTACGCCTTGCGGATATTCTCTTCGACCTGTGTCAGCGTCAGGCCCCGTACGAGAATGGGTTTGGTCAGCGGCAGTGAAACCGTGCCGTCTTCGCGCACCGGTATCGGGTAGCCGAGCGACGGGGGCGTTTCGCCCGTCTGCGGGAAATGGACGGGCGGAACCTCTTCCCGCTTGCCCAGCACCCCTTCGATGTACACGCCGAGCACGTCGCCCGTGTCGAGCAGGTAATGCTCGGGTGGCGTTTGCCGCAATAGTGACAGGTCGATCGTGCGTTTGCCCGAGCGCGTTTCCGATTGCAGTTCTCGAGGGTAGTAGTTGACCGGAATGCCATTCAGCGGGTGCAACGCCGAGCAACCGCTCGCCAGCGGCAGCAGCACGGCCAGCCACGCCACAAGATGGCGCGGCCAACCCGCGCCACCGTCGATTCGTGCGTCCGTTCGTCCGTGACGGGGCATAATCATGGCTCAATCATCGGAACACCGCCGCCGGCGGCTGTTCCCATGGAAGTATGGATGGAATTGAACCGCTTGAGTCCATCGGCTTCGGCCATGCCGGCGCCAATACGGTAGCCTTCAAACCACTCGTCGGCCCGGGCGTATCCTTCGCCCGACCGGTACTCGCAGTTCCAATAGCGGCGCGGCGGAATCGCAGGCGTGGCACCCGAACCGCCCTGCGCCATATCGATGTACGCGCACTCGAAGCCTTCGCAAAAATGGCACGATGGTTTGAAGCCCGACTGCCTGCGAAACTGCCGCAAGCTGCGGTGCGCCATCGCCTTCGCCGACTGCCGGACTTTCCAGTTGTCCATGCCCAGGTCAAACGTGTTCGGCCGGCAAAACGAGGTCGACGACCACCACCGGCCCACCCCCACGCCAAACCGCGAGCAGCCCGTCTGGCAGCCCGTCGCGCAGCACATCAGAAGTATGAACACGCAACCGATCCGGTGCATCGTCTCCCAATCCCTGGTGCCGAACATCCCTGAAATAGCGAAGTTGAGGAATGTCCCGACCTGTTTATCGGATGCCGCGAATTTGCGAATCTATGAACTTCCGCTCTGTGCCATCTGTACCGAACAGTCGCACTTTGCCGCCGGCCCAAACGCAGCAAAACCGGCACATTCGGCATAAACTCCCGCCTCGGGCGCGGCCTCATTCGCCCCCCGCCGCTTGAAGACGGAACAAGCAGCGTTTATGCTTGACCGCACTTCGTGGAATTGGACGTTCTTCGTCGGCCACGACCGGCGAGTGCCTGCAAACCCCTTCCCGTTTCCCCAAGGCCGTCCCGTGATGCTGCATCGGCTTTCATTCTTGTTGGTCGCCGCCACAGTCGCCCTCGGTTCGTCGGCCGCCGGGGCGGCTGAAAACCGCCTGCGGCTCGCGACATTTCAATGCGATGTCACCCCCCCGCCCGGCGCGCCGCTGTGCGATGCGCTCGTCGAGCCGGCACGCGAAATTGTCGACCGCCTGCACGCCTGCGGCATCGTGCTGTTGGGCGCCGAGCGGCCAGTCGTGCTGTGCGCTGTCGATTGGGTGGGTGTGGGAAACAGTGGCTACGACAGGTTTCGCGAGGAGTTGGCCGTTGCCGCCGGAACCACGCCCGACCGCGTCGCCCTGCATTGCCTGCACCAGCACGACGCCCCCGGTTGCGACTTCGCCGCCAATGAGTTGCTCGCCCCCTTCGGGCTCGAAAACAAGCTCTTCGACGCAGGATTTGCCCTCGACGCGATGAAACGCACCGCCGCCGCACTGACCGCCGCACTCAGCACGCAACAAGCGATTACCCACGTGGGGTTCGGGCACGGGCGTGTCGAACAGGTCGCATCGACCCGCCGCGTGCTGGGCGCCGACGGCAAAGTAAAATTCGTGCGCTACACCTCCTGCAAGGATCCTGCCGTTCGCGCCGAGCCCGAAGGGCTGATCGACCCCGCCGTGCAACTTGTCAGCTTCTGGAATGGCGAGACGCCGCTCGTTTCCATCACGTATTACGCCACACACCCGCAAAGTTACTATGGTGCGGGCGGCGTGAGTGACGATTTTCCCGGCATGGCCCGCCGCCTGCGCGAGGCCGACCTGCCCGCCGTGGCCCACATTCATTTCAACGGCGCAGGCGGCAACGTGACCGCCGGAAAATACAATGACGGCGCGCCGGAAAACCGGCCCGTGCTTGCCCAGCGCCTGGCGGCAGGCATGAAACTCGCCTGGGAATCGACCACGAAGCACGCGGTGCAACCCGCTGACGTCGAATGGCGCATGCGCCCGGTGGCGCTGCCCTTGGCCAGGCCGCTCGAAGACGTAGCGGCACTGAAGGCCACGCTTGCCAACGACAAGGCCGATCTTCGCGAGCGTTTGCGGGCCGCCCGCAACCTGGCTTGGGCCCTGCGCTGCCAGTCGGGCCGAAAGATCGACCTGACCTGCCTCAAAGTCGGGCCGGGTTACCTCGTGCACATGCCCGGCGAACTGTTCGTCGAATACCAGCTCGCCGCCCAAAAGATGCGCCCGGGTCAACCCGTCTGCATGGCGGCGTATGGCGATTACGCCCCCGGCTATATCGGCACCGCGATTGCCTATACCCAGGGCGGCTACGAAACCGGCCCGGTATCGCGTGTTGCCCCCGAAGTCGAAGCTGTGCTGATCGCCGCATTGCGCGAATTGTTGAAGTGACCCGCGCCAGTTTTTTTGTGGCGCGCCCGACCGGCACAGCGGCCCGCCGTGCGGCCGATCGACCGCGCGGCAACCGGGCCTGAGGGAAAAGCATGTCGACCACGGTCGAAATGAGCCGCAACGGAGCGATCGCCCGCATTCTGTTTCGCAGCCCCGGCGGCGTGCAGATTCTTTCGACGCCCGTGCGCAATGCCCTGACGCGAATCCTCGATGAACTCGCCGCTGCCCCTGATTGCCGGGTGGTCATGTTTGCCGCAACCGGCCGCACATTTCTGGCGGGCGCCGACCTGAACGAACTGCGGGCGCTGACAGCCAAAACCGCGCGAAAATTCGCCCGCGACGGCCAACGCCTGTTTCAGCAAATTGCCGCCCTGCCCCCGGTCACGCTCGCGGCGATTCACGCCCCCTGCGCCGGCGGCGGCTGCGAACTGGCACTCGCGTGTGATCTGCGCATTGCCGCGGCCAGCGCCCGCATCGGCCTGCCCGAAGTCACGCTCGGGCTGATTCCCGGTTGGGGCGGCACCGTGCGTACAACGCTGCTGCTCGGCGCGGCCCGTGCGCGGCAGATCATCCTTTCGGGCGAATTGTACCCCGCCGATGCCGCCCTGCGCCTGGGGCTGATCGACGAAACCGCGCCCGACGCCGAGTTCGAGGCCGCGGTCAACGCCCGTGCCGCGCGGTTTCTCAAAGCGAACCCTGCCGCCATCGCCCGGGCGAAACAATTCATCGCCCGCATCGAGCCCGCCCGGCTCAAGACCCTGCTGCGCGCCGAAGCCGCTGAATTCGCCGCCTGCTACACCTGCCAAGACCCCGCCGAAGGCCTCGCCGCCTTCCTCGAAAAACGCGCCGCCCACTGGGCGGTTTGATTGCCCAAACTGGCTCTTCGCCAGAATTCACAGCAGTCCCTGGACACAAAACGGCGTTCGCCGGGGCGATTGAATCGATCAGCAAAAAACTCCATTGCCACTCGAATGGAAAAACGTGGGGCATCGTTCGGGCTCCGTCAGCAAGAGGTCGAGCCCGGCCGACACGCCGCGTACCAACGTGCCAGCCGTTCCGGCGAAACCCCCAGTCGAAACCCCGCGACGCACAATTGGTTGATCAACGTAGTGCGCCACACGCCGAATCGCACCCACCGCCGTGCCGAAATTCTGATCGCGGCAGGCGTAATGCGAATTCGCCCGTGTCGCTTCAGCCGGCAACACATTTCATAGTCTTCCATAAGCGGCCAATTTTTGAAGCCACCCAGGCGAAAGAAGTCGTCGGATTGCAGAAACAGCCCCTGGTCGCCGTAGGGAAGTTGCCGGAACTTCACCCGAAGGTTCGTTCCCCATTCGACACAGCGCAGCGACCAACCCGCCTGGTCGATCTGAAATCGAAAGGCGCCGGCAATGGCGCCGCCATCGAGTGCATCGTGAATCTCCTCGACAAAGTTCGCAGGAAGTCGCGCATCGGCATGCATAAAGAGAAAAATCTCGCCGCGGGCAAGTGCCGCTCCGGCGTTCATCTGCCGACCGCGACCGCGATTCACTGCGAGCACGCGGCAGCCGAGTTCGCGCGCGAGCTCGACGGTGCCGTCGGTACTGCCCCCATCGGCGATGATGACCTCGCAATTCCGACAATTGAGAATCGGCGTGAGCGTCGATGCCAGTTGGTCAAATTCATTCAGCGTGGGAATGATGACTGACAGCAACCCCGTACACTTTTGAGGAAGCTGATCCTGAAAATCGGCGCCAAGGCGGCGACAGACGACCAGGTTCTCGGCTTCATCAATGTCACTGTGCACCGGCAGCAGGGCGAACGATTTTCGCAGCCGTCGGGCGCGATCCAGCGTTTGTTGAAGGACCTGCGACGTCCCCCAGTCGATTCCGGCGAACAGCCGGGCCTCGGGTTCGTTCATGCCGATCAAATAGTAACCGCCATCGTCGGCTGGCCCGAGCACAAGATCATGACCATCGAGGAATTGCCAGGCGCAGCCCAAATCATCCGCAGAGATGTCGGGGCAATCGGTGCCGATCACGATGACCTTGCTCGCGCCTTCGTTCAAAGCCGCTGTAATCGCGTCGTTCATCCGGTCGCCAAGGCCTGTTCCCCGCTGCTCGCGCCAAATCACGCTGCACTCCGTCGGTCGCGCGTCGGCAGCCAGCGCTGCGCCCCCGGTGAAGCGCACTTCCAGATCGGCCCCAGATTGCCGGCTGTGCAGACTGGCGACATGCAGCGTCTTGTGAAGCAACGCGGCATGGAGCGCCGCCGCGCCGTCTGGTCCTAACACCGGAATCAACCGCGTTTTGACGCGCCCCGGCGCGGGAATGCGCGTCATGACAATCAGTCGCCGGGCGCAAGCGCGCGCCGCTTCGGGCGGACCATCGGAACTCGATAATCGGTGTGCCAAGCGTGCAACTCCTGGGGCAAGCGTGCGCTCGGCGCTACATTGTTTTCTTTAACTCTGCCAGAATCGTCGGCGGATCGAGGCGCTTGGTATCGTCGGGGTTACTGCGGGCAAATCTGACGATTCCCGATCGATCGACAATGTAAACCGCCGGAACGGGCAACACGTCGTGGTCGCGTCGCGATGCCTGCTCAGGGGCAATTCCGAATCCTTTGTATTTCGTGACGGTGGCGTCATCGACCTTGAAGTCGAGGCCGAACGCCCGCGCGGCGACAACGCCGGAGTCGGAAAGCAGTGAAAAGAGAACCTTGATTTTCTTGACATGGCCCTTCGATCCTTCGACGCTGGCGGGGCTGATCGCAATCATTTTCGCTCTGAGTTTGGCGAATTCCGGGCACACTGCGGCGGCCCCCATTCTTCGGACCACCAAACGCCGTTTCTTAGAGAGCGCCGCTCAGCGGCCTGCCAGCCTCTTTACAAGGCTGGCGCCGACGCCGCGTGGGCACGACGCGCTCCTCCCACCACAGACTCTCACCCATTTTTGCGCGAAACTTCATTGCATTTTTCGCCGGACGGTTCCGTGGTCAACCTCCACCGGCGTGCGGCGATCCAGCGATTGGTATCGCCGCTCCCGGCCGTAAAACCGGAAATACGCCCCCAAACCCTGGTACAGTTGCCGCACCGTCTGGTAGTCGTGCAGGTACACGTCCCCGTACTTCACGCTCCACCAGAGCCGCTCGATGAACACGTTGTCCGGCGCGCGGCCTTTCCCGTCCATGCTGATCTGCAGGCCACCGCGGCATTGGGGGCAACGCCGGCCTAAACTCCCTCGAGGGCCTGTTTCATGTCGGCAATCAGGTCGCGGGGGTCTTCGGTTCCGATCGACAGCCTGATGAATTCGGGCGACACGCCGGTGGCGTGTTGTTCTTCAGGCGTCAATTGCTGGTGGGTCGTGCTGGCCGGGTGAATGATCAGCGACTTGCTGTCGCCCACGTTGGCGAGGTGCGAAAAGAGCTTAACGCGATTGATCAGCGCGCGGCCCTGTTCGCGCTGCTGGGTGGGCGTGGAGCCTTTGACGCCAAACCCCATGATCGCGCCGCAGCCGTCGGGCAGGTATTTGCGGGCGAGGTTGTAACTGGGGTGCGATTCGAGGCCGGTGTAGTTAACCCAGGCCACCTTGGGGTGGGTTTGCAGGAACCGGCCCACTTCCAGAGCGTTCTGGCTGTGGGCTTTCATGCGCAGGTGCAGCGTTTCGAGGCCTTGCAGAAACAGAAACGCATTGAAGGGGCTCATGGCCGGGCCGAGGTCGCGCAGCAATTGGGTGCGCACCTTCAGAATGTAGGCGATGTGCATGCCGCCGAAGGTGTCGAAGAACTTCATGCCGTGGTAGCTCGGGTCGGGCTCGGTGAGTTCAGGGAACTTCCCGTTGTTCCAGGGAAAGTCGCCCTTTTCGATGATGATGCCGCCGATGCTTGTCCCGTGGCCGCCGATGAACTTCGTGCAGGAATGAATGACCACATCGACGCCATGTTCAAAGGGACGGCACAATGCGGGCGAAGCCAGGGTGTTGTCGACGATGACCGGAATGCCCGCCTCGTGGGCGATCTGGCAAATCGCGTCGAAATCGGGCACGTCGAGGCGGGGGTTGCCGATCGTTTCCATGAACAGGCAGCGGGTGTTGGCGTCGATCGCCCGGCGAAAGTTTTCAGGGTCGCTCTGGTCGACAAACTTCACCTTGATGCCCAGTTTGGGAAACGTGTAGTGAAACAGGTTGTACGTCCCCCCGTACAAGCTCGACGACGAAAGGATGTTCTGGCCGGCCTGGGCGATGTTCAGAATGGCCAGCGATTCGGCGGCCTGACCCGAAGCCACGGCGAGCGCCCCACTGCCCCCCTCCAGCGCGGCGAGGCGTTTTTCGAGCACGTCGCAGGTGGGGTTCATGAGCCGCGTATAGATGTTGCCGAACTCTTGCAACCCGAACAGCCGCGCCGCATGGTCACTGTCGTTAAAGACATACGACGTCGTTTGATAAATGGGCACGGCGCGAGAATTCGTGGCAGGGTCGGGAACCTGACCGGCATGCAGACATTTGGTGGCCAGGTGCATCGTGTTGTCGCTCATGGAGTCTTCCTTGGGGTACAAATCGGCCTGATGTTTGAGCCGAGGTTCGAGGGCGAGGCCGGCACTCCGCCGCCCGACGCAGGGCACTGGGTTGGTTTCGATTTCGAACGCGTTGGAATTTCGCACACAGCCGGCGGTACACGTCGGCAACATCGTGGCACGGTTAAGAACGCTGCCACCGCTAGCCGGTTGAACCGGGCGAGAACTGGCCATCACCGCCGGCTGACGGCCGCCCGCCGCGAGTTTGTCAGCCCCGCAGAATACGTTACAATACCGGCTTCGTCCATCGACTGGAATCAAGATCGCTGATTTTTTCAGGGAACCGAACCCGTGCCGAAATTTCGCATTGCCGTCCTCGCAGGAGATGGTATCGGCCCCGAGGTTGTCGCCGCGGCGATCGCGGTGCTCGAAGCCGCCGCAGCGCCCTGGGGTGGCGTGTTCGACTGGACCCGGTACCCGTGGGGCACGAACTACTATTTTGAGCATGGGCAGATGGCGCCCCCTGACTTTCTGGACCGGCTGCAACCGCACGACGCCATTTTCCTGGGCGCGGTGGGTCACCCCAAGGTGCAAGACCATATCACGTTGAACGGGCTGCTGTTGCCGATCCGGCGGCGGTTCGACCAGTTTATCTGCCTGCGCCCGGCCTATCTGTACGACGGCGTCGAAAGCCCGCTCAAAAACAAGCGCGCCGGCGAAATCGACATGCTGGTCTTTCGAGAGAACACCGAGGGCGAGTACGCCAACATTGGGGGGCGGCTGTACGCCCAGACTGACCACGACATTGCCGTGCAAACTTCGCTGTTCACGCGGCGCGGCTGCGAGCGCATCATTCGGGCGGCATTTGACAGCGCCCGGGCCCGCCCGCGCAAGCGGCTGGCTTCAATTACCAAGAGCAATGCCCAGGGGTACGGCATGGTGCTGTGGGATGAAACGTTCGCGCGGGTGGCGGCCGAATTTCCCGACGTGGCCACCGAGTCGCTGCTGATCGATCGGGCGGTCATGGAATTCGTGCGGCGTCCTGAATCGTTTGACGTGGTCGTGGCCAGCAATCTGTTCGGCGACATCCTGACCGACCTGGCGGCGATCATCGTCGGCAGCATGGGGTTGGCCGCCAGCGGAAACATCGACCCCACGCGCAAGAACCCCAGCATGTTCGAGCCGGTGCACGGCTCGGCGCCCGATATTGCCGGCCAGGGCATTGCGAACCCGCTGGCGGCGATTCTGTCGGGGGCGATGATGCTGGAATTTCTCAAGTTGCCTGAAGCGGCCGGCGCGATTCACCAGGCGGTCCGCGACGTCCTTCGCCGCGGCGAACCACGAACCGCCGATCTGGGCGGGCGGGCGACGACCGCCGCCGTGGGTGCGGCCGTTGCCGACGCCATCCGCCGGGGCTGAACCGAAGCGTTGCATGGCCCGGCGGATGCGAGAGGTGGCTGATGACCCAAGACCTGAATACGCCGTGCGGCATCTATCTCGACAACAACGCCACGACGCGCATTGCGCCCGAGGTGCTGGAGGTCATGGCGCGCCATGGGGCGACCAGTTTCGCCAACCCCGGCAGCCGGCATTGGGCCGGGCGCAAGGCGCGTCAGGCGCTCGATGAGGCCCGCGAGTCGCTGGCAGCGATCCTGGGCGCCCACCCCGACGAGGTTGTGTTCACGAGCGGCGGCACCGAGTCGAACAACATGGCCGTGTTCGGGTTTGCCCAGGGACCACCGGCGATTGTGGCGCATACGTTTGCCGAGCACCCCAGCGTGGCCGAACCCTGTCACGTGCTGCGCGACCGCGGTTGGCGGCTGCACGAACTGGCCGTCGACGACGACGGGCTGCTGCGGCCCGATCAATACCGCGCCCTGCCCTGGAGCGAATTGCGATTGGTCTCGGTCATTCTGGCGCACAACGAAACGGGCGTGATTCAGGATGTGGCGCCCCTGGCAGCGCTGTGCCGCGAGCAGGGGGTTCCGTTTCACACCGATGCCGTGCAGGCCGTGGGAAAGATCCCGATCAATTTCCACCGGCTGGGCGCGTCGTCGATGTCGCTGGGGGCCCACAAGTTTCACGGTCCGCGCGGGGTGGGCGCGCTGCTGGTCGGGCGCGATTGCCGGTTGTCGCCGACGGCATGGGGCGGCCACCAGGAAACGGGGCGGCGGCCCGGCACCGAAGCGGTGCCCCTGATCATGGGCATGGTGCGGGCCCTCGAATTATTTGACGCCGAGCGCGATGCGCGCCGTACCCGACTGGCAAACCTGCGCGACATTTTGCAGGAGGGATTGCTCGAATCGTGCGCCGGGGCGGTCGTCAACGGCGCGCGGGCACACCGGCTGCCCAACACCTTGAATATTGCGTTTCCGGGCGTCGATGGTGAAGCGTTGCTGGTGTCGCTCGACCTCGAAGGCGTTGCCTGCTCACTGGGCAGTACCTGCGCCAGTGGGGCCGCCGAGCCCGCGGCGGCGCTGGTGGCCATGCGGCTGCCCGCCGAAATCCTGAAATCGTCGATCCGCTTGAGCCTGGCCGCCGACACCACGCGGGCTGAAATCGACTCGGCCCTGTCGGTGATTTCGCGGGTCGTGCGGCGGCTGCGCGGTCAGGGTTGAGCCACCGCCACAATGGCGGTACAAAAACACCCAGGTTTTTAACGTCGTGACTGAGGTTCAGCGTTCCTTGTCGAAGCCAAAAACTCTGTCTGAATCAGCCCCGGCTGAACCATTTCTCGTGCTGCCCGAAAATCGCTTGGCGCACACGGCCATTTGCGAACAGAGCCGCGGCGCGGGCAATCTGGCGGCGGTGTTTCTCTACGGCCCCTCGGGCGCCGGAAAATCGCACCTGGCCTGGCATGCGGCACAGCGACTGGCGCGCGAACGCCCCAGCGCGAAATTCAAAAGCATCGCGGCAGCCGAATTCGCCGCCCGGCTTGCCGATGCCGCACAACAGGCGACTGTGCACGATTTTCAGACGATGCGCAGCGCATGCGAACTGTTCGTTCTCGAAGACATTCACGCGCTCGAAGGTCGGTGGGAATCGCAACGGCAACTGCTCGCCCTGATTGATGAACAAAGTTCCAGCGGCTGCCGCTGGATCTGGACCAGCCGCAAGTCGCCCGGCGAACTGAGTGAAATGCACCCCAGGCTGGTCAACCGGTTTCATGGTGGCGTCACCGCACTCGTACGCCTGCCGGGCAAATCCAGCCGTGTAGCGCTGCTCGAACACTTCGCCAGAACGCAGCAGGTGCCGTTGCCGGCCGAAGGCGTGCAATTGCTGGCCGACGCGTTGCCCGTGTCGCCGCGAGAATTGCTGGCCGTGGTATTGCGCATTTCCCAGAACGCCGCGTTCAAGCGCTGCCAAATCACCACTGACCTGGTGCGGCGGTTTCTCCAGCAGGAAGTGGTACCGCCGACCGTGGAACTGGCGGAAATCGCGAATGCCGTGGCCCGGCATTTTTCGATCAGTGCTGCGAAATTGCGGTCGCGCGTGCGTTTGCAAGGGTTGGTCATGCCGCGGCAATGCGCCATGTACCTGTCGCGTGAACTGACGCCCAGCCGGCTGGAACAGATTGGGCAGTATTATGGACAACGTGACCATAGCACGGTCTTGCATGCATGCAGGCGTCTGAAACAGATGCTGCCCGATGATGCCACGACCCGCCTGCATCTCTGCCAGATCCGCGCGGCGCTGGGCGTGCACGACCCTGAAACTGGCGCTGATGAAGACCGTTGCAACACATGACACACCAACGTGTTGCGCATTACAGCCCAAGGCGGATCCGATTTTGGCGTTGACCAAATTCAAGGGATGTGAAGAATCTCCGCTCGGCGCGGGCACATGACCGCCGACATGGCGTTATGCCCCGCGACGCTCCAGGATTGGCCGCCTTCAGGATTCTCCTCACGTTGCATGACGGTGTGCAGGTTGTCGTGCATCACCGGTTCGCCCCTTTGCACGGAGGCCGTGGTGTGAACGTTTCGTTTTTCCTCATGCTGGCGGCCATGAGCGCTGGCGGCGACGCTCCGGCGGAAACGCCGATTTCGTCTCCGGCGTTCACTGTCATTGGCGCCCCGGTTGCAGGCGGCGCCGCGGGCAATCTGCCAGAAGGCGTTGGCGATTACCCGCCGCGCGCCATCGGTCGCAAGCACGCGACGTCCTGCGCGTTTGACCTCGCCTTGCGGGGCCAGAACCCCGGGTACGACGACGAACCGGCGGCAACCCAGGCCGACCCGAACTTCGGGGCGACCGCATCGCCGCCCGCATACGAATCTGACCCGTATCTTGACCAGAATTCCAGCCCGGCCAACGACGACCTGGCCGGTTCGGGGCTGGTGTTTGGGGCCGTGGGGCCGCAACCGTACAAGTTCGGCTGGACTTCGCGATACGACGTTGGGTACATCCCGGCGGTGAATACGAACAGCCCGAGTGTGGGCTCGTTTTCGGTGTTTGAAACCAACG
>JAJXXL010000527.1 GCA_021781115.1 Planctomycetota bacterium
GGCTGCTGGCAGTATACCTGCCCGGCTTGGCTCCAACCACCCCGCGCCGCAGGGAATTGGTCTCGATCTGAACGGCCAGATCGGATAGTTTTCGCCCCCGGGGCGATGGCTCCGGCTTAAAATCGGCCGCCGATAGTCGCCTGGCCGCCCCCCCCCGACGCAGCATTGTGTGCGCCAGGTTTTCGCGATGCGGCTGTCGATCACCGGTGAACACGGAAGGCACGAAATGGAGAATTTGGCGATTGACCCGGGCCGGTCGGCTGGCCCGGTCAAACCCGGGGTCATCGAAGAACTGGGCCGATTCGTGGTCGAATCGGTGTGTACCGTCGGGGACATGGCTCTGTTCACCGGGCAGATGCTCCTTTGGCTTTTCACGCGGCTGCCGCGGCGGGGCGTGCTGTTGCCCTGCCTGTACCAGATCGGCGTGCAGAGCCTGCCCGTGGTCATGCTGACTGGGGCGTTCATCGGCATGGTCATTGCGGTGCAAACCTATGATCAGTTCCGCATGATGCACATGGAAACGAATCTGGGGGCGGCGATCAATATGTCGCTCGTCAAGGAACTGGGGCCGGTGCTGGCGGCCACGATGCTGGCGGGCCGGGTCGGCAGTGCGATGGCGGCGGAACTGGGCACGATGCGCATCACCGAGCAGATCGATGCGTTGCGGGCCCTGGGTGCCAACCCGATTCAATACCTGGTCGTGCCCCGTTTTCTGGCCTGCCTGCTGCTGATACCACTGCTGACCCTACTGGCCGACGTCGCGGGCGTGTTCGGAGGCTGGTATTTCGCTACGCGCGTGCTGGGCATCAACGCCGAGCACTATTGGAACCACTCCCGAAACTTTGTGGCCATGTATGACATTCTCGGTGGAACATCGAAATGCTTTTTTTTCGGGGCCGTCATTGCCATCATCGCCTGCCACCGCGGTTTTCAGTGCGGGGCAGGGGCCCAGGGCGTGGGCCGGGCGGCGACCGAGGCATTCGTGTTCTCGTTCGTGGCCATTCTCGCCCTCGATTTCTTTCTGGGAATTCTGTTGAACGAACTGTACCGGCTGCCCTGGTCGGTGGGGCTCTGACGCGTTTCTCTGCCTGGCGACGCTGTTCATCCTGTCGCTGCGAATTCACGAGTGATTTTCATGGAAACGGCTGCCCCGGTCATTGAACTTCGCGGCGTGTCGAAGCGGTTTGGCGCACAGCAGGTGCTGCGCGACGTATCGCTACAGATCCGCAAGGGCGAAACGGTGGCGATTATCGGCGAAAGTGGTTGCGGAAAGAGCGTGACCCTCAAGCTCATGATCGGCCTGCTCACACCCACAACCGGCGACGTGCTGCTCGACGGGCGCTCCCTGACCCAGCGCTCAGAGCGCGAGCTGACCCGCGAACGCCTGCGGTTCGGGTACCTGTTTCAGGGGGCGGCCCTGTTCGACAGCCTGACGGTTGCCGAAAACGTCGCCTTTGGTTTGCGGCAGAACTCAAACGCGGGCGAAGACGAGATTCAGTCGATTATCGCCGAGCGGCTGCATGAAGTTGGCCTGCCCGCATCGGTCTGCCAGAAGAAGCCCGCGGACCTTTCGGGCGGCATGAAAAAGCGGGTTGGGCTGGCCCGCGCTTTGGCGCTGGCCCCCGAAATCGTGTTGTACGACGAGCCGACAACGGGGCTGGACCCGATCATGAGCGACGTCATCAATGAACTCATCGTACAAACCCGCGAACATCGGCCGATTACCAGCATTGTCGTCACCCATGACATGACCACCGTGGGCCGCGTGGCCGACCGCGTGCTCATGTTGTACCCGCTGCCCCGGCTGGAGCCACGTGAATCGCAAATCATCTTTGAAGGCTCGCCCGCCGAGGCGTTCAACGCCGCCGACCAGCGCGTGTATCAATTCGTGCACGGGCAGGCGGGCGAGCGGATCCAGGAACTGTCGCTGGCCTGAGGCCGGGCCGGGCGACGCTTTGAGACAGGAAGCACGTCGATGACCGAACGGCAATTGCAATTTCGGGTGGGAATGTTCGTCATTGCCGCGTTTGCCGGCCTGGGATTTTTGTCGCTGCGATTCGGCGAAATGAACTGGCTTTGGCAAACGCACTATCAACTTTCGGTGCATTTCGACTCGGCACCCGGCATTGAGCGGGGTACGCCGGTTCGCAAAAACGGCGTCGAGATCGGCGCAGTGCGTAGTGTCGTGTTCGACGAAGAGCGGGGGGGCGTTGTCGCCGTGCTCGACATTCAAGAGCGGTATTCCCTGCGGCAGGACAGCCTGCCCAGCCTGTCGCGATCGATTCTCGGCGACGCGGCGATTGAGTTCACGCCCGGCAAGAACCCCGAATTTCACCGGCCCGGCGAACAGATCGAGGGCCTGGCCGCGCCCGACCTGATGGATATGGGCGCCCACCTCGAACGCGCCATGACACAAACGCTGGCATCGTTTGCTGCCACCAGCGAAGAATGGCAAAAACTGGGCAAGAGCGCCAACGGCATTCTCGAGACTCAGCAGGGCCGGCTCGATGTGGTTGTCGCCAAAGCCGCCGAATCCTTGAACGAGTTCACGCTCACGATGCAAAATGCGAACAGAATCCTGGGCGACCCGCAGAATGCCGAGAACCTGAAAGTCACGCTCGCCGCGCTGCCGGGCATGGTCGATGACACGCGGCGCACGATTCATGCCGTGCGCTCGGCGGTCCTCAAGATGGACGAAAACCTGGCGAATTTGCACGCCGTGACCTCTCCCTTGGCGCAGCGCAGCGAGTCGATCGTCGTCAAGCTCGATAAAAGCGTTGGCAACCTCGAGGCGTTGTCATCGGAACTGAACCTGCTGACGCGGGCCCTGAACCGCAAAGACGGCACGCTGAACCTGTTAATGTCTGACCCGCAGCTTTACCGGCACCTCGATCAATCGGCCGCAGCCCTCGAGACGCTGCTGAAAAATCTTGATCCGGTTGTTCGCGACGTGCGGGTGTTCACCGATAAAGTCGCCCGGCACCCCGAACTGATCGGTGTTGGCGGGGCCATTCGCGGCAGCTCGGGCTTGAAATGACCAGCGAATGATTCCGTGGTCGAATCGAACCCGGCGCACGCAGGAATGACCACCGATTTGTCGGAGACCACGGATCCGCACGATGTCGGGCATGGCAATCAGCCGCCCGCGCTCGACTGGCTCACAGTGCCGCGGTGGGATCCGCGCATTCGGTGCCAGCCGTGGTCGACACGGCAGAGTCGCGGGTCATTGCTTGATTTGCGCTTCGGCACGCAGCCCTTTGGCACGGTCGAGCAGGGCCTTGGTGGGCACGATTTCCTGCGGGCGCATCTGGTATACGAATTCCTGCCGATTTGTCACTTTGAACGGCACAAAATTGTCACTGACAAAATCGATCGGAAACCGCTGATACCACGGTGGCGATACCTTTTGCATGACGGTCAGCGATTCGTAGCCGTCTTTGACCAGCGTGAACTCGCGCGTGCCGTAATAAGTGAAGTCAATCGCCACCGGCGTGTAGCCATACTCTTTGCCTTCGAGCATGACGAGTGCGCCGGGCGGATCCGATCGGATCGTCATTCGCCGGTGCATGCAACCGCTTGGCAGCAGGCACAGCATCAGCAGGCCGCGCCATAGCCAGACGCACCGCGCTGCGACAGCCGGCGGAGGTTCAAACACCCGGTGTGTGGAACTCAATAGAGGCATGCGCCAATGTGCGGCCCGTATGAGAAAAATCGCCTGCTGCCGGGGCGACAATAGCCCGGTTCACAAGGCGACCATCAGGGGGGCGAATATTAGCTGCGGACTGAGGTGTTGCCAAGACCAAGTCGCTGCTCGAATTTTCGTGCCACGCCCCGCATTTTTGTCGCGCGGCTACCGATTCGGGCGAAATCGGGCGGACAAGAACGGGTCAGAACGCTGAAAACGGGGCATTCATCGGGCAGGATGGCGAAAACCGACGAATCGGCGTCGCAATGGCTGGCATCCGCCGTGAAAACAGTATAATGAACGCCGGTGGTTCCGATCGAGCTGCCGCTGCCTGGCCACTCGCGACAAGTCAGTTCAGACGCCCGCCCGCCGTTTTCCGTGGGCGGGGCCTTAAGTGTGTTGGGCCAAATCCGTTGTGTATGCGGCCAACCGCCCGGTTGCGCGGCGCCTGCCAAACAGGAAGCGCTCTCAATGCTGTGGGAACAAAAGGTGGAATATGCCGCCCTGAGCGACATCGGGTTCCGCCGCAAAAACAACGAGGATTCGTACGTGGTGCAGGTCGCCACGGACCGCGTCCAGTGGGATGCGCGGGGGCATCTGTTTCTCGTCGCCGACGGCATGGGCGGCCACGCCGTGGGCGAACTGGCCAGCAAGATCGCCGCCGACACGATTCCGCACACGTACCATAAATTGAACGACCTCGACGTGCAGGCGGCTCTCGAACAGGCGATCCGGGCCGGGCATGACGCGATTCATTTGCGCGGGCAGCAAAACCTTGATTTCATGAAGATGGGCACGACCTGCACGACGCTGGTTCTGTCGCGGCACGGCGCGGTGTTGGGCCACGTGGGCGACAGCCGGGCCTACCGCATCCGTGGGCAAAGAATCGAACAGCTCACGTTTGACCACAGCCTGCAATGGGAACTGCTCAAACAGGGGCGAATGTCGCCCGAAGATATTTTTCTGCACGAACCGCGGAACGTGATCACCCGCAGCCTGGGTCCACAGCCCAACGTTGAAATTGACATTGAGGGGCCCTACCCGGTGCGGCCGGGCGACGTGTACCTGATGTGCAGTGATGGGCTGTCGACGCTTGTCAGCGACGAAGAAATGGGCGTCATTGCCCGTGAATTGCCGCCCGTCGACGCCTGTCAGTTTCTCGTCGACCTGGCCAACTTGCGCGGGGGGACCGACAACGTGACCGTCATCGTGGCTCGCGTTGGCGAAATTCCCGCCGGCCTGCCTGACCTGGCTCCCCCGCCCGACGAGTACGAACAGGCCGGTGGTTGGGGATGGGGCTGGCTGCTCGGTTTTCTGGGTGTGGGGTTAACGTTTATCTTCGGCAATGCGCTGGCGGCCCTCGAAAAGCCGCTGGAAGGCATTTTGCTCGAAGGACTGGGGGCGCTCGGCATTGCGGGCATGACGATCGCCTGGCTGCGCCAGCGCCGGCTCAACCTGCAAAATGCGTCGCTGCCGGAAATCACGCCCGGCACGCCGTACCGCACCGCTTCGGCTCAGGTGACGCGAAAATTCGTGAGCGAAATTGGTGCACTCGAATACAGCCTGCAGCGGACGGCCATTGAAGAAGACTGGACGATCGAATGGAGAAACCACAACATCCATTACGACGCGGCCAAAACCGCTTTGTCTGAGCGCAGGTATAGCGATGCCCTGCGCGAGTACGCCAAAACAATTCACGTTCTCATGGGGGGCATTCAGTTGCAGCGCCGTCAGCGTGATCTGGCGATTCGCTGGAAAGTGAAAAATTCCGCCGAACGCGGCGCGATGCCCCCCTGATTCGCCGCGCCCCAGCACGTACCAACCGGCGTTCGCCCCGATTCACGCCGCCCGCGCCTCACGGCCCGCGGCGCAGGTACAACGGCAGGTGCATTGCGGCGAGCGGCCCGCCGTCATTGAAACCACCGCCAAGCTGTCGGCAGCAACCGCTGCGGATTCACGCCGTGCGAGTTCGCGGCGATACAACACGATGTTGCGGCAGTACGCGACGAGCCCCCATTGACCGATAATGATGACCGGGTCGCGTTTGTAAATTCCGTAAGCCATCATCATGGATGCGGCCACGATGCTCAGGTACCAGAACGAAATCGGCACCACGCTGCGTTGCTGCCGTTCAGAAGCCCACCATTGAATGATAAGGCGCACGGCAAAGCAGGCGTTCGCAGTCAAACCCACCGCGAGCCAGGCGATTTCGCCGGTCGACATGTTCATGGCCTGATCCTTGTCGTGCATGCGCCCCGATGTGCGGTTGCGCCGCGAAATTCTACAAACCGCAGGCGCGGGGGGGCCGCTTCTATGAGATTCGCCGGAACCGGTCAAGACGAATGCCGCTCGCCCAGAACTCGATGATGCCCCGGAATTACCGCCTCCATGGCGGGTTACGACGGGTAATGCGCCGTGCGCTGCCGGCCATTTAAATGCCGACTTTCTGGTTCCGTGCGGTTCGGGACGGCGAAACAGCGCCTCGGGCCCAGTCGAGGTTTCTGCCGATGAGTAGCTCGCGCATCACGGCGTGATGTGTGGTCTTCATCGCGATCTCCTGCGTGTCGAACCCATGCGTCCTGGCGAGATTGCGGATCGCTTCGACATTATCGTAGGTCATCAGGAAATCGCCCTGCAATTGGCTGGCGATGGCGAAGAGCTTTTCG
>JAJXXL010000213.1 GCA_021781115.1 Planctomycetota bacterium
GGGCCATCACAGTCCGGCTGGCCGGCTGTCGCGGTGCCGCACAGAGGGCAATACCAGGTCGCCCATGGCGGGCGGCGCCTTGCCGCGCCGTGGCGGGGCTGATTGAACCGCCCTCGTGTCAGCCGCTGGTGGTGGCTTTGTCATGCCGCCGGCGCCGTAGGCATATTCGTAGCGGTACTGCAACCCGACGTACGGGCAACAGGGCAGCCGGGCGGGGCAGGCGTTGCCTCGCCCGCCAATGACCATTGCCAGCGGTGAATTGCGGTACAGTGGCGAGCCATACAGCCCATAATGGTACCAGCCCCCACAGCCGGCATAGCCGTACCCTTGCGTGGGGGGAAACAGATACACCGAATAGTCTTCATACAGCCGGCGGGGCACGCAGACCACGCGCGGGTCGTCAATCGTCGTGCCCGCATACGAATAAGTTTGCACTGGACCGGCGACCGCATCGGGCGGCCGTTCGCCCGGCGTGTACGAATACTGTGCGTCACACCGCGCCGACAGCGTGGCCACCGCCAGCGCCACCAGGGGCATCATCGTCAGGAACCGTACCATGCAGCGTTCTCCTCATTCATCGGCCCGCACCGGCCGGCGAACCCCCTGTCATTGAGCCGCGGGTTGCGCATCGGGTTTTTCGGTTTTGGGTACCGGAATCGAGTCGGGAAAATTCGGCGACACCTCGGGCGGTGGGGCGGGCGGCGGGGTGAAGTTGGGCAGCGGCACAGGCGGCAACTTGGCGGCCCGCACCATTCCGGGGGCGGGCGGCTGCTGGGCCCGCTGGGCCATGTGGGCTGAAATCGGGCCGGCTGTCCGCCCGCCCGTGGCAAATTTCGTGTACCCCATTTCATATTCGCACGTCCAGCCGCCGCAGAAATCGCAGGGGCGGCTGTAGCGATAGACGTTATAGACCGGCCCCCGCAGATCCTGCCCCAGTGTCGTCATGCACGACATATCGTATGGGTCTTCGCCCGAACATTCGCTGTAGGGAATATCCACGCGAAATCGCGCCGTATAACGGCCCGGCATCATCAGGTAATCTGGAACCGGGCAGGCGCTATAGCGGGCCAGGGCTTCAGACGACGGTGCGGGGAGGCATTGCGCCGTGGCGGCGGGGGGGGCGGCCAATGCGATCAGCGCGGCAACCAGGCTCGGACCAATCAACCGTTGCATGTCAGGCATCCTCAAACACAAGTGAAACCGGAACTTCGCAGACGCAGTGGAGCGGCCCGGCTCTGCGCACCGCAATTGCCCGGCGGCGGCGCGTCGCGGCATGTACCGCTCCACCGAAGAATACCACTCAAAAACGCACCATGCCACGAATTCGCGGCCCACCACGGTTTTCCTCGCGCCCCGCGGCCCGCTTGAAACGATCTGGCAAACCAGAGAAAGTTGCGCGGCGGTGCGTTGCGCACTAATGGACAACCGCCAATCGTGCATGGTACAAATGCGCTTGTCAGGCAAACAGGAAGCGAAGTTACCAGGCACATGATGTCACATACAATGAAAACTTTCAGCCTGTGCGCAATGTGCGCCGCAGTTGCGGTGGGCGTGTCAGCCCTGCCCGATGAACCGGCGCCGGCGCCCAAAACTGCCCCCCCCCCGGCAACCGCGAACGACAAATTGCCTGGCAGGCCCGTTTCGCCAACGAGCGAAAAGCCCGTATTGCGCTCTGTCGAAGTTTCGCCCGGCGCCGTGCCGCTTAACAAGGAACAAACGGTGTTCCTCGACAAGCCGCGGGGCAAGCTGCTGCTCAAAACGCGGGTCGCCCTGCGTGAAGGTTCGCTGGAACTCTTTTGCTGCCTCAAGCAAACCAAGGAACACGAATCGGTGCTGTCGCTTGAATCGCGGGCCCAGGTGGTGCACGCTGGCCTGCTGGCCCTGGGCGCGCATTCTGGCGAGCCTGCCCGGTTCGACCCGAAATATACCCCTCCCACCGGCGACCGCATTGACATCTTCGTCAACTGGTATGACGAACGCGGCAAGGCGCACCGCGCGCCGGCTCAATCCTGGGTCCGCCGCGTCACCCGCCGAACTTTTATCGAAAAGCTGGCCAAGCTGCCGCCCGAGGTGCATCTCGCCGAAGGGGCCGACCTGCGTTACGACGCCGAACTTGGCGAACTGTACTGGTTCGGCGCCATGTCGGCTGAGCAGAACAGGAAACTCCGCGGCCTCAGTTCCGACAAGGCGTTTCAACGCGCGATCGATGCCTTGTATGAATCCAGCCGCGTGCAGCCGATGACCGCGGTGTGGGTATTCACCGGCAGCGGGTTTTTTACCGATGACGAAACCGGAAAAAAATACTACCTCGCCGAAGACGGCGACCTGATTTGCGTGGCCAATTTTGCCAACGCCACGCTCGATGTGGCCCTCGAAAGCTCGGCGGGCAACGACGGCCTGCTGTTTGAAGCGTATACCGAACGCATTCCCCCCCGCGGCACGCCCGTGCTGGTCGAACTGATTCCGGTCCAGGCGCCGCCGCCCGCCAAATAGCCCCACCGCTCACATGCCGCGGGCCGCCTCACCCCAAAAACTGTTCGATCCGGTCGAAGCCGGCCTGCAACATTTCGAGGTTCGTCGCGAACGACAGGCGGACATACCCCGGCGCGCCGAATGCATCGCCCGAAACCAGGGCCACGTGCGATTCTTCGAGCAGCGCCGCGCAAAACTCGGTCGCATTCGCCATTGCCTGCCGGCCCTGGCCCAGCGGTTTGCCAAAGTGCCGGCTCACGTTGAAAAATGCGTAAAACGCCCCGCCCGGTTCGGCGATAGACACCTGCTTCAGGCCCCGCACACGTTTCAAAACGTACTCGCGGCGGCGGGCAAATTCCTGCCGCATCGTTTCAACGCAGTCCTGCGGGCCATTCAGCGCCGCCAGCGCCGCGTACTGGCTCAGGCTGCACGGGTTCGACGTTTCCTGGCTTTGCAGGTTGTCCATGGCCGCCGTCAGTTCGACCGGGGCCAGGGTCCACCCGATTCGCCAACCGGTCATGGCATAGGCCTTGCTGACCCCGCTGATGATGATCGTGCGATCAGCAATTCCGCCAAGCAATGTCGAAAAACTGCGGAACGGTTCGTCGGTGTACAACAGCTTTTCATAGATTTCGTCAGAACAAACGAGCACGTTTCGGCGGCGGGCCGTTTCGGCCAGCGCTTCGAGCTGCGCCACCGCGTAGGTCGTGCCTGTGGGGTTGCACGGCGAGTTCAGCAGCAGCAGCCGCGTGCGGGGCGTAATCGCGGCGTCGAATTGAGCGGCGCTCAGCCGAAACCCGCTGGCTTCTGTTGTTTCGACGATGACGGGCGTGGCGCCGGTCAGCTCGACCAGGGCGCTGTAGCTTACCCAATACGGGGCGGGAATGATCACTTCATCGCCCGGGCCGCACAGCGCGGTCAGCACGTTATGAATCGAATGCTTTGCCCCGTTCGAAACCACGACCTGGTTCGGTTCGTAGTGCAAACCGTAATCGCGCTCGTAGGCGGCACAAATCGCCTTCTTCAATTCGGGAATTCCGCCCGAGGGGGTGTAGTGCGTGTGGCCGGCCTGCATCGCTGCGCGGGCCGCCGCCTGAATATGCTCGGGCGTGTGAAAATCGGGCTCGCCCAGTGTGAAATCATAGACCGTAACCCCCTTGCTTTTCAGGGCTTTGGCCTTGGCGGCGGCGGCAATCGTGGCAGAAGGTTTCAGTGTTTGAACCGCGGGAGAAAGCTGCATCACAAAAATTCCGAAAAAAAATGGAATAGGGCGCAAGTCGCGCCGCCGATAACAATCAGGGCAAGTTCAACGCCTGTGCGGTCGATTGGCAAGTCTTCAGCCAGTCGTCTGCGTCGGGCTGCCAGCACCGAAACGAGACAACATCATCGACCACATACCAAGCCCGCCTCGAGAACAACGCACCGCGCAATTCACGATTGTTCTCGCCCGTCGCGGGCGCGTCAAGCCGACCGCGTCAAAAAGGGCACGCCGCCCCTTGCGCGCAACACCTGCATTTCCTGCTGATGAAGGCCGGGTGCCGGGCACAGCCGCGGCAACGCCCTTCAGCAACGATTGCCGGCACCACGGGCGGTCAGCGCCGCCAGTCGATCTCGGTGGCCCCCGCCGGGCGTTGAACCAGTTACGTCAGCCCGCCACCGCGACGCTTTTTGACTTATGACCGGCGATTCTTCGCGAATCTGTTGCAAATCAAGGATTTGCGATTGACTGCCGCTGCGAAAGATAATACAAGCCCCGCTAGGGGAATCGACTTAACTTCTTGTCGCGGTCGTCTGGCATCAGGCCCCGCACAACAGGTTGTCGATCACAACATTTCAGGTGCTTCTCTTTCCTTCGGGCGCCGAAGAGAAGTCGAACAAGTTCATTTGGCGCCCGCTGACATGTTGCGACAGGAGCCAACGGATATGGCGACAACCAAAGGCAAGGGCGAAAAGGCCACCAAGACTGCGGCGAAATCGAGTGCGAAGTCGGCGACCAAGTCGACCAAGGCGAAAGCCGGCGCCAAGAAATCGCCCAAGGCCAAGACCGGCGCCGCGAAGAAGTAACTGGCGCTCACCGGGCAAGCGCCCCGGTCGACAGCTACAACAGCGATCAGGCTGAGCAGACTGCTCAGCCTGTTTGCATTGACGCACGCCACCCACGCGATCCGTTTCGCCTGCGCGGTCACGTTCGCCTGCGCCGTCACGCAATCTTGGCGAGTCGGCGGCAGCAAAACAACTGGCGACCCGCCCGGCCCCGCGTTATGATCGTGCCGCCTTGCCGCCGCGCCCGCCCGGCGGCGTCGTTTGCGGCCCAGGCCGAGGGGTCAGCCCGCATCAACCCCGACCTCGAATCATTCCTGTTTCGGAGTATCGACGCTATGCCCTGTCAATTCTCGACGATCCGCCGCACCGTATTCGGATCGACCTGCGCGGTCTGCCTTGGCGTGCTGGCGCTCGCTGGCTGTAGGAAAGCGGTTCCGCCGGGGGGCGCCGCGACTCCCGCGGCAATGTCTGACGGGCACGCCGCCGCTCCTGCCTCAGACGAACACGATCATGACGCGCACCATGAACATGCCGAACACGGCCCGCACGGCGGAACCTTGCTGGCCATTGGCGACGACTTCGCCCACCTCGAGCTGGTTCTCGATTCCGATGCGGGCAAACTGACGGCGTACGTGCTCGATGGCCAGGCAGCCGAGCCGGTTTTGACCACCCAGGTTTCGCTGGAGTTGGCGTTCAGCCTGGACAGCCTGGAAAAGTCAGAGAATCCGCAGAAGAAAGACGAACTGCCCGAACTGGACCTGGTGCAGCTTTTGCCGGTCGGCGGCTCGGCGCCCACTGGGGCGAGTGAATTCGCGGGCCAGACCGACAAACTCAAGGGCGCCGCCGAATTTGAAGGGGTGCTGGAAAACCTGGTCATCGGCACGCGCAAATTCACCGAAATCAGGTTCAAATTCCCTGAGGGTAACGAACACGATCATCATCACCATCATTGAGCCGGAAAAATGGCGGGCAGGTGTTCAGGGTCCGGCCCCCGCCGCCTTCCTGAATTCGGCTGCCGCGATCCCTCAATCCTTCGACAATGTTTTGACTCTCGCGCATGGGGCAGGTTATAATGCGGCGGTCGATCGAATCTGAATGACGGGCCGGCGTGTTCTGCGCGATCCAAATCCCGCATGGGTCACGGAGCGCCCGCGTTTTCAGGCGCTGTTCTTCGTCGCTCCAGGTGCGTCATGGCCTCACCACCACCGAATCCGCCACCGTCGAACAGTGCGGCGGGCGGTGCGCCGGCGCCGACGAAAATCGGAAAATACGTGATCCAGCGCCGCATTGGGTCAGGGGGCATGGGCACGGTTTACCTGGCGATGGATTCGCAACTCAAGCGCAACGTGGCGCTCAAACTGCTGCCCCAGGAAAAGGCTCAGAACCCGATCCTCGTCCGCCGGTTTCACGCTGAAGCCCGTGCCGCCGCCGCGCTCAAGCACGATAATATCGTCACAGTGTACGAAGCGGGCGAAGCCGACGGGTACAACTTCATCGCCCTCGAGTTCATCGACGGCACCGATGTTTCGAACATCATCCACAAACGGGGCGTGATTCCGGTCAAACGTTCGGTCGAAATTATCACGCAAGTCGCCAAAGCCCTGCATCATGCGAGCACGAACGGGTTCGTGCATCGCGACATCAAGCCGGCCAACCTGTTGCTCCGCCGCGATGGCGTCGTCAAGCTGGCCGACCTGGGCCTGGCCCGCTCACTCGACGAAGCCGCCGATACGGGCATTACCCGCGCCGGCACGACCGTGGGCACGGTCGATTACATGGCCCCCGAGCAGGCCCGCGACAGCAAGGCCGCCGACGTGCGGAGCGACCTGTATTCGCTGGGCTGTACGTGGTACCACATGCTGACAGGCAGCCCGCCCTACCCCGATGGCAGCCTGACCAATAAATTGCGGGCGCATGCCGACGCGCCGATTCCCGACCCGCGGCTCAAGAACCCCGACGTCCCCGAAGCGGTCATTGCGATCCTGAATCGGCTGATGGCGAAAAAGCCGCAGGGCCGGTACCAGTCGGCGGCAGAATTCATCAAGGATCTGCAATCGACCAACTTCAGTGACGACGCGGTTTCCGAAATGATTCGGGCCGAACTGGCCGCCGAAGCCGACGCCACCGCCGATACCGACGACGACCTGACGCCCGTCGTGCACGCTCCGCGAAAACTGCCCGATCGCGAACGCCCACCCGATGCGCGGGCGACAGCCCCCCGCGGGCCCTCGTTGTTTGCCGGTCTGTTCAAGCTGTTTTCCAGCCCGCAGGCGGCACGGCAACCGGCGCCCCCCGAACCGGCCGCTCCCGAGCCGCGCCGCGGCCCCCCGCACGCGCTGCCCCCCGATGAGCCACACGAACAACTGCGGCCGGGCCGCAGCATCAAATTGCGCCCGCTCGACGACCCTGCGCCGCCCGAAGACCAGCCCGACGCGGCCCCGCGCCCGCGACGCAAGCCCGCCACCGACGATTCGTTTTCGGCCGCAAGCGATGTGCCGCCCGCCAAAGCCGCCCCGCGAAAACCGGCCGCCCTCGACGAATCGGCCGAAGCGCTGCCCTACACGCCGCCCACCGCCAAATCTGCGGCAAGAGCCAGCGTTCGCGATGCGCCGTCGACGTCCGAAGAAGTCGCCGCCCCAATCGACTACACGATCCTGCGAAAAGGCCTGCTGGGGCTGGGCCTGATCGTGTTGGCGTTTCTGCTGGCGAAACTCGTGCAAAGCTATTCGGCGGCGGTCGACGGCCCGGTGCCGAACGCCAATCCCTTCGCCGCCCAGGCCGCGCCGCAGCAGCCTGACCCCGCCGCGCCTCAACCGGGCGTACCGCAGCCGAGCGTCCCTGAAAACCCCGCCGTAGCCGAGTCGCCTGCCGCGCAGCCGGGCGAAACCGGCACCGCGGCCGATTCGCTCTCTGCGCGCAACCCCAGTGCCGCGGCCGACATGCCCGATCAGCACGGTGCAACGGGCACGGCGGCACAAACGCCCGTCGCCGCGCCGCCACGCGAGGCCACCAGCCGCGAACAGCTCGAAGCCAAGCTCCTGCCCGCGTGGGTGGCCGAACCTCGCACGCCGACGGGCCTGGTGGCGCTGACGGTCGGGGGCGAGCCAGGGGCCGAGGGCAATTGCACCACGCTGAACGACGCGCTCGACCGCGTGCCCGCCACCGGGGCAATCATCACGCTCAAAGGTCGCGGCCCATTTGCGCTGTACCCCGCGCACCTTTCCAGCCGCACCCAGCTCGTGATTCAGTCTCAACCGGCCGACCCTGCGGCCCAGCCGCTGATCGTACTGCTGCCCCACCCCGGCGAATCGGCGACCGACGGCTTGCGGCTCGAACACACGGCGCTCGAATTGCGCCGTGTGCATTTCGCGCTCGACGCCGCCGAATTTGCGGCCTCGCCCCGGTTTAATATGTTAAACGTCATCGCCGACGATCTGTTCGCCGAGCGCTGCTCCTTTTCGGTCAAGGGCCGGGGCGACGGCGAATTTGCCGCGCTGGCCGTGGCCGGCCGCATGACGCGCGGCGGGCGGACCCCCGCCAACCAGACGCGGGTTCTCGTGTCGCGCAGCTTGTTTCGCGGCCAACGACTCACGGCGCTTGCCGCCGACGCCGCCAGCAGCGACCTCGTCCTTTGGGAAAGCCTGATGACGAGCGGCATGGCCCCAGCCCTGCGTTTGGGCGGCGCGGCCGAAGGCGGCGCGCCGCGGTCGGTGTGCGTCTGTTCTTGCACAGTCTGTTCGCAACAGGCCGCTATCGAAATCGCCGGCGACCCGGCGAAGCCCCCCCCGACGCAGTTCTCAGTCATCGACTCGCTCGTGGGCGCGCCCGCCGGCAGCTCGCAACCCAACCTCGTCGCACTCGCCGGGTGGAATCATGCCGAAGCCCGCGGCGCCGTGGGCCGCCAGTTGACCTGGAAATCGAAAGGCAGCGTGTACAGCGGCTGGAAGTCGCTGCTGTGGATTGCCTCCGAAAAACTTTCGACCGCCACCACCTTCAAACAGTGGCAAGCGCTGTGGAATAAAGACGCCGACGAACCCGCTGGTGATGCGGCCCAGTTTCAGCCGCAGCCCTGGCCGGGCGAACCGATCGGCGAGGCGGCCAAGCTGCGGCTGATTACCTTTGTGCCGCAGGGGCAGGCCAAGGCGCCTGCCGTCAAGGCCACCGATGGCGCCTGGCCCGGCTGCGCCGTGAACCTCGTGCCGCTGGTCAACATTGACGCGCTGAAATCGGCCGCCGCCCTCGCCGGGCGCCCGCAAATTCCGCCGGGGCTGTTTGCCAGCGGCCCGGCCTCGACAACGATTCATGTCGACCTGGCGAAAGATGACCTGGGCAAGGCCCTGCGGGGCCGCACGTTTCCCGACGGTGCGCTCGTCGTGGTTTCGGGTTCGGGCACGCACAAATGCAGCCCGATCGTGATTGCCGATTCCTGGATCCGCCTGCGGTTCGAACACGCCGCGGCGGGGCCGCCCATCGTGATAATGCCCCGCGTCGAGGGCCGGCAGCGCGGCGGCAAGGACGATGCGTTCCTCACGATCAGGCGGGGCGGCCTTGAAATTGTCCAGGGGGTGTTTACGCTGCCCGCTTCGGAAATGCAGTCGTTGCCGCAGTGGATGATTCGCGCCGAAGACGCCGACTTGGCCCTGCGCGAATGCCGCATCCAGGGGCCCCTGCTGGGCAACACCACCAACAAGGGCCTGATTCAATGGAAACGCACGCCCGAAAGCGCGGTGCCCAAACGCCCGTTTCCCGGCAAGTACCAGGGTTATGCGGCGTTCAGCAATACCCTGCTCTGCGGGTCGGGCGTGATTTTCGACGGCGATCTCCGCCGCGGTTGCGTCGTCTTTCGCAACAGCATCGCCGCTTCGCGCGATGACATCTTCCATTTCGACGTGGGCGGCGTCGATTCGCAAATCGCGGGCGTGGTCGACCTGCAACAATCGACGTTTTCGGGCGGCGACGCCCTGTTTACTGTCGCGGGCGAGTCGCGCGCCGCGCCGAGCACCGCCCCTCTGACCGTCTACGTCGACCGCTGCCTGTTTGCGCCGCCGCTTAAGACCGGCCCGCAAAAGGCCAACCCCACGCTGCTTGTCGCCCAAGGCCCGCTGCTCGACCCCGCGCAACATCAAGTCGTCTGGTGGGACCATCAAAACGCCTACGCCGAGGAACTCGCCGGCTTCATTCTGCACGACAACGAAAAGCCGCCCGCCACACCGCAGCGATTTGCCGATGTATGGGTCAGGCAATGGGGCGAAAGCCAGGTGATCGGCCCGTTGTTTGAAGCCGGGCGGGTCATGCTCGACCATGAGTTGCCCGACCGCGGCAAAGCGGTCGATGCCGCCGACTTCCTGGTCAGCCGCCGCTCGAAGGCCCTGACCCTGGGCGAAGGCGGCACTCCCGTCGGCGCCAACCCCGCCACCATGAACCTGCCCGACATCCGTCGCGCCGAAAAGCTCGCCCCCGGTTCGAAGACAAAACCCGCCAAGCCCGTCAAACCGGTCGAACCGATCGGGTTCTAAGCCGTTGGAATTGCCCGCGCGGCCTCACGTCGTCGCGCTGCACTGGGGAAATCTCATCCCCAAGTGGTGCGCGATTCGACCGCCCCGAACGCAGGCACGCTTATCGGCCCGCAATCGTCGCCGAAATGCCCTCTCCAGCGGCGGATCGCCGCACAAATAAGCCACCCAGACTCTGCTGCGCCTGGACACGGCAATACCGACAGTCGCGATCGACGCAACGGCTGGAAGCTGGAATGACCTGATGTTGTGGCGCAGATTGCTTGAGTGAACCTGCCTGTAAGGCGTACGGCCTCGGCATGCCGACTCAGCGGGCGCACCATACCAAGCCGTGATACCATTCCGGCGAGGGTTATTTGCCGACGGTAACGCCGGGCCATTCGTCAGTCCGGAAGGGGGTCAGCGGCAAGCCGTCGGTGCTGTACACGTTGCACACAGGGTTGTCAGCCCAGGCATAGCGAACAGCGGCTGGTACGGGAACTTTGTCTGACCAGACTTCGATCTGGTCGTTTCCCACGATTTTGGCATTGGCCCACACGAACTGCGGCTGCTCGCCCGGTTTCGGCGCGGCGGCCACGGCAAAGCCGCGCGGTTCACCGACGTCAAAAGTGCGCAACCCCTTGGCGTGTGAAAATTTCAGTACAATTTTCTGGCCCTGGGTTTCCATCGACGCGTAACGCGGGCTTTCACAGGCGATCGGCAAGCCATAGTCGCGGTTGAGCGCCCAGCGGGCCAGCCGCTTGCCCACATCCTGCTTGTTGCGGGGGTGAATGTCCTTCCCTTCACCAACATCAATAATGACCGCTTCGCCGGTGCGAGGCAGCTTGTCCATGGTCATCGTCTGGGCTTCGCGGAGTTCAGCCCAATCGCTTTCGGCTGGTTCAGGGCGTTCGCCCTTGAAATCGGCCAGTTGCACCCAGTAGAACGAGAAATCGCCGATCGCCCATTCGTCGCGCCAGCTCTTGATCATCAACGGAAACAGGTCGCGGTACTGGTATGCCCGACCGGCGTTCGATTCGCCCTGGTACCAGACCACGCCGCGAATGCCGAAGCCAATCGTGGGCTTCAGCACGCCATTATAGATGTTGGCGGGCCGCGCATTACCCCGCATGGCGCCGTCGGGGTTTTGGGGCGGGGGCGGAGGCTGTTTGCCATCGGCCTTGGCTTGCTGGGCGGCGACTTTCCACGCGGCGAGTTTTGTTTCAAATTCGGCCTTGTCGTGGTCGTAGTTCTGTTCGCGCTTCGTCCAACTGTCGAGCAGCGACTTGTACTTGCCGTCGGCAGCCAATAAATCACGGCGAATCCAGGCTTCGCACGCCGAGCCACCCCAGGCGTCGTCAATCAGGCCGATCGGCACATCAAGCGTCTGAAACAGTTGCCGGCCAAAAAAGTACCCCACGGCCGAAAACTGGCCGACAGTGTCAGGCGAACAGACCTCCCACTGGCCGTTGAAGTTGACTTGCGGTTCCTGCGTGCCAACCTGGGGCACAGAAATCAGGCGAATTCTGGGGTATTTCGCAGTACGGGTTTCGAGATCGCCGTCGTTGGCCTGCGATACCGACCATTGCATGTTCGATTGCCCCGAGCAGATCCAGACTTCTCCGACAAGCACGTCGTCGAACACGACTTTGTTCTTGCCTTGAACAGTTAACGTATGCGGCCCGCCAACCGACAGCGCATCGAGCACGACCGACCAATTGCCATCGGCCCCCGCCTTGGTCGATTTGCTTTGTCCGGCGATGGACACGGTCACGTCTTCGTTCGGGTCGGCAGCGCCCCACACCCGGTCTTTCTGCCCCTGCTGCAACACCATATGACTACCAAAGATATTGGGCAGTTTGACATCGGCGTTCGCCCGCTGAACCAGAGACGAGGCACAGGCCAGTGCCAGGCTGAACACAACCAACCGTGCGGCAAGCAAATCGCGGCTCAAGGTGAAGTCCTCCTCTAGGGTGCACCGGGTTCGTCTACGACCAGATATCGAGCACCAGTGTAACCGGGCCGCAGCCGCGATTTCAATTGTCTGGGGCATTCACTCCGGGCGACCGACGACTCAATAGCCCGGCCCGTCGTCGTCGGCGATGACCTTTCCGCGAATGGCGTAAAACAGGAACGCGAAATAGGCCGCAGCCAGCGCGATGCCCGCAGACCACCAGGCAAGCGCGACTTGCAAACCCGCCTGCCGGGCCAAACAATTGGCAGCGGTGAGGTGGTGCGCGGGGTCGAGCGTCGAGCGCAGCAGCACCGGGTAACTGCCGGTCATCGTCGAGGCGAACAGCGTCAGTATGAACACTGATGACGACAAAAACGCCCGCAGTTCGCTGCGGCCGGCCAGGTGGTGAAACACGCCATACAGGCTGGCCAGCATGACAACCAGAAACAGGACGCGCCACGGCGCCGCGAACAGGGTGTTGAAAATCTGCGGCCGCAACCAGAGCGTGGCGGCGGTGGCCAAACCCCACAGAGGGATCGCGCTGCGCCAGGCGTGTCGTGCGCAGCGACGGCTGCGCTCCTGCACGGGGCCCGAAGTTTTCCAGACCAGGTACAGCGCGCCATGCCCGGTCAGCAGGCACAGCACGAAGCCCGCCACGAGCAGAGTGTACCAGTCAAACACGCCTGGTTGCGGGCCGGGTCGAAAATCGGTGAACAGCGGCATGGCGAAAAACCCCTGTGCACCCAGCGGCGCGCCCCGCACGACATTGCCCAGCGAAGCCCCCAGCACGACTGCGAGCAGGGTCGATGACAGCGAAAATACCGCGTCCCAGAAGTCGCGCCACAGCGGGTTGTCGTGGTGCCCGCGCATTTCAATGGCCACGCCCCGCAAGATGAGCAGCCACAGCACAATCATCAGCGGCAGATAGAAACCGCTGAGGTATGCCGAATAGGCCCGCGGAAACGCCATGAACAGGACGCCACCGCCTGCAATCAGCCACACCTCGTTGCCATCCCACACCGGGCCGATCGCTGCCAGCACCGTGCGGCGTTCGGTGTCGGTGCGGGCGACGAACATGTGCACAATGCCCGCGCCAAAATCGAAGCCGTCGAGCACGGCGTACACCGCCAGCATTCCGAACACGATGCCGTACCACAGTGGTTCCATGAATTGGATTCCAGAGGCCGACAGATTGGCGATATGCCGGTCAGTGCGCGGCGGTCGGGCCACGGGCCACGCCGCGGGCGACCTGCGACAGAAACAACACTCCCAGCAGGAAATACAGCCCCGCGAACCCCAGCGTGGTAAAGACAACATTGCCGGTGTTCACGGCGGGCGAGCCGGCGTCTGCGGTGCGCAACAGGCCGTACACGACCCACGGTTGCCGCCCGAGTTCGGCCGTCCACCAGCCGGCGGTGTTGGCGATGTAGGGAAACGGCACCGCCAGCATCAATACCCATAACATGGCCCGCGACTGCTGCAACCGCTGCCGCCACAACAGAATCGCCGCAGCCGACATGACCAGGATGAAAAGAGTCCCCAAGCCGACCATGATATGGTAGGCGTAGTACAGCAGTTCGATGTTGTCGGGCCAGTCTTCGGGCGAATAGTCGTTCAGGCCCCGCACGGTGCTGCCGAAAGTGCCGTAGGCCAGAAAGCTGAGCGCCCCGGGCACGACGACCGGGTTTTCGAGGCTGCGACGCTTGACATCGGGCTGGCCAATGATGGCCAGCTCGGCGAATGGGCCACCATCGAACAGGCCTTCCATGGCCGCCAGCGTGATTGGCTGGTCGTCGGCGACGAGTTTTCCCTGGCGGTCGCCGGTGGGAAACGCCGCCAGCACGGTCGCCAGCAGGCCAAAGGGAATTCCCATGCGGAGGCAGATCAGGGCATGGGGTGCGTCGCGCCCCATGAGCAACCAGTACGCCCCTGCCCCACAAACGACGAACGACGCGGTGACGACCGAGGCCGTCATGGTATGGGCGTACTGCCAGGCGGCCCAGGGGTTGCCCACGAAGGCCGCGAAATCGGCCAGATGCAGAACGCCGTCGGCCCCCAGTTCGTGGCCGGCGGGGTGCTGCATGAAAGCGTTGGCGACGATGATAAAGTACCCCGACAGCCACGACCCCAGGCACAGCGCCAGGGCTGCGGCCAGGTGCCCCCGCGGCCCGAGCCGCTTTTCACCGAACAGGAACAGGCCCAGAAAAGTCGATTCGAGAAAAAATGCGAACACGCCTTCGAGCGCCAACGTTTGCCCCACGACTTCGCCGGCAAAATTTGAAAACCGGGCCCAGTTGGCCCCGAACTGGAATTCCAGCGGAATTCCGGTGGCGACGCCCATGCCGAAATTGAGGCCGAACATCCGCCCCCAGAACCGCGCGACTTCATGGTACTGTTCGTCGCCGCGGCGCAGACCTGCAAATTTGAACGCGACGATGAGCAGCGCCAGCCCCATCGTGAGCTGGGGGAAGAGGTAGTGGTACGTGATCGTGAACGCGAACTGAATGCGATGCCAAACCACGCCGTCGTTCATGATCGCGGTTCCCGAATGCGCCCAGGCGAGCGCCCTTGCGTGCCGCCGTCAAACTCGCAGTCGCGCGTTCAACCGAGTTCGAGGACTTTATCCATGCGGCGGGCGACCTCGGCAAGCCGGTCGCGGCCGCCCCCGGCGACTTCGGCCGTGCACCAGCCCTTGTAACCGATCTCGTCGAAGGCAGCGAGCACGGCGGGCCAATCGCAGTCGCCTTCGCCAATTTCGGCCCCGAAGCCGGCACCCGGGCCTTTCTGATCGCGAATCTTGCGGCTGTATTCCTTGATGTCGACTTTCAGGATGCGCTGGCCCAGAATGCGGATCCACTGTTCGGGCCAACCGTAGTTGACAACATTGCCGACGTCAAAATACGAACCAACCCAGGGGCTTTCGAATTCGTCAATGTACCGGGCCATTTCGAGCGGGCTGAGCAGGAACATGTTCCACACGTTCTCGAACGCGATTTTGACTTCAAGTTCCTGGGCCAGTGGCAGCGCCTTGCGAATTTCCTCCTGCGTGCGTTTGTAGGCATCGGCGTAGGAAATGGTCTTGTTGACCACGCCCACGACGAGCAGCACCGTCGTGCCACCATACGCTTTCGCGTCGCGCAGACAATTCTGCAACCCCTCCAGTCCCTTGGCCCGCACCGCCGGGTCGGGGTGCGACAATGGCTGCGCCCAGTGGATGTAATCGACCACACCGTGTACCACCAGCCCCGATTCGTCGCGGGCCTTTTGGACTTCGGCGGGTTTGTGGGCCACATCGACGTCAATCCCGTTGAACCCGATCTCTTTGAGCATTTTGAACTTCTCAACGAGCGGCTCCGGCCCGGCAACCATGCTCAGCTTGACCGCCTTTTTGAGGCCACGCGGCGTCGCGGCGGCCAGCACCTGGTCAGGGCGGCCGGCCGTGGCTACCGCCGCAGCCACACCGGCGGCGTGCAGAAACGTGCGACGAGCGATCGGCCGCTGTGGCGTGAACGGATCGGACATGATTGGGCTCTCACAGAACGGAATCTGGTTGGCTGCTGGCTCGCCGCGCTCGACTTGGCCACCGGGCGCTTCGCAGCGGGCCAAGCACCTTCATTTTCAGGTGGAACGGGCCGGTCGCTCAACGGGCGGCACCGGCGACGGCGCGACCGGCCGGGTTTCGAATCGCAGTGGCCCGATTTCGAATGCGGGCAAAGCCGGCGAGCCCACTGTGCAGACATTGCCCGCAGACGGCTCGCGGTGGTATCATAAAGCATCGTGGCATGATTTGCACGCATCCCGCCGTCGCTCACAGGAGATATTGAAGCATGTCTGATCAGGTCGACGCCCATCTCTCAGCGCGGGTTGCCTCGCGCCGTGATTTTCTCAAGTCCTCGACGACGACCCTGGCGACCGGTGCACTGGCCACGGGCGCACTGGCGGCGAATTTTTCCGGTTCGCCCCGGTTGTACGCGGCGGGGAGCGACATCCTCAAAGTGGGGCTGATTGGCTGCGGGGGGCGGGGCACCGGGGCCGCGGCGCAAGCGCTGTCGGCAGATCCGCAAACGATGCTGGTGGCCATGGGCGACGTCTTTGCCGACCACCTGCAAAAGAGCCTGGCAAATCTGAAGCAGTCGGGGGTGAGCGACCGGGTCAACGTCGGCACCGATCGCCAGTTCGTCGGCTTTGACGCCTACAAGCAGGTGCTCGAAAGCGGGGTCGACGTCGTGCTGCTGACGACCCCCCCGCACTTCCGTCCTGCCCACCTGGCGGCGGCAATTGCGGCGGGCAAGCACGTGTTCGCAGAAAAGCCGGTGGCGGTCGACGCCCCTGGCGTGCAATCGGTGCTCAAATCGTCTGAAGAAGCTCAGAAAAAGGGGTTGTCCGTCGTTTCGGGGTTGTGCTGGCGGTACGACTTTGCCAAGCGCGAAACGATGCAGCGCGTGCACGACGGGGCGATCGGCGATATTGTGGCCGTGCAATGCAGCTACAATACGCAAGGGTTGTGGAAGCACCCCCGCCAGCCCGAATGGAGCGACATGGAGTGGCAGCTCCGCAACTGGCTGTACTTCACCTGGCTCTCGGGCGACTTCAACACCGAGCAGCATGTACACAGCCTCGACAAGATGGCTTGGGCCATGCACGACGTCCCGCCGCTGCAGGCCACCGGCATTGGCGGGCGGCAGGTGCGCACCGGCACCGAATACGGCCACATTTACGATCATTTCAGCGTGGTCTACGAATATGCCAACAATGTCAAGGGGTTCGCCTCCTGCCGCCAGCAAGACGGCTGTTCCATTGACGTTTCTGATCACATCCTGGGAACGAAGGGCGTGTGCCACGTGATGGAGCACAAGATCACCGGCGCGGTGAACTGGAAATATGCCGGCCCCAAGGGCGATATGTACCAGACCGAGCATAATGAAATGTACGCCGCCATTCGCTCGGGCAAGCCGATCAACAACGGGCGGTACATGGCCACCAGCTCGATGCTGGCCATTCTGGGGCGCATGTCGGCGTACACCGGCAAGACGATCACCTGGGAACAGGCGATGAATTCGCACGAACAACTCGGCCCGTCAAAATACGAATGGGGGCCGCTGCCGGTCCCGCCCGTGGCGACGCCCGGCGTGACCGCATTCGCCTGAGGTGCAAATTTCCGCGCCGGCCAGACACCCCCCGGGCCCGCCGCATTTACCCCGTGCGTAACGCACCGCCGAAAGGAGTCGCGACGATTGAAACCTGACAGGCTGATGCATTGCCGGCCGCGACTTTGGTTTGAGCGCTGCGGCCATGCGCCGGCCAGCGGCGGCCGTCGGGGTGCGCGGCGCGCGCCACCCCCCAACTGCTGGCTGTGGGTGGCAAGTGCCTGGGCCGTGCTGGCTGTAAACATGGCCAGCGCCCAGGAGGCGGCCAAATACGCTGCGGCCCGGCAGAAAATGGTCGAGGGCGAAATCGCCCGCGAAGGGGTCAAGAGCGAGGCGGTGCTCAAGTCGATGCGGCAGGTGCCGCGACACATGTTCGTCGATGCCGAACTGCGTGACAGTGCCTATTTTGACCAGGCGCTGCCGATCGGCTACAAGCAGACGATTTCTCCGCCGTTCATCGTGGCGTACATGACCGAAACGCTCGACCCGCAACCGACCGACCGCGTGCTGGAAATCGGCACGGGCAGCGGGTACCAGGCGGCGGTGCTCTCGGGCATTGTGCAGGAAGTGTACACAATTGAAATTGTCCAGCCGCTGGGCGAAGCCGCCTCGCGCCGGCTGCGCGACCTGGGGTACAGCAACGTCCATTGCCGCGTGGGCGACGGGTTCAAGGGCTGGCCCGACAAGGCCCCGTTCGACAAGATCATCGTCACCTGTTCGCCCGAAGACGTGCCCCAGCCGCTGGTCGACCAGCTCAAGGAGGGGGGGCGGATCCTGATTCCCCTGGGCGAGCGGTACAAGCAGGTGTTTTACCTGTTCGTCAAGCAACAGGGCCAGTTGCAGCGCACGAAGCTGCTGCCGGCGCTGTTTGTCCCCATGACCGGCCAGGCTGAGGAAAACCGCGAGAAACGGCCCGACCCGGCCAACCCCCAAATCTTCAACGGCGGGTTCGAACTGCCCCCCGATCAGAACGGGCTCTTGCCGGGGTATCATTACCAGCGGCAGGTGACGGTCGTGACGAAAGCTGCGCCCGAAGGCAAAGCCTATATCAGCTTCGAAAACCATGAGCCGGGCCGCGGTTCGCAAATCATTCAGGGCATGGCCGTCGACGGTTCGCAGGTCAGCAGCCTGCGCGTCACGTTGCAGGTGCGCGGCGTTGACGTCAAAAACGGCCCGCAACAGTTTGCGCAGGCTGGTTTCGTGATTCAGTTTTACGACGCCGACCGTTTGCCCATCGATCAGGAATCGATCGGCCCCTGGCAGGGGTCGTTCAATTGGCGAAAAATTAACAAGGTACTGTATGTGCCGCCTCGGGCCCGCGAGGCGATCATGCACGTTGGTCTGAACGGGGCCACAGGAACGCTGGGCCTCGACGATCTGAACATCACGCCGCGGAAACGTTAGTTAATTCATCTCGGGCCATGTTTGCAGGGGGGCTGAATCGTGTCCGTTCAGGATTCACTGGCCGCGGCCCAGGCGCGGGCCGGCGCCGTGTCTGACGATGGCTGCCCCGCAGCGCTGCCCCGGCATTTCGGCGACGTGCGGGGCGAATACATTGCGGCTTGCACCGGGGCGGCCCTGTTCGACGCGAGCGATCGGGCGCAGCTTGAACTGACCGGTCGCGACCGCGCAAAATTCCTGCACAATTTCTGCACCAACGACGTTCGCGGGCTGGCGGCGGGCTCGGGCTGCGAGGCGTTTGTGGCCAACGTGCAGGGTAAGGTGCTGGGGCAGATTTTCGTGTTTGCCGGCGAACAGGCGCTGTGGGCCGAATCGACTCCTGGCAGCGGGCCCGGCCTCGTCGCCCATTTTTCAAAATACCAGATCACCGAGGATGTCGAGTTTCACGACCGCACGCCTGGCTGGGGCGAATTGCTGGTTTGCGGCCCGCACGCGGCCCAGGTGCTGGCCGAGGCGGGGCTGTCGGCCAACGGCCTGGGGCCCCTGCAACATCGCGCGTATGCGGCTCCCGGCGGCGCGCCGGTCAGCGTGCGGCGGCATTTATTTCCTGGTGAAAACTGTTACGCCGTCGTGGCGCCCCGGCCCAGCCTGGGCCTGCTGTGGGACCAGTTGGTGAAATGCGGCGCGCATCCGGCCGGTGTGCTGGCGTTTGAACCACTGCGCATCGCCGCCCGCATGCCGCTGTTCGGGCGCGACATCACCCCCGACAACCTCGTGCAGGAGGCAGGCCGCACTGCGCAGGCAGTCAGTTTCAGTAAGGGCTGCTACCTGGGGCAGGAGCCCATCGCGCGAATCGACGCCTTGGGGCACGTCAACCAGGAACTTCGCGGCGTGCGGCTGCCCGCGGGCCCGCTGCCCGCCGCCGGCGCCGATGTTTCGACCAATGAAGCGCACCCCCGCGTTGTGGGCCGCATCACTTCGGCCGCGGTTGCGCCCGACGACGGGCGCGGGTTGGCGCTGGCCTACGTCCGCCGGGGGTATAACGCCGTGGGCATGGCCGTGCAGGTGGCGAGCGGTGATGGATTCGTGACCGGGACGTTGTTCTGACGCAGTCGAGCGGCGCATCACGGCAGCCGCCGTACGACAGCCGCCGCCATGTGCCCGCCGAACCCCAGGGATATCTTCAAGGCCGTGCCCAGCGGACGATGGCGGGCGGTGCGGGGGGTATAATCGAGGTCGCAGGCCGGGTCGGGTTCGTCAAGATTGACGGTGGGGGGCACGACGCCGTCGCGCAGCGCCAGCAGCGTGGCGGCGAGTTCCATGCTGCCCGCCGCCCCCAGGAGGTGGCCGATTGCCCCCTTGAGCGTCGAGCAGCAAACACGCCGCGCCGCTGCGCCGAGCGCCGCCTTGACCGCCCAGGTTTCACCGGCGTCGTTTTGCCGGGTTGCGGTTCCATGCAGGTTCACATAGTCAATTTCTTCGGGCGCAACCCGTGCCGCAGCGAGCGCCGCGCGAATCACCCACGCCAGGCTATCAGGTTCAAGCGGCATGCGGGTCAGATGTGCCGAGTCGGCAGCGGCCGCCCCGCCCAGCCATTCAGCGTAGATCGCCGCACCGCGGTGTTGCGCGTGCTCAAGCCGTTCGAGTACCAGCACCGCGGCGCCTTCGCCCACAAGAAAGCCGTTGCGGCGTCGGTCAAAAGGGCGGCAGCCGGTGGCAGGGTCGTCGAAGCCGCGGGCCAGCACCCCCAGCCGGCGGTACGAAGCCAGCAGCACCGGCAGCAACGAGGCGTCGCTGCTGCCGGCCAGCACCGCGTCGCACTGACCCGACTGAATCAGGTCGGCCCCGCGGGCGATGCTGACGAGGCCAGTCGCGCATGCCGCCACCGGGCAGAGCGCGGCGCCCTGCGCGTCGTGCGCCGCAGCAACTGCTGCGGCGCACGATGACGGATAGAGCTGATTCCATTGCTCGGCAGCCCCGGCAGGCGCCACACCGCGGCGCTCGGCGTACAACCGGGCAAATATCCGCAACCCTCCCTTGCTGGCCCCGATGACGCACCCCAGTCGGCGACGTTCAATCGCCGAGCCGGTCAGCCGCGCATCGCCGACCGCCTCGGCGGCCGCGGCCAGCGCCAATTGGACCACTGGGTCGAGTTCCTCCGCAGCGCGGTCAACGGGCAACACCGCAGGTGCGCCGGCGGCCCGGTCGCGCGGCCCGCCGTAGACGGCGGCGCCTGTCGCCAGATTGGGCAGCCAGCGCGTGGCGCTCGCGCCCGCGCACAGCGCCTGCCAGGTTACCTCGCGGCCGGTTCCCAGCGGCGACGCCATTCCGATGCCCGTAATCGCGACGCGTGGCGGACTGGCAGACATCGGCAGGAAACACGCTCAGGGTGCTCGGGGCGGCGCGGCGGGCGGGAAATCAGACAGGCCAGCGGCCGCCGTACGGTTTACTGACGGCGGCTGGAACGCCCCACGGCGTACAGAGCCAGGCCGAACAGCACAAGCACGGCCAGAAGTTCCCACACGAAATAATTGCCGCTGGAAACGGTGCCTTTGATTTCACGGGCGGGGCCTTCGGCCAGCAGCCGCCCGGCAGACAGGGCCGCGAGAGTGGTGGCGAAGTTGAAAAGGGTGCGTGCGGTAGGCATCGACAAGTCCTGGTCGGGTGGCGCCTCACGGCGGGGCGTCGGTCAAAAATCGGGCGATTGGAAATCGCATCTCGCGAAACGAATCGCTGGGCACGGCAACGGTCTGCCAACTGGCAGACCGGGTTTGCATGGCAGTCTGGTAATCATTGACCCACACGCCGAAAAACGCATACGTGCGTTCGCGAAACTGAAACAGCTCCTCAAAATCACGAAGCGCCGGGGCACTCACGACATGATACGCAAAAACGAGCACCGCCCGAAAGCCTTCGCCAAAAACTCGCTCCCACGTGAGCAGGCTGGGAATGTCTTCCGCGGTCGCCCAGTTTTCAAAACGGTGGCCGTGCTCGGCGTCGCCTGAAGGGTAGCGGCGGCCCTTGACGTCGACCAGCAGGTTTTTCGGATGGCGGGAATAGACGATGAAGTCCATTGACTTCAACGACGCGTCTTCGAGCAGCGCCCGCCGCTGCTCATCGACCGCCACGTAGGGGGTCTTGCGAGCCCGCAGATAGGCTTCGAACGCTGCGTCGTAATGATTGCCGCGAATGGCCACGATGCCTCCTGCCGATCAGCCCACGAGCTCAGCGCGGACTTTTTCGAGCAGTTTCTTGGTGGCCCGAATGCCATCAGGCTCGCTGAGCTTGCTGCCCTCGTATTCGATGCCGACGCGGCCGTGGTAGCCGGCATCGAGCACGATTTTCATCATCCGGCGGTAATCGGTGTGAGTTTCATTGCCAGCCTCGTCGAAATCATGCGATTTTGCGCTCACCGCCTTGGCAAACGGCATGAGCTCGGCCACCCCCTGATAGCGGTCGTACTGTTTGCCGTCGCCCAAGTTGAAATTGCCGAAATCGGGCAAGGTGCCGCATCGCTTGCGGTTCACCCGCTGAATCACGGCCGCCAGCCATTGCCCGTTCGACGACAGGCCGCCGTGGTTTTCGACGATCACGCTGATGTCGTGCTTTTCGCCGAACTCGGTCAGCCGCCCCAGGCCGTCGGCGGCGCGGGCCAACTGCTCATCGCGCGATCCGCCACTGGCCGCGTTGACGCGAATCGCGTGGCAGCCCAGAAATTTCGCCGCTTCGACCCACCGGTAATGGTTCTCGACTGCCTGGGTGCGTTTCTGTTCATCAGCGTCGCCCAGGGCGCCCTCGCCGTCAATCATGATCAGCACGCTTTTCACCCCCAGGTCGGCGGCGCGGCGCTTCATTTCACCCAGGTATTTCAGATCCTGTGCCTTGTCTTTGAAGAACTGGTTGACGTACTCGACCGCGTCGATACCGTAATCATGCAGCGCCGCAGCCGCAAAATCGAGGTTGTCGAGCTGCTTGCCGAACAGCGCCCGGTGCAGCGACCATTGGGCCAGCGAGATCTCAAACCCCGGTTTTTCGGCGGCGGCCGAACCTGCCGCGCCGATGCCGGCGGCCACGGCGGCCAAGGTCGTCTGCTTCAGAAAGTCGCGGCGAGAAACAGCAGTCATGGCGAAAATCCTCGGTGAGTGGCAGTGGGCGGCCGGGCAGGCCGCATTTCTGAAACCGTATGCATGCCGAAATCGAACGGGCGGCCGGTGGAGTTCGATGTCGGCATGGTTCAAACCCGATGGCCGTCGGCATGATCCTCATTAATCGCTGGCGGCGACGGGCGGCCAGCCGAGCCGGGAGGGGCCGGCATTATGCCTCGCGGACGCACTCCTTGACCAGGGTGACTTCGTTCCCCGCCGGGTTGAAGCGGACTTCGTCCATGAACGTGCGCATCAGCAACAGGCCACGGCCGTGCGGGCGGTCAAGGTTGGCCGGGTCGGTCGGGTCGGGCACTTGCGAAATGTCGAACCCCGGGCCATCGTCGCGCACGGTAAAGGCCACCGCCGACCGCGTGCACCGCGCCGTGACGTAGACCCGGCGGTCGCACCAGGGCGACTCATGGGCTCGCTGGGCGGCCAGCCGGTAGAAGGCGTCGGGGTCGGCGTCTTTCAGTTCGGAGTTGACCTCGAGGTTGCCGTGGAAACAGGCGTTAACCAGCGCCTCTTCGAGCGCCAGGCACACCCGCAGCCGGTCAGAATCGTCAATCAGCCGCATGCCCCGAATTTCCTGCTGCAGGTACCGTGCCAGCGACGACACCAGGGCCGGGTCGTTTTCGAGCACGAATTCGGCCTCGTTACGAGTCATGCGGTTCATCACACGCGAAGCGAACCGGTCTTCCTGCGCAGCGCTCAGGACATGGTCGACGATTCGCAACAGATCCTGGGGCAACCGGCGTTTGGGCACATAGCTCGCCGCCCCGCGCTGCAACGCCTGCACGGCGATTTCCTCGCTGCCCTGGGCTGTCATCAGAATGACTGGAATCAGCGGGAACTCCTTCTTGACGGCTTCGACCAGCTCGAGCCCGTTCAGATTGGGCATCATCAGGTCGGTCAGCACCAGGTCGGGCAGGTGCAGCTCGAGCTCTTGAAGTGCCTCTTTGCCGTCAGACGCATAAATGACCTTGCGTTGCCCATCTTTTTCCAGCAAGCCGCCGGCAAGGCGGCGATCGACAGCCCAATCGTCGACTACCAGGATCGTCGTCATGGTCAGGTTCCTCATCCGCCTGATGGCTGAACAAAGCCGAATCCTACGCCACGCTGAATTTCACCGCGATTCGATGTGCATCGTACCGGTCCCGTGACCCGCGCTCGCCCGCAACGCCTGTCGCAAGCTGAGGCCGGCGCCGAGACAGACCCCCCACGCGCCCAGCCGCACCGCATTTATTGTTGCCGCACCAGGGGTTCGTGTCTACAGTCCGCCGATTTTCCCGTTTCCAGCGCCGTTTCGAGTTCGCGCGTCAGCCGCAAAAGTTCCTCCCCTAATCCGTCGATCGCCGGCTCGACCCCCGCCAGTTCGCCGCAGCGGGCGGCAGCTTCGACCTGCCCGGCCTGGTCTGCCGCTGTCGCCGCACCAAACAACCGCAGCGAACTTTTGAGCATGTGGGCCGCGCGGCAAGCGGTGGTGGCATCGGCCGCAGCGACGGCAGCCTGCAATTGCTGCAGGACCACCGGCCCTTCCTGCAAAAATGCGGCAGCGACGTCGCGGAGCAGTTCGACGTCGCCCTGCACCGCAGCCAGCGCCGCACCCCACGCCGCCGAGGCCGGTATGGCCGTCGGCGCCGTTGCTGCCGGCCGCTGCGCCGCAGGCAGGCAACGCCGGCCAATGGCCGCCTGCAATTCGCCCGCCCGGATCGGCTTGGCGATGTAGTCGTCCATGCCGGCGGCCAGGCAGCGTTCGCGGTCGCCCGGCATGGCGTGGGCGGTCATGGCAATGATCGGCGTCCGCCGCCCGGCGGGTGTTTCCCGTTGGCGAATGGCGGCTGCGGCTTCGAAGCCATCCATTTCCGGCATCTGCACGTCCATAAGCACCAGGTCGAATGGTTGGATCTCGAGCGCCGCCAGCGCTTCCCGCCCATTGTTGGCGACCTCGACTTCCAGCCCCCATTTCTGCAGCAGGCCGATCGCGAGTTTCTGGTTGACGAGGCTGTCTTCGGCGAGCAGCACGCGCAGCGGCCCGAGCGCCAGGCCGCACGCAGCCCCGCCCCCGACCACTGGCGCCGCCGACAGTTTGCAATGGTCCAGCGCCCCGGCAATCGCGTCGAACAGTTCCGATTGCTTGATCGGCTTCATCAGAAACGCGGCAATGCCCAGCTCCTCGCTGCGGGCGTGGTCGCCACACCGGTCGCCCGAGGTGAGCATCATGATCACCACGCTCGAAAACGTGGGGTCGTGCTTGATCTGGCAGGCCAGGCTGAAGCCGTCGACGTCGGGCATGCTGGCGTCGGTCAGCACAAGTTGAAACGGCTGCCCCGCCCGCTCTTCCTTGCGCAGCAGGGCCAGCGCCTCGCGGGCCCCGCTCACGGCCCGCGGCTGCATCTGCCAGTTTGTCAGCATTTCCAGGAGAATGCGGCGGTTGGTGGCGTTGTCATCGACAATCAGCACCCGCAGGCCGACAAGCGATGGCGGCGCGTCGCCTTGGGCGGCACGCGCTTCGTCGGCCGTTTTGAGCCGGATCGTGAAATGAAACGTGCTGCCGTGGCCCAAGTGGCTGTCGACGCGAATCCGCCCGCCCATCAGTTCGACCAGCCGCGACGAAATCGCCAGCCCCAGCCCCGTGCCCCCGAATCGCCGCGTCGTCGAACTGTCGGCCTGTTCGAAGGCTTCGAAAATTGCGGCGTGCTTTTCCGGCGCAATGCCAATGCCGGTGTCTGACACCGAAAAATGCAACTCGACCTCGCCATCAGCGGGCGGTGGGCCTGCGGCCGTCGGCGCCGCGCGGGCCACGTCGAGCACAACCTCGCCAGCGTCAGTGAACTTGATCGCATTACCCACCAGGTTCACGACCACTTGCCGTAACCGGCCCAGGTCG
>JAJXXL010000567.1 GCA_021781115.1 Planctomycetota bacterium
ATGAGAATCAGGTTTCTCCCCTATGAAGCGTATATGAGCCTCGACGCCATTCTGCGAACCGGGGTACGGATGCTGCTGACTCACAAGCGCATGCTCGAATGGAAGACCGCCAGCGACACCGAGCGTGACGGATGCAGTGGGCTTGCGCGGGCCGTTCAGACGATGTGGGTTGCGCCGGCCGTCGCGGCAATTGCCGCACTGGGCATTGCGACAGGGCATCCCGAGGATTTGCCGGTTGCGGCGCCTTTCCTGGCGGCGTGGCTGTTGGCGCCGCTTGTCGCGTGGAGAATCAGTTGGCCAGCTCCGTCGAAGGAAGCGCGCCTGTCGCCTCCGCAAATGCTGTTTCTGCATCGAATCGCGCGGACAACATGGCGCTTTTTCGACAAGTTCGTCGGCCCCGAAGACCATTGGCTGCCCCCCGACAATTATCAGGAGGCGCCCGCGGCAGCGATTGCGCATCGCACTTCGCCCACGAATATCGGCATGTCGCTGTTGTCTACCTTGGCGGCCTATGACTTCAGTTACATTTCGGCGGGCCGGTTCATCGAACAGACCGGCAACACGTTGCACACGCTGGCCCAACTCGAACGATTTCACGGCCATTTTCTGAATTGGTACGACACGCGCACCCTGCAGCCCCTAGCCCCGTGGTATGTCTCTTCGGTCGACAGCGGAAATCTCGTGGGTAACCTGCTCATCCTGCGGTGCGGGCTGCTCGAACTGCCCCGGCAGCCGCTCGTTTCGACACGGCTGTGGGATTCGTTGATTGTAATGCAGCAAATCCTCGCGAAGGCGGCGAAACCCAACCCGTCCGCAAAGCTGACCAGTCCTGAACTGGCCGCATCTGCGAAAGTGATCGAATTGCTGACTTGGCGCGCCCCGCCGGGCGATTCGGCCGGCACGCTTGCGGGAACGAGAGATCTGCTGCAACAAATCCAGACTGCATTGGTCGATTTCCCGTTCAGCCCATCTGACGACGGCGAATCGGAGGTGACCATCTGGCTGCGGGATCTCGAACGGCAGTGTCGGGATCAACTGACTGACCTGTTGTTCATTGCACCGTGGCTGGAACATCCGGCGGCTCCGGCGCAGTTATGGCAAACCGGCCCCCCCGAGCACCTGCCGCGGTTCGGCGAACTGCGACAAGTCTTCGACAATTTCGCAGCGACGTTGTCACTTCGCGACGTGGCGGGCCTCGAGCGTCATCTACATGTTCTCGACGCTGTCATCCTTGAGCATTCGAGCAATGCGGGCGACGATGAATCTGAGATTCAGACATGGTTGGTTGCATTACATGCGTTAATCCTTCAGTCGTGCCAGCGAGCCGGCGAGCGGATGTTTGCCGTTGAACGTCTTGCGTTGCAATGCGACGAACTGGCCAACGTTGAGTATGACTTTCTCTACGACAAGCCGCGGCGGCTGCTGGCCATCGGTTACAACGTCAGCGAGCGGCGCCGGGATGCAAGTTTTTACGATCTGCTGGCGTCAGAGTCGCGGCTCGCAAGCTTTGTGGGAATTGCCCAGGGACAATTGGAGCAGGAGCACTGGTTTGCGCTGGGGCGGCTGCTGACAACGTCGAATGGACGACAGGCGCTGCTTTCCTGGAGCGGGTCGATGTTCGAATACCTGATGCCGCTGCTGGTGATGCCGACCTACAGCGACACCGTGCTCGATCAGACTTACGAAGCCGTCGTGGCGCGGCAGATTGAGTACGGGCGACAGCGGGGAATTCCCTGGGGGGTCTCCGAATCGGCGTACAACCTGACCGATGCGCACCGGAACTATCAGTATCGAGCGTTTGGTGTCCCCGGCCTGGGGTTCAAACGGGGGCTCGTGGACGACCTCGTGATTGCGCCCTATGCCACTGCGCTGGCGTTAATGGTGGCCCCCAATCGCGCCTGCGCCAACTTGCAACTGATGGATGACAAAGGCTTTGCCGGGCAATACGGGTTTTATGACGCCATTGATTATACGCGCTCACGCCTGGCGCCCGGCCAGTCCCATGCGATCGTCCGCTGTTTTATGGCCCATCATCAGGGTATGTGTTTTCTTTCACTGGCTTACCTGCTGCTCGACAAGCCCATGCAAAAGCGGTTCGACTTGAACCCGCTGTTCCGGGCAACCGTACTGTTGCTGCAAGAGCGAATTCCGAAGATTGCGGCGTTTTTCCCGCATTCGACCGAGGTGTCTGGCGCACGGAACGCCGACGACGACCAGCAAAGTCTGATTCGGGTGTTCAAGACGCCTCACACCCCGACGCCTGAAGTGCATCTGCTGTCGAACGGCCGCTACCATGTCATGGTGACAAATGCCGGCGGAGGCTACAGCATGTGGAAGAACCTGGCGATGACGCGGTGGCGCGAAGACGCCACGCGAGACAACGCCGGCGCGTTCTGTTACGTTCGCGATGTGCATAGCGGCGATCTCTGGTCAACCACTTATCAGCCAACCCGGCGGGCGCCAAAAAAGTATGAAGCGATATTTTCGCAGGCGCGGGCCGAGTTCCGGCGGCGCGACAATGACATCAAGATTCATACCGAGATCGCCGTTTCGCCTGAAGATGACATCGAAATCCGGCGAAGCACGTTTACGAATCGTTCGAGGACCGCGCGGACGATCGAATTAACAAGCTACGCCGAAGTCGTGCTCGCGGCGCCCGCTTCTGATGCCGCGCACCCTGCATTTTCCAATCTGTTCGTCGAAACGGAAATTGTCGATTCGCGGCAGGCCATTCTCTGTACGCGACGTCCGCGGTCGCATCAGGAGCACCATCCGTGGATGCTGCACCTGATGGCCGTCTGCGGGGCGGCGACGGGCGGTACATCTTATGAAACAGATCGATTGAAATTCATCGGACGCTGCCGCACAGTGGCGGCCCCTGAAGCGATGCGCCAGTTGGACGAACTCTCGAACAGCCAGGGTTCGGTATTGGATCCGATCGTGGCGATTCGCTTGCAACTCACGCTGATGCCCGATGAAACCGCGGTTGTGGATCTTGTCACCGGCATTGCCGAAACGCGTGATTCGGCTCTCGGGCTGATTGACAAATACCGCGATCGGCGGCTGGCTGATCGCGTGTTTGACATGGCTTGGACGCACGGGCAGGTCGTGCTGCGCCAGTTGAATGCGAGCGAAGGCGACGCCCAGCTTTTTGGACGGATTGCCAGTTCCATCGTCTATGCCAATGCGGCGCGTCGCGCGACCCCAGCGATTTTGAAGAAGAACCAGCGCGGGCAATCCTGGCTGTGGAGGCATGGCATATCGGGCGATTTGCCCATCGTGCTCCTGCGCATAGGCGACGCCGAGCGAATTGACATCGTACGGCAGCTCGTTCAGGCGCACGCGTTCTGGCGGCTTAAGGGGCTGTGGGTCGATCTGGTGATCTGGAATGAGGGCCAGGAAGGCTATCGGCAGATCATTCAGGATCTGATCATCGGGCTAATCTCTGCCGGGGCGGAAGCCCAATCGCTGGATCATTCCGGCGGAATATTCGTTCTGCGGGCCGAGCAGATGTCTGACGAAGACCGCATTCTGCTGCAAACTGTCGCGCGGGCGGTCATCGTCGATACCGACGGAACACTGGCCGACCAGCTCGAGCGGCGAATCGCGCCCGACTTGAAAGTTCCCGAATTGATTCCCGAGCCGCGGCGCCTGGATTACCTGCCCAACCGAGAGCCACCACGGCGCGACCTGATCTTCTTTAACGGGCTGGGGGGGTTTACTGCCGACGGGCGCGAGTACGTCATCCGAATGGGGCCGGGCCAGGTGACACCAGCCCCCTGGGTGAATGTGATCGCCAACCCGACATTCGGAACCGTCGTCACCGAAAGCGGCGGCAGCTATACCTGGAGCGAAAACGCCCACGAGTTTCGCGTGACTCCCTGGTATAATGACCCTGTGCGCGACGTGAGCGGCGAAGCGTTGTATCTGCGCGACGAAGACAGCGGGCAGTTCTGGTCGCCCAGCCCGCGACCCGCGCGGGGGGGCATGCCCTATGTCTGTCGGCACGGGTTCGGATATAGCGTGTTCGAATACACCGAACACGGGATTTCGTCGGAATTGTGGATTTATGTCGCGATGGACGCGCCGGTCAAGTTTGCAGTACTTAAAGTCCGCAACCAGTCAGGGCGGCCGCGAAGACTTTCAGCAACTGCGTATTGTGAATTGGTGCTGGGAGAACTGCGAACGCACGGATTGATGCATGTCGTCACTGAGGTCGATTCGCAATGTGGGGCCTTGCTGGCCCGCAACCCCTACAGCATCGAGTTTTCCGATCGCATTGCTTTTCTTGACGTGAACGACGCCGCGCGGAGCGTTACCGGCGACCGGGCCGAATTTCTTGGCCGCAATGGCGAGGCCGTAAAGCCCGCGGCCATGGGGCGCACCCGGCTGTCGGGCAAGGTCGGCGCGGGCTTTGATCCCTGCGCGGCCCTGCAAACTGCGTTTGACCTGGCCGACGGCCGCCAGCGTGAAATCGTATTCACGTTGGGAGTGGGGCGCAGCGTCAACGAAGTCCGCGAGCTGATTCAACGCTTTCGCGGTGCTCAGGCAGCACAGACCGTACTGGAAGACGTGTGGAAGTTCTGGAATCGGACGCTCGGCGCGATTCACGTTGAAACTCCCGACCCGACCGTGAACATCCTGGCCAACGGCTGGCTGCTATACCAGACGCTTTCGTGCCGGTATTGGGCCCGGACCGGCTTTTATCAATCGGGCGGAGCCTACGGGTTTCGAGACCAGCTCCAGGACGTGGCCGCCCTGTTGCACACTGAGCCCCACCGGATTCGCGAGCACCTGCTCCGCTGCGCGGAACGACAGTTTCCCGAAGGCGACGTGCAGCACTGGTGGCACCCGCCATTGGGCCGCGGGGTCCGCACGCATTTTTCAGACGATTTCCTGTGGCTGCCACTCATTACCTGCCGGTATGTCCGCGGCACCGGCGACACGGGCATTCTCGATGAAGTCACGCCGTTTCTTGACGGACGGCCGCTCCAACCTAATGAAGAGGCATACTATGACCTCCCGGCAACTTCGGCCGAATCCGCCACGCTGTATGAGCATTGCGTCAGGGCTATAACCCGGGGCCTGTCATTCGGCGCCCATGGCCTGCCGCTGATCGGCTGCGGCGATTGGAACGACGGCATGAACCTCGTTGGCGAAAAAGGCCAGGGCGAAAGTACCTGGCTGGCCTTTTTCCTGTGCCAATGCCTCAAGGAGTTTTCCGAAATGGCGCGCCAGCGCGGTGACGAAGTCTTTGCCAGTCGATGCGACGACGAAGCCAGTCGTCTGCGGGAGAATATCGAACGGCATGCGTGGGACGGCGCGTGGTACCTGCGGGCCTATTTTGATGACGGCGCCCCGCTCGGAGCGGCGGCGAACTCAGAATGCCAGATCGATTCGATTGCGCAAAGCTGGGCCGTGCTGTCGGGCGCCGGAGACCCCGAACGGGCGCGCCGGGCGATGGATGCCGTCGATCAGCGACTCGTACGTCGCAAAGACGCACTGATCCAACTGTTCGACCCCCCGTTCAACAAGTCGCCACAGGATCCGGGCTACATCAAAGGCTATGTTCCCGGCGTCCGCGAGAACGGCGGCCAATACACGCATGCCGCCATCTGGACCGTCATGGCCTTTGCTGAGCTGGGCGATTACCGCCGTGCCTGGGAACTGTTCACGATGATCAACCCGGTTAACCATGCCAGCACTCCCACCCAGCTCGCGACATACAAAGTCGAACCCTATGTCGTTGCCGCCGACGTGTATGCCATCGCGCCTCACACGGGGCGCGGCGGGTGGACCTGGTACACCGGATCGGCAAGCTGGATGTACCGCCTCCTCGTCGAATCGTTTCTGGGGCTGCACCTGGAGGTCGATAAACTCCGATTCACGCCCTGTCTGCCGGCAGACTGGACGTCATTCAAACTCCATTATCGGTATCGAGAAACTTTCTTTCATGTGCAGATCGTGCAAGAAAAACCGGGTGGCGCGGTGAAAAGCGTAACAGTCGATGGGGTTCAACAGCCAGACAACACGATTTCCCTGCAGGACGATCGGCACGAGCATCAGGTCGAGGTGATTTTGAATTGAACAGCCCGTGCATTCCGGCGTGGGCTTCGCGAATCCTGTACCGAATGCGGGCAGGCTTTCGGGCGGCAATGCCCCGATCGGGTTCAGCGGCCAGTACGGTTTGCCAGCTCCCGCTTGCATCCCAGCGCTTTCGACCCGTTCAGCAACGCCCGGCCACGACAGACCTGCGGAGCGAACTATTTCCGCCTGGTTTCGCGAACCAGCGGCGACCGGGCCAGCGTGAATACGACGAT
>JAJXXL010000105.1 GCA_021781115.1 Planctomycetota bacterium
GGGGCCGACCAGGATTTGCCGCGCCCCGGCGAGCCGTTCGGCCAGCATTTCGCTCGTGACCACGGCGTCAGTAAAGACGCACGGCGCGGGTTGAGCCGCAGCCGCCAACGGCGTAACGGCAGCCGCTGCCGGTGCGGGCGGGTTGCCTGCCGGCGCGCGCAGGCGTTCAAGAACGCGCTGCACGATCTGCTCAATGTCGCCGGGGACGAGGCTCATGGTCGGGAATTCTGTCAAAATCGGCACGGGCTGGCCGGGCGGTTGCGGTGTCAGGGGTCAATCACTCCGATGACGGCCCAGCGAACCGGGCTGTCTTCGGCACCCAGCATTTTGCGAACTTCGGCGCCGTCGGTGGTGAGCATGACGCGATCGCGGCGGCTGGCGCCAAGTTCGTCAATCGCGAGCTGCGGCTCGCCGTCGTCGGCACCGGCGGCGTCAAGCGGCTGCACGAGCAGCAGTTTGCGGCCGGCGAGAGTCGGGTGTTTGACCGTCGAGGTCGCTCTGCCGACGACGCGGGCAATTTGCATGGGTCGCGCTTCCAAAAGTTGCCATCGGTAGGGGTGAATACGCTTCAAATCACGCGCAGATCGTCGACGAGCGTGCAGCGCCGCTGGCGGGTGAACGTCAGCGGGCTGGTAACGCCTTCACCCGTGGGGGTGGCGATGCTGTACGACAGAAAGCCTTCGCCGCCCAGCCCCAGGCCGGCCATGCAGGGCCCGTTCTTGATGAACAGCGTCGTGTCCATTTCACGGCCCATGATCGTCATATGCCGCACGTCGCGCGAGTGAATCAGACTCGTGTGCCGGTAATTGTGCTCGTGCTTTTTCGCCAGTTGCACGCCCTGCTCGAAATTCCGGCAGCGCACGAACGGCACGAACGGCATCATCTGCTCTTCGCTGACATACGGGTTTGACTCGTCGGTTTCGCCAAACAGCAATTGTGTTTGCGGGGGCACGCGCACACCGATCATCGCGGCCAGCACCGACGCGTCCTTGCCAATCAGATCGCGATTGAGAACCGGGTGGTCTTTGCCCGGCTGAAAAGCAATCGCTGAGAGCTGGTCGACTTCGCGCGGGGTCAACTGATGACCGCCATTGCGTTTCATCGCATCGAGCAATTGCAGGAAAATCGCATCGACGGCAAACACTTCCTTCTCGCCAATGCACAGCAGATTGTTGTCATACGCGGCGCCGCGAACGATCGAGCGGGCGGCGTTTTCGAGATCGGCGGTTTCGTCGACGACCACGGGGGGGTTGCCGGGGCCGGCCACGATGGCCCGCTTGCGACTTTCGAGCGCGGCCCGTGCGACTGCCGGCCCGCCCGTCACGCACAACAGCCGCACGCCGCGATGATTGAAAATTTCGGCCGCCGTCTCGAGCGTTGGCTGTTCGACAATGGTAATCAGGTTTTCGAGGCCCGTCGCGGCGTGAATCGCCGTATTGAACCGGCGGACGCCTTCGGCGGCGATGCGTGCCCCGCCGGGGTGCGCGTTGACGACAAGCGTGTTGCCGCCGGCAATCATGCTGACGACGTTCCCGGCCAGCGTGGGCAGTGAATGCGTGACGGGAGTGATCGCGCCAATCACGCCGAACGGCGCGTACTCTGTCAGCGTAATGCCATGATCGCCCGACAGCGCGTCGGTGCGAATGAATTCGACGCCGGGCACGAGTTTGACGATCTTGAGTTTTTCGATTTTATGGTCGAGCCGGCCGATTTTCGTTTCTTCGAGTTCGAGTCGGCCGAGCTCTTCTGCCTGGTCATGCGTGATTTTGCGAACGCATTCGATGATTTTCCGCCGGTCTTCGACGCCACGCCGCGACAGCTCCTGGAAACCGTCATTGGCGGCGGCAACGGCCTGATCGACGGTTTTGAAGACACCCCGGTCGCCATTGCGAACCGCGGCGCCCGACACGAACGGGCTGCGCCCCAATTGCGCCAGCACCTCCTCGACGACCTGGCGAATGGCAGTTTCAGTCGCTTGCATGATGGTTGCTCGCTTGAATAGAGAGTAGTGCGGCGGCTAACGCCCCGGCAATTCAGTTTCGTCCGGACGCGGCGGCGTCAAACACCGTGTGGGAGCCAATTTGCACCTGATCGACGATGCCGATGATGGCGGCGTCGACGGGCAGGGTTTTCGTTTCAGGGGTGTACCGGGCGCTGGAGCCCTGCACACAGAGCACGACTTCGCCCTCGCCCGCGCCGACGGTGTCGACGACGACGAACGTGCGCCCGGTTGGTTTCAGGCTGCGCTGGTCCTGCTCGTCGACCCGCAACGGTTCGACGATCAACAATTTCTGGCCGACCATTGACGCTGCCTTTTGCGTGGCGATCAGGCTGCCGGTAATGCGTGCTAGAAACATCGGCCCCCCTTGGGCAAAGTCGCGGCGTCGGGTGGTTGCGGCAAGGACGCGCCTGTCAGGGCGCGTGGTTCAGTTTGGTGGTCAAGGTGCCGGTGCGAATCCTTAGCAGGCTTTACGTGCCCCGCACGAGTTCGGCGGCCTGCCGGGCAACGACAATTTCTTCATTCGTGGGAACGACCCAGATTTCCGTCTGGCTCGCGGCGGCAGAAATTTTTGCCTCACCCCGCGCTGTCTGATTGGCGGCGGTGTCAAGTACGAGGCCGGCCCATTCCATGTGTCGGCAGACGCCTTCGCGCACGAGGCGGCTGTTCTCACCGATGCCGCCGCTGAACACGATGGCGTCGGCCCCGCCCAGAACGGCGAGAGACGCGCCCAAATACTGCCGAATCGATGCAATGAACAGGTCGAGCGCCAGGCGAGCACGGGTGTGGCCCTCGGCGGCGGCCTGTTCGAGGTCGCGCACGTCGCCGCTGAGACCGCCCACGACGAGCAACCCGCTGCACGTCGCCAACTCGTGCAGCAACTGCTCCAGCGTTTTGCCGGTGGCCCGCATAAGTACGGGCAGGGCAAACGGGTCGAAATCGCCCACCCGGTTGTTGTGCGGCAAACCCGACTGGGGGCTCATCCCGAGGCTGTTCGCAAGCGAAACGCCCCCGCGAATCGCGCTCAATGAATTGCTGCCGCCCAGGTGGCACGTTACCAGTCGCAAGTCGTTGCGGCCCAGCAGTTGAGCCATGCGCCCGGCGAGATACCGATGACTGGCTCCGTGGAAACCCCAGCGGCAGACTTCGAACTGGTCTTTCCACTCCAGCGGCACCGCGTAACAGCGGTTTTCGAGGGGAATGGTTTCGTGAAACCCCGTTTCGAGCGCGGCCACGAGCGGAATTTCGGGAAATGCCGACTGGAGCTGCCGCATGGCCTTGGCATACATCGGGTTATGGGCCGGAGCGATGTCAGCCAGCGCTTCGAGCTTTTCCAGCAGGGCCGCATCGACGCGGCGCACGCCGCTCAGGTTGCCGGCAAAGACCGCCTTGAACCCGATCGCTTCGACTTCGCTCACCGATTTCAGGCACCCCCAATCGGGGTGGGCGAGGTGGTCGAGGCAGATTCGCACCGCCGCGGCATGATCGGAGACCGGCCGGGTTTCCTCCTGGCGGCGGCCACCGATTTCAACGAAACAGGCGCTGTGGGGCTGACCGATGCGTTCGATGCCTCCCCGCGCCAATTGCTGTTCAGCGGGCAGGTCGAACAACCGGTACTTAAAACTCGTCGACCCCAGGTTGGCAACAAGAATTTTCATGAAGCGAAATTCCCCCTCCCGATGGGGAACGAACCGATCACGGCTCCGCCAGGCGCGATCGCGCGGCGCGGACGGCCGAAAACATCGGCAGCCACGATCGCCACCGCGCGGCGGCCAGTGGGGCCGTTACTTGACGAACAGCGCCAGCACCGAGGGCTCGGGCCGGGCCATGACGTGGGCACTCACGAGGTCGCCCACCTTGGCGGCGACCTGTGCGCCGGCATCGACGGCGGCCCGCACCGAGCCGACATCGCCGCGAACAATTGTCGTGACATAGGCGCCGCCAATTTGAACCTGGCCCACAAGGGTAATATGGGCCGCCTTCAGCATCGCGTCGGCGGCTTCAATCTGGGCCACGAGGCCCTTGGTTTCAATCAATCCGATCGCTTCACCGTTCATGGTGGGTACTGGCCGTTTCTGTGAGGGAGAATTTGATTTTCTGGCTGCCATGATGACACGTTCAGCAGCGAGCAGGACGCAACCCGGCGCAATCGTGCGGCCGGTTCAGGTCAGCCCGCCGCCGTCGCCGCCTTGCCGGGCTTCGGCAACACCGCCGCGAGTTCTTCATGCGGCCGCGGAATGACCTGCACGCTGACGACTTCACCGATCTTGCTGGCCGCGGCTGCGCCGGCGTCGACCGCGGCCTTGACCGCGGCCACGTCGCCAACGACGAACACGGTGACAAGCCCGCTGCCGACTTTTTCCCAACCAACCAACTGGACGTTGGCCGCCTTGAGCATGGCGTCAGACGCCTCGATCAGCGCGATCAGGCCCTTGGTTTCAATCATTCCCAACGCTTCCATCGCTTTGGCCATGGCCGGTTTCCTCATTGCAGTAAGTTGACGAATCAGGGCGACAACAGCGTCGCCTTTGAAAAATATCGGGGGTGAATCTCGCAGGGCCCCCCGCCGCCCGGATCGCATGGTGTTCGGTCTAGTGCTGGCACGCGCAGGCGACAGGGGTAATCAGGCTGACCATCGTGGCGTGGTCGAGATCGACGGCATTGCCTTCATCGGTATCGATATGAACCTCGAGCCTGACGGTTTTTCCGGCCCGCACCAGCAGGTCTTCGAGCACGGTGGTGCAGCCAGGCGATTCGATGCGCAGGTGCAGGCGATCGCCATCCTTGGCGGCGTAGGCGGCGAGGTCGTCGGGCCCCATGTGCACATGCCGCTCAGCGCGTATCACGCCCGCTTTCAGCTCGACGACTCCCGCGGGACCGACCAGCACGCACCCCGGCGTGTCGTGGTGGTCGCCGCTGCATCGCACAGGCAGGTCGATTCCCAGCGAAATGCCGTCCGTAAAGGCGAGTTCGACCTGCGACGCATCGCGTACAGGCCCCAACACGCGCACATCGGGCAGGATCCGCCGTCGCGGGCCGACGACCGCCACCGTTTGTTTGGCGGCGAAGAACCCGGCCTGGTACAGATCGCGCTGCACCTCCAGTTGCGCCCCGGGGCCGAACAGCACTTCGACATGCTCTTGCGTCAGGTGCACATGCCGGGCCGAGATATTGACGACGAGCGGGTTACGCCGGGCCGAACCCGCAGCGCCCGCAATGCGTTTGCCAAGCACGTCGCGAACCACACGTTCGATTTCGTGCCGATTGAGGGAATTGACAAGCTGAGTCATAGCGCTAGGATCTTGCCAGGTTCTGGTTTTTCGCGGTTAAAGCGGATTGAACATCGGTGCGAATCGCATGCGGCACTCTGCCGCCAGAAGTTATGACCGGCAGGCCGCTGGCGACTGGGCCTCGACTTCGGCAATCGTCAGCAGGATTCCCGCCTGGGCGAAAACATGACGCCACTCGGGCGATATGGCCGCGTCGACCACCACGCGGTGCACGCAGCTCAACGGCCCCAGGTGAGCAAGTGCCGAATGGCCCAGCTTGCCACTGTCGGTCACGACCACCACTTCTTCGGCGGCCGCAAGCATGCTGCGTTCGGTTTCGACCAGCAGCGAATTGCTGTTGAACAACCCGCTGTGAGTGATTCCGCCCACGCTCATGAACAACCGTCGGACATGAATTTGAGCCAGCGCGGCCAAGGCCAACGGGCCCAGCGCAACGCCGGTTTTGGGATACAAGTACCCGCCAATAAAAATCAGTTCGATTTGCGGCTGATTGGCCAGCAGGTTGGCAATCGGCAGCGAATTCGTCACCACCTGCAGCGATTTCCCGGCGAGATGCCGGGCCACTTCCAGTGTCGTCGTCCCGCCGTCGAGCAAAATGGCCTCGCCGGGTTGAACCAGGTCGGCAGCAGCTTTGGCGACCGCCTGCTTTTCTGGTAACGCGCGGTGAAACCGCTCGTCGAGCGTTACGATCGATTCGCCAACATACGCGGCACCGCCGCGGGTTCTGCGAATCTGACCGATTTTTTCAAGATATTCCAAATCACGTCGAACGGTGGATTCACTGACTTCAACATACTCCGCAATCTGTTGAAGTGATGCAAAGCCTTTGTTTTCAATGATTTGAAGTACACTCTCCCGTCGTTGATCAAGCAACATTGCCGCGTCGTCTCCTGCTGCCGCCCCGTGGGAGTCCCTTCAGATTGGCGGGCGACTGAGATCGATTATGACGGATCGACCGACAGATTTCAATCATTATGTGGCATGTTGTGGCATAATTTGAAATAAAAAATGACTCGATGTCGGTTTA
>JAJXXL010000047.1 GCA_021781115.1 Planctomycetota bacterium
AACCGCCGCGGGATTTCGATGATGCTGGTTATGACGTCGCTGAGCGCGACGCTGGTGTTGACGTATGCCTTCGTACAAACGCAAACGATCAGTACGAGCGTGAACCAGAACACGCAATCAGGCGTGCTCGCGTTGCAGGCGGCGCAAAGCGGCGCGACGGCGGCACTGCAGGCGATGCAATCGCCGGCGTGGCCAGGGGTGACTTCTACCCTGTCGTCGGTGGTGCAAGTCGACAATTCGGGCGTGACGTCGTATCTGGTGCAGTTTCAGCCGTACCCTGCACCTGTCGCATCGGTGCAATCGGCCAACGGAGCCGTGCCGGTGCAGCCGGCAGTGCAAACCGCCGGGCCCGATGCGGCCCTGACCGTCAATGTGCTGTCGACCGGGACCTGGGCCTCAAAATCAGGCAATGGACAAACGGTATCGCACCAGGTGCTGGTGCGGGCGCAATTGCAGCCGCGGCTGCCGGGCCGAACCGTCACGGCGGCAGACAATGCCGCTGCCGCCGACACGACGACCAACCCGGTCGACTTCGATACGATTCAATCGTATGCTGTGTTCGCATCGGGTGGCCACAACACGCTCACGCTCGACCCCGGCGACCGCATTGAGGGCAACGTCTGGCTGCGGGTCAGTGATCGATTCTTTCAATCGCCCGGCTGGAGTTCAAATATTCGCGGGCAGGTCTTGCAGGATCTGGGCACGCGGTTTGTGACCACGACCAACGGGCAAACAGCGTTTCAATACCCGCACCCGTTGTCAGGCGTGGTCACGTACCTCGAAACACCGAACTCGCGGACCCGGTCAGACATGGCACTTGCGGGAATTCCCTGGAGCCAAGGCTCGTCGCAACCGGTTACGCCGCAGCTCACCTGGTCGTCGCTGAGCCAGTACCAGCTTTTTGCGGGGGGGTTTACGTACAGTGCACAACCGGTGAGTTCGACGTTGCAAAACGTCGTGCTGCGTCCGGGGCCGCAAAACCCGCTGGGGGTGTTCCTGGCCAATGGGCCGGTTTCCATTCAATCGAACGTCACGATCCAGGGCACGCTGGTTTCGACCGACACGATTTCGGTTTATGGTTCGAACGTGCAAATCACGAGTTTCAACTGGCTGAACAGCCAGGGGCAGCCGCTGGTTCCTAACGCGACTCTGTTTCCCCGCCTGCCCGCGCTGATCGCCGAGAACGTGACGTTTGACGACGGCGCCGCGGCCATTGTCGAAGGGGCCATCGTGGCCCAAGGTGCGGTAAGTGGCGGGGGAGGTCGCTATCAATACGTGGTCGATTCGAACGTGTCGCTTGCCGGGGCGGCCACGAGTTCGCCACTCGAGCAGCCGTACAGCACGGTTCAATTGCAAGGCGCGGTGAACCTGAGCGCCATCAGCGGCGGCGGGGTGTTTGCAATCTGGCTGCAACGCGGCACCGGTTCGGGCGACTGGTTTCCGATCATGAGCGTGAACCCCGAGTCGCAACAACTCACCGTGCTGGGCGAGACGACGAACACAGCCGCGGTCAACTTCATCATCAAGGGATGCCGCCGGCAATACACCGACATTCGCGGGCCCGTATTGGGTTCGACAATCCAACTTTCAGGCAACAACGACTGGAATCTTTGGGGGTTATGGTGGACCGAACTGTACCAGACCTGGCAATGGGCGGCGCAGGGGCAAAGCAGCGGACCACTGCTGTTCACACAATGGCTGGGGAACCCGAACAACTTTTACGGTTGGGATTACCCCTATTCTCAATACGGGTTCAGTCTTGAGCCCACGTTCTCTACCCGCTCGAATCCGAATATCCACTATTCCTGGTCGCCTCCGCTGTTTCAGCCCTACGCGCCGGTGGGGGGAGCGCAAACTTCTGCCGGGTATCGATGGAATGTGCTGAGCTGGCAGGAAATCGACTGAGGCAGACGGCGCGAGGGCCGGTTGTGACGTAGCTTTGAAAAGGCGCCCGATGCGCCTATCGACGCATTCGCTTCAGCCCCCCAGGCTACGTCGCCGCCCAACGCGGCATTTCGCTCAGGTTCGACCATGTTTCACGCCTCAGCACTCGCCAACCGGCCCGACGTGATCGCCCGCGTTCGTTGCGCCCGACGCCGCGGCGCGTCGCCGGGTTTTTCGGTTTTCGAGATGCTTTGTTCGGTGATTGTGGTGGCCATCCTGGCAGCGGTCGTCGTACCACGGCTGGAGCCATCGGGCGTGCAATCGATTGAATCGGTCGCTCGCATTCTCGCGTCGGACCTGAATTACGCACGATCGTTGGCAATTCAGTACAACACGCAATGGTCGGTGCAGTTCGACCCGGTCGACAATCATTACGATCTGGTGTATGCGGGGGGTGGGCTTCAGCCGTATTTCCCCGTGAACCCGCGCGGGTATGGCGACGCGCCCGCCGCACTGTATCGGGTACAGGTCAATCGGCTGGGCGAATCGACCGTGGGCGACAACGGCGTGCGGCTGGCCGGGGCGGCGCTCAAAACTTCGCAAACAAACGTGGTCGGCGTGACGTTCGGCCCCCAGGGCAGCCTGGGGCCCGCACAAAGCGACGACGCCGTCGTGTGGTTCACGTACGGCTCGGGCGGCAGCATGATTTACGTTCGCCTGACCATTTCGTGGGTGACCGGCCAAACATGGGTCGATCCGCCGAACGGTTACACATCGATCGTCCAGATTTTCCAATGAGCGTCGCCGTTTTACCGAGCCCAACAGCATGATTGCCTTCCGCAAACAACACACGTACCCGATCGGCCTGCACCTCGGCACCCAAACGGCCACGCTGGTGCAGTTGGCCGGCGCGAATGGCAAGCTGGAAGTCCACGCCCTGGCGCATGATGAAATTCCGTGCAATGAATCAGCATCGGCTGAAGAGCAAGACCGCGAAGTCGCGGCGGCATTGCGGAAGCTGATTGCCGATCATCACTTTCGCGGCCGGCAAGTGGTGAGTTGCCTTGGGGTTCAGCAACTGTTCGTGCAGAACGTCAGACTGCCCAAGCTGCCGCCGGAAGAAGTTGAAAAAGTGGTGCGGTGGGAGGCCGAAGAGCGGTTACCGTACCCGGTGGCTGAAGCCGAGATGCGGTACCTCACGGCGGGCGAAGTGCGGCAGGACGCCAACGTGAAGCAAGAGGTCATTTTACTGGCCTGCCACCAGGGTGTGCTGAATCGGCATCTCAGCCTGCTTGAAATGGCGGGGCTGGTTCCGGCGTCGATCGACGTTGAACCGTGTGCGATTTTACGGTGCCTGCACGCTGTCGGCTCGATCGAGCCACCGCCCCGCAAAGCCTACCTGCATATCGGCGAACGCGCCACGGTCATGATCATTGCTGAAGGACGACAAGTTCTGTTTTTGAAATATATATCCAGCGGCAGTCGGCATTTGAACCAGGCGACAGCCCGGCATTTGAACGTGCCGCTGCCCGAAGCCACGCGGATCCGCGAAGAAGCATCGGCGGCCATGAAAGCCGATGAGCCCGATGAACTGCAACGGTCTGTACTCGACGGCATTCGCACCACGCTGGAGTCGATGACGACTGAAGTCGAACTGTGCCTGCGGTATTACAAGGTCACATTTCGCGGTCAGCCGCTGACAGAACTCGTGCTGGCTGGCGGTGAAGCCCGCCCGTGGCTGGCCGACTTTTTTACTGATCGGCTGGGGCTATCGTGCGCGCCCGCCGACCCATTCGCCCAATTGAGTTCACCGCCTGCCGCTGGGCGGGTCGGGTCGGGCCGCTGGGCGACCGCCTTGGGCCTGTCTTTGAAACTCACGGTTTGAACCAGGTGGAATTCGGCCATGCCCATTCAAGATGTCGACTTTTTGCCGCTCAGCTATCGCCAGATGCAGGTACGCAGGCGCAGCACCGTCTGGCGGCGTGCGGCCATGGCGCTGTTTGTACTGCTGATTGCCCTCGGCAGCGTGGGCCAGTATCGGTCGCGACTCAACTTGGAACGGGCCCGTGCGAAACTCAAGGAGTCATCGCAGCGCATGCTGTCGCAACTCGACGACCCGGCGGGCCTGCAGCAGAAAATTGCCCGACTCGACGCCCGCGCGAACCTGCTGACCTTTTTGCGAATTCGCGTGCCGCCCACGCGATTGCTGTTTGGCATCACCAACAGCTTGCCCCAATACGTGAATTTGAGCAACATCGATGTAAAATTCGAGCCGCTGACCGCGTCGCCATTGCCGGCCGGCGGGTTGGCCGCGCCCGCCACCCCTCAAGCAGCCCCCGTGGCCCCGGCGTTGCCACAAGACAAGGACTTGGCCGACCTGAAAAAAAACGCTGAGGCCGAGGCCGTATTTGTGGCGATCATCGGCACAGCGCCGCATGATAACGCCATTGCCCGGTATATCGCCGCATTGCAGCGGACCGGGCTGTTCGCCGAGGTTCACTTGCAGTTCACAGACCAATTGCAATTGAACGATGACGTCTTGCGACGGTTTGCCATGCGCTTGAAAGTCAAGCAGCCAGGGCGCGAAGCACCGGCGACGTTCGACCCCGCCAGCCTGCCGGCGCCGGTGGCCACCGCGCCCGGCACGCACCCCGCGGGGCGCGTCCGAACTCGCCCGGGCGATACGCCGGGCAACCACCCGGCATTAGTAGCCCGCAGGGGTGAATCATGACAAACCGCAATCGTTTCGAAAGCCTGTTGTGCATGTCAGGCTTCACGCTGATGGCCAGCGTATTCCTGTTTGCGTTTTATTTGCCGGGTCACAAGGCGAGTGCGGTTGTTCGCGGCGAAATCGCCAACATCGAGCAATCGATTCGCGATATTCCATTACGCGTTGAAGAGCTTGAGCAACTGCGAAAGGAAATCGAACACCGCGAGGAATATCTGGCACGAGTTCAGCCGGCTGTTCCAATCGACCCCGACGTGCACGATCTGCTTGACCAGGTCGCCGATCTGGCGCGAAATTCGTCGCTGTCAATAACGCGGCTCCAGCCGCTGCCGATTGAAATTCACGAGAGCTACCAACGCCTGCCGTTTCAATTGAATTTTGCAGGACCCTATCGCGGAGTGGTTGAATTCTTCAAGGGAATTGAAAGCGGGCCACGGCTGTTTGCCGTACAAAAGTTCAGCATCCGCAAGGAAAATGGGAAGGATAAGTCGGCAGTGCAGGGGGAAATGCAGTTTTCCATATATATCAGTCACGCTGAAAAACCCGAATCTGACGGAAATAGCGGCAAGACCGGCTCTGACTTGGCCGATACAACAGGCAGGACGCATTAAGGACTTCCCAGAGATGTTGTACGCCCTCAAGAATCAACTACTGCAGGAACTCAGAGCGAGCTGGAAAAAAACCGCAATTCTGGCGGTGTTGCTCGTCGTAGGGTCCGTATTCTGGCTGCCGCTGGCGGTTCGAGCCATTGGTTCGGGGGCGTCTTCGTCGGCGGGGCCGGCGGCACCTCAACCAGCCAGTTCGGTCGCCAACCCGGCGGCCCCGGTTGTCGCGCCCACCGTCGCCGACGCCCAGCCGACAGCCGTTGTCTCGCCCGACCCCAAGACACCTGAGCCATTTACCTGGCAGCGCGGTCAAAAGTTGTTGCAGTCGGATCCGCTCGTGCGTTCGGTCGAAGTCGCCGCGATTCAAGGAGATCCTTTCCTTGTCGACCCCGACCAGTTTCCTCCACCGGTTGTCTTTGAACGCGAAGCCCCGGCGGAGATCAAAAAGTCGGACGACCCGGCGGCGCTCGCGGCCATGTCGGCCGATGCCCGAGCCGCTGAAAAACTTGTACTGAAAAGCACAATCGTCGGCCTGAAACGCCGAGCCGCCTACATCAATGACAAGCTGTACTTTGAAGGCCGCGAAATTCAGGTCGATGGTGAATCCTGGATGCTGTCGGCGGTGCGATCGCGCCGCGTCGTGCTGACGCGGGGCGAGGCGGTATTGGAACTGGTGCTGCCGAGTGCGTTTGAAACCGAAGCGACGCGGCACGGCCCGGCGGGCGTTGCGCCGATCAAACGTCAGTAACGAAGGGCCTGCCACGGGCAGAAGGCGCTCGATCCAAATCGCGCCGTTTGCCATGCGGGGCGAAACGCCCGCGCGTGACCACGAACCGAGCGGTGCGGGTCATGAATGGGCGGTCGCCTGGAACTGAATTCTTTTGTTCGATTTACCGGCGCGATCTGCGTTGGGCGGACCGCATTCCTCGCGGACGCGATTTCCTGCTGACACGGATGACGGTCGGACGCCATGAATGCCTCATTTCGAACGGCGTTTCGAGTCTTATGCTTCAGTCTGGCGCTGCCGCTGGCACTGTTTGTCGCCGTGGAACTGCATTCGGCC
>JAJXXL010000222.1 GCA_021781115.1 Planctomycetota bacterium
CACACGCCCAACAGACGCTTGCCGGAAATACCGCCTTGGCGACCTCCGAATACGTGCCAGCGTGGCGCTTTGCGCCGCGCATCGAATTATCGATCGTCGGCTCGCCTTTCGGGGTCTGGCAGGTTAGGCTTAGACACGGTTCCGTGAGTCGATTCTGGATTCGCACTTGGTCAGTTTTCTTCGGCAGGGGCGCGAAAGGCGGTCGAAATCATGCGTACGCAGTCTGCATGGGCATTGGGGGTTTGTCTGGCGCTGGTCGGGGCGTCGGAAACTTTGGGGCAGGCCCAGGTCGCTCAATACGCCGTGCGGGTTCAACCATCGAACGATGCCGCCAAAGGCCAGTGGATCACGCTTAAAGACTACGAGGAAATCGGCTCACCCGCAATTTCGCCCGATGGCAAGTGGGTGGCGTTCGATGCGCATAAAGATGGATTCCTTAATTCACAATCCGAAATCTGGGTCGCCCGTCGCGACGGAAGCGAATTGCAGAAGGTGGCGACCGGCGCGGCGCCACGCTTTTTGTCCGACGGAAAAACAATCGTCTTCATGCGCGAAAGGCACGAAACAAACGTCAACCGGCTGGGGGTATTCACCGTCGGTCTGGACGGAGCCGTCGAGAATCGAATCTGCCTGGGCCGCTGGCCCGATCCGTCGCCCGATGGCAAGCAAATCGCCTATTCTGTGACGGAATCGCGTACGGCCGCGGGAGGGGCAAAACCGCTGTCGCGGGTGTTTGTCGCCGACGCGAATGGCGCCAATCCGCAGGTTCTCGCCGACGGCGACTGCCCGAGCTGGTCGCCCGACGGCAAGAAAATCGCCTGCTGCTTTTACGACCCGGCGTTTCGCGGGCCGATGCTGCGACTCGTCGACATTGCCACCCAGGAGCAGTCGATCCTGGGTTACGGCTGGTTTCGAGCGAACTGGTTGCCCGACGGTGAACATGTCGCCGCCAGCGGTATTTCAGAGGCCGGGCGGCAACAAGTCAGCCTGTTCAACCTGACGGCATGGTCCAAGCCCAAAACGATATTTTCTGAGTTTACGAGGGCTTCGGCCCCCTGTTATTCGCGCGATGGCAAACTTGTGGCGTTTATCGCAATACGTCCTGCGGTCGAAGAACAATAAGGCGCCGACCTGATGCCGGCAATTTCCTGACTTGCCACAGCCGCGGGTTCAATCCGCCGCACCCCGGCGATTTGCGTCGGTGGCATGGACTGCCGCGAATCAGCCGCTGCCGGCGCTGGCCGCTCCATTCCCGGCAGGGGCCATGCATAAGGAACTTGCTGCAAGCGGGCGAATGGCATAGAATTCTGCCAGTGCGATGCATGGTCACCGCAAGTTCCGGTTGTATCGCGGCTCGCAGCTTTTGCGTCGCGCGATGATTGCGGCGTGGCGGGTTGCCGAGGAAGGCATGGATGATGGTTCAGAGCAAAGGGAGGAATGGTATGGTTTGGCGTCATCGCCTGTTCGGCGCGTTGCTGTTGGCCGCGGCCTGGCTGATACCAGTGTACGTCATCGCCGATGAAGAAACCAAAGACACACCTCCCGGCAAGGAGCAAGACTACTACGAGCTGATGCAGGTGCTGTCCGACACGTTCGAGCAAATCGAACGCAACTACGTCAAGGAGGTCGACCGCCGGGCGCTGGTCGAGGCCGCCGTGCGCGGCATGCTCGAAGAACTTGACCCCTATTCAAACTACATCAGCCCCGACGACCTGGCGCGGTTTAATGCCCAGGTCGAACAGGAATTCGGAGGGATCGGCATTCAGGTGGCGATCGATCCCCACTCGCGGCGGCTGATCGTGCAAACCCCGCTGCCAGGCACGCCAGCCTACAAGGCCGGCGTGCGGGCCGGCGACCTGATCATGGAAATTGAAGGCAAGTCGACCGAGGGCGTTTCGCTCGACCAGGCAGTGAAGCTGCTCAAGGGCAAGCCGGGCGATTCGGTTACGCTGGGCGTGATGCATGCCGGCGCCACGGCGCTCGAAAAACTCACCATGTCGCGGGCCATTATTCATGTTGCCACGATTTTGGGCGACACGCATAACCCCGACGACAGTTGGAATTTCATGCTCGACGACGACAAAAAGATCGGTTACGTGCGGATCACGACATTCAGCAAAGACACGGCGCGCGAACTGAAAGACGCTTTGACCCATCTGACCGCCGCTGGCATGAAGGGCCTGATTCTCGACCTGCGGACGAACCCCGGCGGGTTGCTGTCGGCGGCCACGGAGGTTTCGGATATGTTTCTCGAAGAAGGCAAGATCGTGAGCACGCAGGGCCGCAACACGCCCGAACGGGTGTTCAATGCCAAAAAGAGCGAAACATTTTCGGGGTTTCCGATGGCGGTGCTGGTGAACCGGTTCAGCGCTTCGGCCAGCGAAATCGTGAGCGCTGCGCTGCAAGACCACAAGCGGGCCGTCATTGTGGGTGAACGCACCTGGGGCAAGGGCAGCGTGCAAAACGTCATTGAGCTTGAAAACGGCAAGAGCGCCCTCAAGCTGACAACCGCCAGCTACCATCGCCCCAGCGGCAAGAACATTCACCGCTTTCCCGGGGCCAAGGAAACGGATGAATGGGGCGTGATGCCCGACGAATCCTACGATTTGAAATTCTCGACTGAGGAAATGACAAACTACCTCGAACAGCGCCGCCTGCGCGACGTCGTCAGTAAAGAACCCCCGCCCAAAAGCGATTTCGTCGATCGTCAACTGGCCAAAGCCGTTGAATACGTCGCGTCAGAAATCAGCGGCGAAAAGCCGGGCGACAAAGCGGGCGACAAGGCCGCCGCTGACAAACCGGCCGATAAGAAAACAGACAAGCCCGAACCATCAGCCAAAAAGCCCGAGCCCCCCGCGGGCGACAAGCCGCCGAAAAAGGAAACCTCGCTTGCCCCCCGCCCCGATATCCGCATCGCGCAAATTGCTGGCGATCGAATCGTCGTGCGATGAAACCGCGGCCGCGGTGATCGATGAACGGCTGTGTGTGCTGTCGAGCGTCGTCGCGTCGCAAACTGCCTTGCACGTGCGCTTTGGCGGGGTTGTTCCCGAGGTGGCGTCGCGGGCACACGTTGAGCGCATTTTGCCCGTCATTGACGAAGCGCTCCGGCAGGCCGTGGTACGGCTCGAAGACCTGTCGGCCGTGGCGGTCGTCACGCAGCCGGGCCTCGTCGGGTCGCTGCTCGTCGGGCTGACCGCGGCTAAAACGCTGGCGCTCGTGCTCGATGTGCCGCTGGTGGCCGTGAACCACATCGAAGCGCACTTGTTCGCCTGCCGCATGCACGCCGGGCGCGACCTGTTTCCTGCCATCGGGCTGGTGGTCAGCGGCGGCCACACGAGCCTGTACGATTGCCACGATCCGCTCGATTTTGAACTCCTGGGCACGACGATCGACGATGCAGCGGGCGAAGCGTTCGACAAGGCGGCGGCCATGCTGGGGCTGGGTTACCCTGGTGGCCCGTCCATTGAGGTTGCAGCTCGTGGTGGCAACCCCGCCGCCTACAGATTTCCGCGCAGTTTTCTGCGCGACGCACGCCTGGAATTCAGCTTCAGCGGGCTGAAAACATCGTTGCTTTACGAAGTTGCGGGAATTCCCCCGGCGGCGTATGAACCCCAGTCGTTGCCGACATCGCGCGTGGCCGATCTGGCGGCAAGTTTTCAGGAAGCCGTTGTCGACGTCCTGGTGGCCAAATGCCGGCAGGCATTGGCCGCCCGCCGCCGACAGGTCTTGTGTGTGGGGGGCGGCGTCGCCGCCAATACGCGGTTCAGGCAAAAACTGCAGGAGCTTGCCGACAACGCCAAGGTCGAGGTCGTGGTGCCTCCCCTCGAGTGGTGTACTGACAACGCGGCGATGTCGGCCGTGGCCTGGGAGTCGTTTCACCGGGGGCGGGTTGCCGACGACGCGCTCGATGTCACCGCCGGGCTGATCCGCCGGCGGTGACCGCAGGCGTTTGCGCGGTTCGACATTCATGCGATAATTTCCACTGTCGCCGGGGTGGCCCGGCACTTTTCCCAGAACGGAAATGGGCTCACTGTCATGGCCGATCGCTATCGTGTTCACGTCACCAAAGATCATCTGGTGTTCAGCGCCGCACATTTCATCACCTATAATGGAACCGTTTGCGAGCGGTTGCACGGCCACAATTGGCGCGTCGCCGCGGAAATTTCTGGGCCACTCGATGAAAACGGCTACGTGTTTGATTTCCTGGCCCTGCGCGACGGACTGCACGCGATTGTCAGTGAACTCGATCATCGAATGCTGCTGCCGACGCGGCACAAGTCGATTTCCGTCTGCGAGCAGACCCACGAAGTCGAGGTGCGGTTTGAAGAGCGCCGCTGGGTGTTTCCCCGCGAAGACTGCTTCCTGCTGCCCATCGAAAACACGACCGCGGAATTGCTCGCCGGCTGGATCGGCGAACGGTGGCAATGCAATCTTCCGTCGGCGACATTGCGACAAATCACCCGTATCCAGATCGAAATCGAAGAGAATTTCGGGCAGTGGGCCGTTTGGGAACACGACCGATCGCCGACCGACTGAAAGTCGCCGGGTTCACGACTCGAGGCGCGCTCAAAGTCTTAAGAAAAATTAACCTTGCTCCGCCGTGATTTTTGTTGACGCTGGTCGCACTCCGTGCAAACAATAAACGCTTGAATGTTGATGCTTGCACTCATTTTGTGACCGCTCTGCAAGTCAGTAAAGGATCCTCATTGTGTCCCCAATTTCCGTTCGCCGTTGCCTTGTCGTCGCCGCCGTATTCGCGCTCCTTGTCATGTCGGCGATTCAACCCGCCGCTGCCCAAATGGGTGGCATGATGGGCGGTGGCATGATGGGCGGCGGCATGGGTGGCATGGGCGGCATGGGCGGCGGCATGGGTGGCATGGGTGGCATGGGCGGCGGCATGGGTGGCGGCGGCATGGGCATGGGCGGTGGCGGTATGGGCGGCGGTGGCATGGGCGGCGGCGGCCGCGGCCGGGCGGGCGGTATCGTGGTCGATGCCCGCGGCGTCGTTCAGCCCCTCATGGCCAAAGACGTTGGGGGCAAACTCAGCGAGAAGCGGTTGGCCGAACTGGCTGGCAAGTTCCTGCCGTCGGACGTCAACAGTTTCAGCAAGCTCCGCAAGGTATCGCTGGTACGGCTGGAAGCGGCCTGCGAAGAATACGCCAGGACGCAAAAGCACGTGCCGGCTGAAATGCAGTATCTCGCCGGGGTGCAACGGATCGACTATGTGTTCATTTTCCCCGATACGAAAGACATCGTCATTGCCGGCCCCGCCGAGGGGTTCGTGGCTGACGGCGCCGGTCGGGCGACGGGCGTCGGTACGGGGCGGCCGCCGTTGCGGCTGGACGACCTGGTGATTGCCCTGCGTTCACTCGAAGCCGAACGTGAAATCGGCTGCTCGATCGACCCGGTCGAAACGAACTTGGCCAATTTGCAGAATTACCTGGCCGCCAACAGCGACCCGGCCGACAGCGCCACAGCGCGGGCCCGGTTCGACGACATGGCCGAGGTGTTGGGCAAGCAGGACGTGCGGGTGTTTGGGGTTCCGGGCGATTCGCACTTCGCCGAAGTTCTGGTGGAAGCCGACTACCGGATGAAACGGCTGACGATTGGGGTCGACAAGCCGCTGGTGAAAGGGATGAAAAGCCACCTGTCGATGATTGGCCCCGGCACGAACACGATGCAGCGGTGGTGGTTCACGCCGTACTACAATGCGTTCAGGCGCAGCGACGACGGGCTGGCGTTTTCATTTGCCGGGCAGCGGGTGCAGTTGCTGGCGCAGGAAGAAATGGTGGAAGGCGGCAAGCGATCAGACGCCGCGTTCACGCAACTCAGCACGCAGCGGTACGCGAAGCTGTTTACGTCGAAATACCCTGAGCTGGCGTCGGCGTCGCGGGTGTTTGGCGAATTGCAGAACCTGTTCGACCTGTCGGTGCTGGCGGCGTTGTTGCAGAAAGAGCGGGCCGCGGAACGAGTCGGTTGGAACCGATCTCTGTTCCTCGACCCGACGCGGGCGACGATCGTGAAGCGGAACGTTCCGAAGCAGGTGCAAACGCTGGTGAACGTGAAATCGTCGGGCAATAACCTGCTGATCGGGCTGATTGCCGGCGGCGTGATCATTCAGCCGCAACAGGTCTTGCAGCAAAGCCCCTTCCAGGGCGACGAGGGCGCTACGCTACGCACCGCGCGCACGGCGGCCGTTCAACCCGAAAAGCCGGCTGAAAAGCACCCCTGGTGGTGGGACTGA
>JAJXXL010000145.1 GCA_021781115.1 Planctomycetota bacterium
GGCGTATTGGCCCCGTCGGCGGTTCGCAGCGCTCTGACGATACGGCTCTGTTCGCCGCCCAGAAAGAACACCCCGCCAGCCGCTTCGACCCGCGCGGCAATTTCGCGATCGGCGGCCACTTGCCGATAATCGACGGCAATGTTTTCCGTGGCCAGCGGAACCAGAAACGCAGCCGCCCCGAGCCCGTTCAGGAGTTCGACAACGCGGTTGCCATTGCGTTCGGGGTTGCGGCTCGCTGTGGGGAACACCGCAATCGACGTCCCCTTGCCCCCCGCCAGTTCGACAATTCGCGACCAGACCGGCGTATTCTGAAATCTCAGAGCGCCCCCCACGATCACCAGCGACCCTAAAGGCTCTTCGCCCCGCGCCCCACCCGTCGCCGTCAACCATAATGCCAGCCCCGCAATGACCCAGCGTCGTAACAAACTCGTTCGTTGTGCCATGACTTGAATTCCCCCTTCGGGTCAGGCCGTGCGGGCGCGGCGCAATCGCTGCGTCCGTCACACACTTTTCCACTAATTACTGCGTCACCCGCCAAGTCGCCGCGTGCAATCGTCAATGCCAGCGATGGGTTTACCAAACTCGACGGCGTGCCGTCTATGCCAGCCGGCATGCTTCAGACGTCGCCCGGCACCCTTTACTCCCTCCGCCGCCCTGAACGTGCCGTTGCAATTCTCATTGAAAATGATGCCGTTTTGACTCGGCGCCGCGTTGTGTTTCTTCGACGGCCAGCCGTAGACGGTCGCCGCTGGCGCAGGCCGCGCTGCGACCACGCCGAAATCGGCCCCCTCGATTTGCCGCGCCCGATTCACTGAGCTATGAATCTTGAATACAACCGTGCCGGGAATGGCCTGCCCAAGCTCTCCATCGGGCGCCCGTCGCGGCGGTCGTGGGCCCGCTCGCAGCCTGATCCGGCAACCAGTTCGGTTGGCCGTTTTGCGGCTGTCGTACCCCGCGTTTTCATCTTCGATTCACTCACTCTGGCCGCGCCTGATCATGACCGACACCCAGATCAATTCCTGCACCGGGTGTGCCGAACCGCAGCACCCGGTTGCCGCCCCGTCGGCGGCACAATGGCTGCTCCCCCCGTCTTTGGTGGAAGTCGAACGACTGGTGGGCGTGCTGCTCGCCAGTTGGCAACCCGGCGCACCCCATGGAAACCGCCGCGGCAGCCATCGCACACCCTTTGACGCCCCGCTGATGCTGACGCCCGTCGATGAATCCTCGGGCCAGCCCTGCGGTCCGGCCTGCACCGTTCAGGGGAAGAACATTTCCCGTCAGGGATTGTCGTTCGTGCATGATACGCCGCTGCCGCACCGAAACGTGCATCTCTCGCTCGACCTGCCCGATGCTTCACGGACGACGCTGCTGTTGCGGCTGAACTGGTGCCGGTTCACTCGCGAGGGAGTTTACGAAAGCGGCGGAAAATTCCTCCGTGCCATCGCAGCCGAATTCACCCCGCCCCCCAACGTAAACCCCGCCTGACGACACCGCCACGCATCGTCAGCCGCGTCCCAACTCCCTGCGGCACAACCACTTCTTCCTGACGCACGTCTCAACAACGAGTGCCCTCGTATGATCAAATCCGGATGAGGGCGTCCGGATTTGATCATACGAGGGCTTGTCCCTTGTACACGCCAACCGTACTTGGGGCGTTGCCCCATGCTGGAAAAGTTTCGCCCTCTCGGGGCGGGATCACGGGCACCGCCCTGTGGGCGGGTCGCGACCGGCTGCATTCGCGGCAGCGCTCGTCGTCAATCGCGGCGCGTAACCTGACGCCGGGCTTTCACCAGGCAATCTTACCCCACCGTGTTCTGTAGCCAGTATCGAGAGACACAAGGCGGCCACCCCCAATTCTTGAACATCCGACGGACTCCGCCTCGCCAATCGGTTTCGTGAGCGGGATGGCGCGGCATAATGTTTACCGCGCGCCCCGGTCAACCCTGGTTCTACAGAGAAGTTAATCCCGCCAAAAGTCTTGACGCACCCGTTGCAATTCCAAACCGTTGCTGGATAGACTGGATTGTAGACCGCACAACAACGCGACGGGACGTGAACGGTCGTTGGGCGCGTGCCAATCGGCGACAAGCCGGTCGCGGCAACACGGCCAATGTTGAGAAACCGATGAGCGGTTGAATTGACGGCGTGCATTAGCAACGGCTTTCGCAGAAACCACAATCGTGGAGCAATGGCTCATGAATTTCGACGAGCCGTGCGTTTGAGCCGCGTCCCAGAACGGGGGCGTCGGGGAAGTGCTGTTTACGAGGCAAGTTCGCGGTTCGCGGGGGGTTTGGGCGGCCCCTGTTTGGAAATCCATTTACTTTTGGGGGTTCCATGAAACGGACACCGGCACGGCGGTTGAGCTGCAAACAGTCGTCGCTCGTTTGGTCAGGGGCGGCGGCTGGCTCGCCGACTGCGCCGACTGCGGCAAACATCGGCATCGGCATTGGCAATATCTCCCGAACCGGCGCGACCAGCCCGGTGGTCGTCGTGCTGTTGGCTGGCATCTTGCTCGCGCTGATTGTGTTGACCGTCGTCATCGCAACAAGCACCCCCGGCGGGGGCACGGCCGTCGGCCCCGGCAGTGGCAATGCCCCGCCTGGGGCCGCCCCCCGACCGGCAGTGGCTGACGGGCAGACCGCCACGCGGAGCGAACAGAAAAACGAGCCGCCGAAACCATCCACGCCGGTGGCCGACCCCAATCGGATCAAGGAAACGCTCCAGAAAGGAAAAACCTACGAGGTCGTGCTCAAGGCCGGCTTCGACACGCGGGTCGAAGACAAGGACTGGGGATTGCGCACCGTCGTTAATATCGCGTATGCGGCAGAACTGAAGCTGCAACGAACGATCGAAGAAAATGACGGCCACCGGATCCAGGAACTGAGGCATTTCGCAACATCTCGCAACGTGAAACTGCTGTCGGAAGTCGAGAGCCTGTCGATCGAGTTGGGCCCGCGCGGGATGTTGCTCCTGAGCGGCCTGGAAACCTTGATGCCAGGCACGGCTCCAACAGTGTTAACGGCCCGTCCCATCTTAGAGCGCGTGCTGCATCCGCTCGTGCAGAATGCAGTCAACGCAGACGCGGTGAAGGCCGTGGCACATGTCGACAGCCTGTCGGGCAAGAAAATCCGCATTGTGTACGTTGACGGCCTGGGCGTCGAATCGGTCACGCCTGTCGGGTGCAGTTTGGATGCCTCCGAGCGGGACTTTGTCTTTACGACGGCCGCGCTTTCCGATTGTTACCTGTTTCCTGAGGTCAACACAAAGCCCGGTGAGAAATGGACCGTCGAAGGCGCCCAATTCGCCGGCCTCTTCGACCCGACCTGGCGGGGCATTCCCGAGGGCGACATCGTGATCGCGCGCGCTCCAGACGAAGGAACTGACGATCATAAAACCGCGACGCTCAAGGTCGAAAGCGGCGTCGTCATCATGAATGCTTCCGACAACTCCAAGCGGCGGATGGGGCGGTTCGCCCCCACGGGCCAGATGAATTACAACCTGAACCAGGGGTTTATTGAATCTGCCCGGCTCACGGGCCAGTTCAGCCGCGAGGAAGTTTCAAAGGACCACATTCTGTTCGAGTCGGTCTTTCGTGAAACACCCGTCATGAAGGTGGTCTATACCTGCCAAATGCTTCCCTAGCCAATAAGAGCTTTTTCCATGCCCGACTCGCCTCCTGCCGCAGAAGACCTGCCATTCATACGCATTGAGCACGCGCCGGTTCTGGTCGGGCGCGGGCGCGACGTCGTGGCCCGCCTGTTTCATCCCACGGTTTCCGGCCGGCACGCCCTGCTTTTCCGCAATGGCGAGGCTTTATCGCTCGAAGACCTCGACAGCAAATTCGGCACGTTCGTCAACGGCGCCCGGGTGAAAAAAGTCGCACTTCGCGTGGGCGATCGCGTGCAGTTTGGCGGCGCCGTCGCTTACCTCGTCGAGGCCAACGGCCTGCGATTCGACGCGACGCCCAACGGAATGAGCCTGTGCGCCGAGCGCCTGTCGATTTCCCGTAACGGCACATTGATCGTCAGCAACGTCAGCTTCGAGATCGGGCAAAACTCGTTTATCGGCATTTTGGCGCCCAGTGGCGTGGGAAAAAGCACGCTGCTGAACTGCCTCGCCAGTTTCGTACGGCCAGGCCAGGGGCGAGTCCTGTTCGACGAACACTACGATCAGCTCGACCGGCTTGCAGAATATCGCGAGCAATTGGGCCATGTCCCCCAGGATGATCTCATCTTCCCGACGCTCTCAACCCGCGAGAACTTGCTGTTTGCCGCACGGTTGCGATTAAATGTCGAGGGCGATTCTCAGAACCTTATGGCCGAAACCGACCGGGTACTCGAACAGGTCGGCCTGACCGCCCACGCCGATAAACGGGCGGGCAATTTGAGCGGCGGGCAACGGAAGCGGCTGAGTGTTGGCGTTGAGCTTCTCAAGCGACCGAGGTTTTTGTTGCTCGACGAACCGACGTCCGGCCTCGACCCCGCGACAGAATCGAGCCTGATGGAGCAACTGCGGCTGGTGGCCCGCCACGGCACGACGGTCGTCTGCACGACGCACCTCATGGAAAACATACGATTGTTTGACGCCGTGATTGTTTTGGGGATCAAAGACCTCGCGGGACGGCTGGCATACGCCGGGCCGCCGCAGAACCTGTTGGCGCGTTTTGGCTGCACCACGTTTGCCGACCTGTACGACAAGCTGGCCCAGGGCAGGTTCACGCCGCTGGAATCGCGCGATGAAACGTCGAGCCGGCCTCTCGCCGCTTCGGCAACCGCGGCCGATCGCGCACCGCCCGCCGGGGCGCAGTTCCTGAAAGCCAAATCGAATTCGAGCCTGATCGACTCGTCGCCGTACACGAAGATCAAACAGCTCGTCAACGCTTCGGGAATGCGAAATCCCGTCCGCCAGATTCTGATCCTTCTCGAACGGGCGGCAACGCTCATTTCCCGCGATCGTGCGCTGGTGCTGGCGATTGTCGGGCAACCGGTCGGCCTGGGGTTGCTCGATTGCCTGTCGCAATACGCTGCCCTGGAAATCGTGCCACTCCTCTTTTTTTCGGTTGTAATCGCAATTTGGCTGGGCCTGAACAATTCGGCCCGAGACCTTGTCCGCGATCGCAAGCTCTACGTCCGCGAACGGCTCTCGGGGCTGCGGCCCGGTGCGTACCTTGTGTCCCGGCTGTTGATTCACAGCCTCGTCGGCACGGGGCAGCTCGTCTTGCTTTTGATCACCCTGCGCTTTTTCATGCCCGCAAGCCTTGCCCGCGAGTCGGTTTCCTTGCCGTGGTGGTTCGCGATTCTCTGGCTTTGCTATACAACCGCGCTCGGCGCCGGTTTGCTGGTTTCGGCCTTGATGGCCACCGAGGAAGCCGCCGTAGCGCTCTTGCCGCTCCTGATCATGCCGCAGTTGCTGATTAGCGCCGTTGGAACCGCCCGTGTCGATTCTGTGTTCAATCGCCCCGCTGGCCAGGATGCTGCCCGAGCGGCGTTTGAACCGCTGACGATGTTCTGGAGGTCGCGTGAAGAGAGAGACGTAGGCGCCAAGTGGGCCGATAACGTGTCGCTGCTTTGCGTCTCGCGCCCGGCGATACTCTTGCTCAATCCCCCCAAGTCCTTGAACGGGGCAAGAATCCCCCTGCTGGCCGACGCCTGCCACCTGCTGGTCCTGTTGCTGGGGATGTGGACTTTGACCTGGGTGACGTTTCGATGGGCGGAAAATCGCTGGACACAATTGATCGGGGTTGGATAGAAAACGGAGCATCGCATGTCATCAAATTCGCCGAAAACCGGTTCGTCTGCCCACGCGACGCCGTTGCTGCTGGTCGTCCATCGGCAGAATGGGCATCTCGATCAGTTTCACGTTCGGCCGGGGTTGACGATCGGCCGTTCGCCGACCAACAACATCGTGCTGGCCGGCGATCTGTCGGTCGACAAATTTCAGCACGCCTGTGTCGATGTTGGCAACGACGGAACCCGCCTGCGTTGCGTGACCCCCAACAGTCGAATCGTTCACGCGGGGGCTTTGGTGTCGCAAATCAGCCTCGACGCGGGCACCGTGTTCGACATCGGCCAAACCCGGTTTGAATGCGTTCAGGCCACCGCTACGGCCGCCGCCGCGCCGCCCGCGCCCGCGCAGCCCACGCCAGTTGCCCCGACGTGCCCTTATTGCGGCACGCTCGTTGCCCAGAGCCACGGCACCCCTCCCTGCCCGGCCTGCGGCGAGGCCGTCCTTTGGATAACGCCAA
>JAJXXL010000333.1 GCA_021781115.1 Planctomycetota bacterium
CCGATCTCTTCGAGCAGCGCCGCCAGCACGGTATTCACTTCTTTATTGCCCGGCTCGACCTTCAGCGACTCGCGGTAGGACATCACGGCAACTTCCTGGTAGCCCAGTTCACGGCAGGCATCGCCCAAGTCGGCGTTCAATTGCGGATCCCAGGGGTTGACCGCCAAGCCCTCTTCAGCCGCTTTTTCGAGATCAGCCCAGTTCTTGCTCATGCGGGCTTTTTTGATTTTGCCGCGCACACCCATCAGCCGCATGCCCGCCATCTTTGCGCCGGTGCCGTTATTGCCGTACATTTTCTGTTCGGCGCCGCGCAACGATTGCCGGTACATTAAATTGTCGGGGATCAATCGCACCGATTGCGTATACATTTCGACGGCGTAATCCCAATTTCCCTTGGGAATCGCTTCATTCGCCTTCCGAAAACAGTCAGCGGCGATTTTTTTCTTGTGCGGATTGTATTCGACGCCCCCTGTATCATCAGGCATGACAGCTTTCCTTTAACATGATCGGACGATTAGCGCAGGGCCGCACTCACGAAGAACATTCGCCGCAGCCCGGCTGCATACAACCCGTGGCCGGTTATCGCCCGGAAAAACCGGGAGAAAACTGCGGATTGTTTCTGGATAGGCATTCGACGCCCTTCAACTTAACATACTGACATCACCCGTCAAGCCCCCGCACTGGTCGGAACGGGCGGCCCCTTGGCCCGCGCCTCTCGTAACCCGGCTGCGGGGGGGCGACTGGCCGTTACTGCCGTCCTGGTACGTTTCAAGAGTTTGCCACATGCCCTTACCGGGGAAAGTTTTTCTTGTTGGTGCAGGCCCGGGCGACCCCGGTTTGATCACACTCCGCGGCTTGGAATGCCTGGCTCGGGCTGATCTGGTTCTGTACGACGGCCTTGTCAACCCGCTGATCCTGCGGCATACCTCGGCCACGGCCGAACGCACCTGCCGCTCGCCTGCCGTCTCAGGCCGGCGGCTGGATCAACAGGAGATCAACGAACGCCTGATCGCCGCCGCTCTGGAGGGCAAAACCGTCGTACGCCTGAAAGGGGGCGACCCGTTCGTCTTCGGTCGCGGCGGAGAAGAAGCCGCGGCCCTGGCCGCCAGAGGAATTCCCTTCGAAGTCGTGCCCGGTGTGACGGCGGCGGTGGCGGCGAGCGCCTACGCCGGTTTTTCGATCACGCATCGCGACTGCGCGTCGGCGGTTGCCTTTGTCACTGGTCACGAAGACCCCCAAAAGCCCGGCATTTCACTCGATTACCACGTATTGGCCGCTTTTCCTGGAACACTGGTGTTTTACATGGGGCTGCATCGGCTGCCGGCGATCGTCGCGGCGTTGCTTGCCGCCGGCAAACCACCCACTGTTCCCGCGGCCGTCATCAGCCGCGGAACCACACCCTTTCAACGCACGATTTCTGCCACGCTGGGTGATCTGGCCAACTGCGTACAACAGGCCGACCTGCACGCCCCGTCGATGATCATCATTGGCGACTGTGTTCGACAACGCGAGTCAACTTCGTGGTTCGAGCGGCGGCCGCTGCTGGGCCAGCGCGTGGCGATTACGCGGCCCGACGGCCAGGTCGAACCGCTCATTGCGCGGTTGGTGGAGCTGGGTGCCCAGCCAATCCTGACGCCCGTCATTTCTATTCGCCCGCCCGACGACTGGGGCGAAGTTGATCGCCTGCTGCCCCGGCTGGGTGACTACGACTGGCTCGTGTTTACCAGCGCGAACGGTGTCCGTTCATTGCTGGGGCGACTTTGGGAAACGGGCGGTGATTGCCGCCGCTTGCACCACTGCCGGCTGGCGGCCATCGGCGAGGGCACCGCTCAAACACTGGGCGAATTCCATCTACGGGCCGACCTCGTGCCCGTTGAATTTCGCGCTGAAGCACTGGCCGAATTGTTGCGGCCGCATGTTGCGGGGCAGCGCATGCTGTGGGCACGGGCCAACCGCGGGCGCGACATTCTGCCGCGCGAACTCGCTGCCGCCGGCGCCCGCCTCGACCAGGTCATCGTGTATCAGAACGACGACTTGCCCGCCTGGCCCGCCGAGACAACCGGTCAGTTTGATCGAGGGGAAATCGATTGGCTCTGCCTGAGCAGCCCCTCCATTGCGCGAAACGCCGCTCGGCTCATTGGCGACAGCGTGCGGGCCAGGCTTGGCGCGCGGCTCAAGATCGCCACGATCAGCCCCGTGACGTCAACCGCCGCTCGCGAGGCCGGGCTGCCGGTGACGGTCGAAGCCGCGGTGTATACCTGGAACGGGCTGATTGATGCGATTATCGCGCATGAGGCATCACCAGCAGGCGGCTGAACTTGGCGTCACTGGCCGGGCAAGCGGTCCGAGCCACGCTTCATCTTGCCGCCCCGGCACGGTAAGATGCGGGCTGCATTTTTTTCTGCAACCTGATCCCAGTCGAGGCTGACACAATGCACGCCCTGCCCCCTGCGAATGTTGACCGCCGCCAGTTCCTCAAGAGTGCCGCCGCGGGTGCGACGGGGTTGTGCTGCGGCGCAATGCCGCTGCGCGGCTTGACCGCCGAAGAACCTGCCGACCCCTACCGCGGTTTCAAGATGGGTTTTCAAAGCTACTCGCTGCGCGGGTTTGACGTCAAAAAGGCCCTGGCCACAACACATGCCTTGGGAATCAGGTATTGGGAAACATTTCCGGGGCATATCAAGGCAGGCACGCTGCCGAAATATATCGCTGAACAAAAGGAACTGCTCGCTGCCAATGGGGTTACGCTCTTGGCGTTTGGAGTCGTGGGTTTCGATGCCAATGAATCAAAAGCTCGCGAAGTTTTTGATTTTGCCAAGCTGATGGGCATTCAGTCGCTGAGCGCCGACCCGCAAAAGAATGAGGCTACGTTCAAACTGCTGGACAAACTGGTCGACGAGTACGGTGTGAATATCGCCATTCACAACCACGGCCCCAAGGCGAGCTACGACAAGATTGCCGACGTGGTCCAGTGGGTCAAAGACCGCCATCCGCGGATCGGAGCCTGTGTCGATACGGGCCATTACCTGCGCAGCCGCGAAAACCCGGTCGAAGCCCTCGAACGCCTGAAAGACCGCGTGTTCGGCGTGCACCTCAAAGACGTCAAAGACGCCACGGTTTTCAAGATTCTGGGTGAAGGCGACCTCGATCTGGCCGGCTGCCTGAAGGTCTTGCAACAGATGCAGTATAAATACTGCCTGGCGCTCGAATACGAAGAAAACCCGACGAATCCCGTGCCCGATATTGAAATCTGCCTGCAAAACGTGCGCAAAGCCATCCAGGCCCTGCCCCCCGCCCAAGGCTGACACGCTGCGGGGCTTGGCCCCGGCCGTCAGATTCGTCGGAGTGCCTGTGTTTCACCAGTCGCTTTTGAGCATCAGGCACCCGACGACGACGACGGCAATCAGCAAATACAGGTAGCTCGTCGGGTTCAGGTTAACCCACGCCCCCCTCAGACAACTCGCGTAATAGTCCAGATAATACTGCATCGGCCGCCTCTCCTTTTCACCAGCCCCAATCAACTCTACCACACGATCTTCCCAATAAAAAAGACACCCTTATTATTGACCGAACATCGACAAGTGCGACAAAAGCCGACGCGTGCGTTTTCGCGGCGCGGGTCGGTTGCCGGCCCGATGGTGGCGGAAACGCGGTGTTGTGAGGGAGTGGGGGGGCGCATTACGATGAAGGCTGCCGCATGATCGCTCGGACGACGTGCCTGGTTTCATAGCGAACCTCGCGGCGGTGTTGCGGTTGCAGGGTGGCGCGAATTCGTCGGTCGAACCGCGGCCTGATGCCGGGCGGATCTCGAACATCGTGTCCCCCTGCCGCGGCTCCCGGTCGTGAACGCGATGCGTCACAGGACGTGCCGGCTGATTGTGGCAAAAATGGTAAAACGCTAGGCCGACACCTGTGTTTCGGGGTCGGCCACCGATACGATGGATCGGTTGGGCAGTGGAACGTTTTTGCGGCGGCGAATATCCGATCATTTACTCTAGTCAAGCTTCTGATGCGGCTATGTCCATTCGGCGCGAGACCCTGGGGCGAAGGTTGGCACTGCTCAGCCTCGTCGCGCTGCCGCTGGCTGGCGTCGCTCTGTCACAGGAAGAGGCCACCCCAGAACGCGATTCGTCTCGCGGGCCAGTCGCTACCGCAGGAAAGAAACCACCGGTCGAGCGGATGAGCGCCAAATCACGGCGTGAGCGGGTGGCATCGGCCGTGCTCATGCTGGCCGGGCTGATTTGCACCGGGGTCGTACTGGTGGCGTTTGTGCTGATCTGGGGCCGCAGGGTTCGCCGCCTGGCCGCGCAAGGTTTGCAAAAGTGCGCGCCGGTCGATGAACTCTGGTTTCTGAAACAGAGATCGGCCGCGCGCGATCAGCCCGACGCGCCCCGCGCGTCGCCACCGGAAAACGGCGGCCCGCCGGGACCGGGGGGCGCGGCATGAGTGGCCCGGGTGAACACGGCTTTCATCGCGACCAGCATCTTCGGAAAGCGGCCGACTTTGCGCGGGCGTATGCGCAGCGGTGCGTCGTTCGCAATCGGCGGTTGACGGTGTTCGGGGTCGCGAACCCTGGGGCGACAACGCGCATCGGCCTGTCGGTTTCAAAGAAACATGGCAACGCGGTGCAGCGCAACCGAATCAAGCGGTTGCTGCGCGAGGCATTCCGGCTGTCGCAGCAGGACATTCCCGCCGGTCTCGATCTGGTGCTGATTCCCAACCAAGGCGAACTGGCTGCGCTCGATGAGTACCGCCATTCGCTGGTGCGTGCCGCGGCCCAAGTCGCCCGCCGCCTGGCCCGCGCGGTCGAGGGCGGGGCCGAGGAAAAATCATGACGGGGCGTCGGCCAACCCGCCCGAAGATTCGGACCTCGGCGGGCGGAGCATGAGCGAATCGGTGGCTGCGGCCGGTGATTTGCCCGAGAATAACACCTGGTACACCTCGCGTGTAATCGGCATGTCGATCTGCCGCAGGTTGGCAAGGTCGAACACGCTGCGGCAGGTGGCGACGCCCTCAGCGACGCCGTTGAATTCTGCCAGGATCGTGTCGAGCGCAGCACCCTGCCCCAGGCGTTCGCCGACGCGGCGATTGCGGCCATAACGGCTGAAACAGGTGGTGATCAGGTCGCCAATTCCGGCAAGACCGGCAAATGTCTCAGGATCGGCGCCCAGAGTTGTTCCAAACCGGGTCATTTCGACGATGCCGCGGGTAAGCAGGGCCGCCTTGGCGTTGTCGCCGTAGTTCAGGCCATCACAAATGCCGGCAGCGATCGCCACCACGTTTTTCAGCGCCGCGGCCAGTTCGACGCCGAGGATGTCGCGATTCGTATAAACCCGAAAGCGGTCGGTGGTGAACAACGTCTGAACGACGCGGGCCAAATCCTGGTTGGGGCAGGCGGCAACGACGCTGGCTGGCAGTCGGCGAGCAATTTCCTCAGCGTGGCTGGGGCCGCACAGGGCTACGACTTCGCAGTCGCCGAGCAGTTCGCGAATGATTTCGCTGGGGCGCAAAAAAGTGCCATTTTCAAGGCCTTTGATCACACTGACCACGGGCACGCCGCGGGGCAGCAGGCCGGCCGCAGCGGAAAGTGCCGCGCGGAGGTGGGCGGTGGGAATGGCGGCCACGAGTATGTCGGCGGCAGAGGCCAGCCGGGGCAAATCATGCGACACGTCGATCGACGGGGGCAGGCGCACGCCCGGCAGGAGTCTTCGGTTTTCGCGGGCGCGGGCCGTGTCTTCGGCGAAAACGGCATTGCCCATCCAGAGTGCAACGGAAAGATCAGCCCGCTCTGACAGCAAAATCGAGCAAGCCGTCCCCATTGCGCCGCCGCCAAGAACGGTAACTTTTCTGGGTCTGTTCATCCGATCAATTACACGCTGCGATGTTCGGGCGAGCGACGGCCTTGCGCCCGGCGGCGGCAGCCGCTGGCCGTCGGCTTGTGCGAGTGCGCGGCAATTCGATTTGCCTCTCGCCGGATTGCGCACTAGAGTTCAGCAGGTTTGATTTCCGAGGAGTATCCTAATGCAAGATGTCGTAGAGCAACAGCCCGCCGCGTTCGTAGACCGGCGACAATCGTCTCAGGGGCGCAGGGACGGCGTCGAACGGCGGCAATTCGTTGATTCGCGACAGACGTTTCGCCCCGAGGTATTGGAACTGGCCGAAGCGGTGGATCAATACAAGCTGCGCCACCGGCGGCGGTTCATCACCTACGAGGAATTGTACGAGGTGATTGCCGAACTGGGC
>JAJXXL010000179.1 GCA_021781115.1 Planctomycetota bacterium
TCATTCGGCAGTAACCTGCGACCCCCGAGCTGGCGCTGCAGGTCGCACTCAGGCGTGGGGCAAAATCGTCAACGAGCGGCTATTGGCAGCCGGTGGGGTAGCGGGCAGCGTCAGGCAGTGGTATTGGGCGGTCAGCCACGGTTCCAACTGATCGTCATAATGCGGGCTGCCGGGGTGCCCTGATTCGCCCCCAGCGTCGATCGCCCACAGTGCCGCCTGGTCGTCGGCAAGATCGGCGATCATGCGGTACCCTGCGCCCAGGCTCGCGCCCCAGTTGGGGTCTGTTCCTGTGTTGCAAACCGTCAGGCCGTCACCGCGAACGGGCACGCCGCCGCGATCGAGCAGTTCGGCCAACTCGCCACGACCAGACAGGAAATGCCGTTGCTGCACCGTGTGCATGCGGCCCCACCCCCAATTGAGCATGTCGTCGCCGAACTGCCGGGCGAGCCAGTCGAGCGCCGATGAAAATGCCTGGCTGACGGTTTCTTCGCGGGTTTCGGGGCTGAAGAACCAGCCGGCGCGATCGTGTTCGAGCAGGTCGCCCGCCAGGCCACCAATGGCGCCGGCCACGAACGCGGCGGTTTCGCGGTCGAAACGCTGAGCGGCGACCGCTTCGCACCAGTGGCTGAAAAAGACGCTAAAAATTGCGGCGGCCACGCGATCGGGTTCCATGCGAAAATCCCACGCCGCCAGGAAATTGAGGGCGCGGCGAAACCGGATGTCTTCGGTGTGTTTTAACACATCCATCAGGCGTGGGACGCATGCGGCCGCACGCAGTGAAACCACGTCCTGATGCATGTGCGCGAAATGGGCGCGCGTCAACTGTGGCTGCGATTCCAGCATTTGCCTGACGCGCACCGCCCGGTAACCGCTGACCCAGGTTCCTGCCAGGGGCTGCGGGTAGTCGTCGGCGGCAACGCGGTTATTGGCAGTCGCCAGCCAGCCGCGGGGCGGGTCGACGCATGCGGGCATTTCGTCGAACGAAATCAGCCCCTGCCATTGATGAGCCGAGCTCCAGCCGGGGCGGTAGCCACGTTCGGCCAAACCTCTGATGGGGATCCGCCCCGTGCACTGGTAGCCAATGCGGCCCTCGACGTCGGCGTACACGACGCAAAATGTCGGCACGAGCCAGGGGCGCGTTGCCTCGCGAAAGTCGGCGGCGTTTGCGGCGCGGTTCATCCCCAACAGGGCAGGCACCCAACCGCACGGTTCGGCCCCCAGCCAGCGCAGCGACACCGGGCCAGCGCCCTGGGCGACGGCCGGCAAGATCTCGTTGACGATCGGCCCATGGCGCGACGAAATGACCGTTTTGCAAACCGCTTCGCGACCGCGGATTTCAATCACCTCGATCCGATCGCGGGCCGGCTCCCATTGCCCGTCGTACTCGAAACAGCCGGGGTGGGCCGCATCAGTTTTCTCCTGGTACAGGTCGCGAATCGAGCAGATGTTGTTCGTGCACCCCCATGCGACACGCCGATTGCGGCCGAACATCACGGCCGGCACGCCGGCATACGCCATGCCCGCCACATTGAACGAGCCACCGCACAGGTGCACCTCGTGCCAGCACGATACCGCGGCGAACGCGATGTGCGGGTCGCTGGCCAAGAGCGGTTTGCCGGTCATTGTGCGGCTGCCTGAAACCACCCAGTTGTTGCTGCCCGCACTGGCCTCAGGGTCTCCGACAGTTTGCCCCACCGCGCCCTGCCGCCCGGCGACCGAGGCGTATGAGCCGGCGGGAAGTATGCATTCGCCGTCAGCCTCAGCCGTGAGAAAAGCCTCGTACAGCGGGCCTTTTCCCAGCGTGCGTTTGGCCAGTTCCGGAATGACAATGACGGGAAACCGTCCCGTCAGGTACCAGCGAAATTCTCCGGCAATCGCCAGACAGTCTTGCGGCATCCAGGGGGAGGGGCGGTAGTTCAGCAGGTCGAACTCGATCGGCAGCCTGGCCCCGCATTCGTCAATGACCTGGTTGACGCCGCGCGTAAATGCCTCAATGAGCTGCCGGGTTTCGTCGGGCAAAGCCTGCCATTCGCGCTCAGGAGTCAGGTGCAGGCCGACCGTGCGGGCGATCAGGTCGAGTTCGAAACCATCGGGGCCCAGAACTTCCGAAAGCCGCCCGAGCGCCCGCCGGCGCAGGTAGTCGAGTTGAAACAGTCGATCCTGGGCGGTGGCGTAACCGAATCCGAAGAACAGGTCGTCGTCGTTCGGGGCGTACACGTGGGGAATGCCCCACTCATCACGGTCGATGCGCACCGAGGCGCCGACGGCGGCCCGCCGTTCGCCCTCGACCGACGGCACGCGCGATTTGGTTTCGCGGCGCCACCAGGCTTCAAACTCACCCCGCGACAGGCCCGCCGCGCCGCTGACCGCCGCAATCGACTCGCCCGCGCCCAGTCGCGACAACAGCTCTTGAACCGGCAATTCCATGAATCAAAGACTCCTTGAAAAGTGAATCGGGCGCAGGGTCGCGACCGTTCGTGCGTGAGGCAGGGTCAGCACTGCCGGCCATTGCCGTGTCATGCCCGAGGGGCCGAGCGTGCCAGCAACGACGCGACAGGTGGAACCGCCAGCCACCACCCCTCATGCCAGAATTTCCGTCAGGACTTCGCCGTACACGTCGGTCAGGCGCATATCGCGCCCGCTGAAGCGGTAGGTGAGCCGCTTATGGTCAATGCCCATGAGGTGCAACAGCGTGGCGTGCAGGTCGTGTACGTCGGTCTTGTTTTCGACGGCATAATAGCCGTAATCATCGGTGGCGCCGTACACGACGCCCCCCTTGACGCCCCCGCCGGCAAGCCACATCGTGAAACCGAACGGGTTATGGTCGCGGCCGTTTGTGCCCTGGGCCATCGGCGTGCGCCCGAATTCGCCACCCCACACGACGAGGGTTTGGTCGAGCAGGCCCCGCGATTTCAGGTCGAGCAGCAGGCCGGCGATCGGCTTGTCGGTTGCGGCGGCGTTTTTTTCGTGGCCGTCTTTCAGATTGCCGTGCTGGTCCCACCGGTCATGGCCGACGTTCGGGCACAGCAATTCGACGAACCGCACGCCGCGCTCGACCAGCCGCCGGGCGACCAGACATTGCCGCCCGAAAATCTCGGTCGATTTATCGTCGAGGCCGTATAGTGCCTGCGTGGCGGATGACTCGCGCGACAGGTCCATCAGTTCGGGCACCGCGGTTTGCATTCGAAACGCCAGTTCGTAATTGGCAATCGACGATTCGAGCGTATCGACCGCGCCCAGCCGGCCCAGCACGCCCCGATCAAGCTGGCGGAGCAGCCCCACCTTTTGCTGCTGCACGCGTTCGTTGTGCTCAGCCTGGCGAATGTCGGCAACCGGCTCGGCACCGCTGTGAAACAACGAACCCTGGTACGTCGCTGGCAGGAAACCGCTGTTGAAGCAGTCGACCCCGCCGGGGGGAATCATGCCGCTGTTGAGCACCACAAACCCCGGCAGGTTTTGCGATTCACTGCCCAGGCCATAGGTGGCCCAGGCCCCCATGCTGGGCCGTCCCTGAATGCCCGAGCCCGAATGAATGAAGTAGTTGGCATTGGTATGCTCAGAGAAGTCGGAAGTCATCGACCGAATGATCGCCAGGTCATCGACGCACCGCGCAACGTGCGGAAACAGGTCGCTTACCGGAATGCCGCTTTCGCCATACTGGTGAAATTGCCACGGCGATTGCAACACGTTGCCCACGTTGTCGAACTGCGTGGGGGGAACTTTCATCTGGATCTTCTGCCCGTTTTCGCGGGCCAGCCGCGGCTTCGGGTCGAATGTATCGACCTGCGACGGGCCACCGTCCATAAACAGAAAAATCACGCTGCGGGCCGTGGCGGGGTGATGTGTCGCTCGCGGCGTCAAGGGGTCGTGGGCGGGCGCGGGATTCAGCACTTCGCCAAACGCCGCCTCGGTCAGCAAGGCCGTCAATGCCACACCGCCAAATCCGTTAGCGCAACGAGCCAACATTTCACGGCGTGTGAGGGGCGGCGGCAGATAACGGTGGCAATGCATGGCGAACCGATTTCAGTTGATGAAGATAAACTCTTTCACATTGAACAAAACGTGGGCCAGCGCAGACCACTGCTTTTCGCCCTCGCCCGCCTGGGCTGCGTTCGCGCCAACAAACCCGAGCGCAGCTTGCAGTTCGCCCGCATCGGGCCGGCGGCCAAATGCCGAAACGTACATGGCCGTGATCCGATCGGCCGGGTTGGCGTGGGCGGCGGCAACCCGCCGGGCCCACAATTCGGCCTGTTGATTGACAAACGGGTTGTTGAGCATCGCCAAGGCCTGCGCAGGCACGTTGGAGACGCTGCGGCGGCCGATCGTGGTGAACGGCGTGGGGTAATCAAACGCCAGGAACAGGGGCGTGAGAAAATTTCGCCGGACGTTGATGTAAATACTCCGCCGCCCGTCGCCGTCAAGCGGGCCGCTGGCCGGGCGGCCGCGGCCTTCCATGAATGGGCTGATGTAGGGCGCGACGCTTCTGCCGTACATGGTGTCATTCAGCCGTCCCGAAACAGCCAGCAGCGCATCGCGAATGATTTCGGCCTCCAGCCGGCGGATCGGCATACGGTGGCAGAGTTTGTTCTGCGGGTCGATCGTTTCGGCCTGCGGGTCGTCGGGGCGGCTCGACATCTGGTACGCGTTCGACAGCAGCAACCGCCGATGCAGCCATTTCAGCGACCAGCCGTGGCGGATGAATTCGTCGGCCAGGTGGTCGAGCAACTCGGGATGCGTGGGCGGTTGCCCCATGTTGCCGAAATCGTCGGGCGTGCGTACGATTCCATCGCCGAAGTGTTGTTTCCAAACCCGGTTAACCATGACCCGTGCCACGAGCGGGCCGGCCGCATCGAGCATCCGCCGGGCGAGCTCAAGCCGGCCGCTGCCGGCCGCCGGGCGCGGCTGGTCGGCGCCCGCGAGCGCTTCGAGAAAGCGACGTGGGACAAGCTCGCCCGGCTTGCGGTAATTGCCGCGAATGAACACGTACTCGTCTTCGCCCGTGCCGTCGGTCATGGCCATGACTTTGCGCTGATACTTGATCTGACGTTCAAGTTCGCGCTGTTTTTCGATAACCGGCGCGAATCGGGCGTTCGGGGCGGTGAAAGCCGCCTGACAGCGCTGGGCGAGGGTCCCGGGCAGGTCGTGATCCAGCAGCCAACGCACAAGGTGCCCCGCGATTGCCGAGGTTGACGCCGATTGAACATCTTGCCCTGCCAACACGGCGCCGGGCGCATCGAGTTCGCCGAACGACCTCCACAAGGCAACCAGATATTTCTCAGCCGAATCGACGCCGGAAGTTCCGAGCAGTGCCAGGTGCAATGGGTGCGGCGGGGCAGGAGGCGGGTTCGGAGTCGTAGAGAACAAAATCCGATCGCAGGCGACATACCCTGCGCCTTCGTCGAGGAATTCAATATAGGCGCGATGGCCTACCCATTTACTGACATTTTGCGCGTGCCACGCCGGTTCATCCTGATTCAGCTTGACCGTCAACCCGCCATAGATCGGGTCGCGAATTTTCTGGTAGCCGTCAATAATCAGGTTGACTTGCGCGTCGCGCCCGGCGACGTGGTACAAAATGAAGGGCTTCTCGATTTCGAAAGTTTGCGACCGCAGCGTGCCTTGCAGTGCGAACGCCAAGCCGCCACTATGCGCCACCCCCGCGCCCCATGCGCCGCCGGGCTTCGAGTGCGGTGCGGCGGTCAAAACCAGCGCCGGTGGCCGCAACGGGCCGCCGCCGAACGCTTCACCCGTAACATTCCAGCCGCCAAAGTCATCGGCAGAAAAATCTTCAAACAGCCGGAATTGGCTCGGATCGCCGTGTGATTGGCGGTCGAGTTCCTTCAACGCCGCCAACCTCTCGGTGCGAAACCGCGCAAATTCTTTGGGCGTAGCGGCCGCCTCACGATCGACGACCAATCGCGCCACGAGATGAAACGGTTCGGCCGGCTGGGGCAGGGCCACTTCCTGTAAGTACCGGGCCCACGCGCCCCGATCGGTTTTTCCACCGGATCCCCCCGGCTCGCCTACGGGGCGCGAGCTGAATACGATCTGATCGACGCCGATATTCCCCCATCCCCCAGTTTCCTGATCGACGATTTCCAGCACCGCCACTCGGCCCGCAAACTCGCGCACGTCAAACATTGCTGGCTGCATCTGGTTCGCATTGCGACCGGTCGCCGTACGCTCAATTTTGCCATCGATGC
>JAJXXL010000503.1 GCA_021781115.1 Planctomycetota bacterium
GGTTTCGTTCGTCAGGTGCACAAGCTGCGCGGTCTGGAATTCAAACAGCGACGTCGTAAAGAAGTGCTGGTCGGCCTGTTCGTTGTACGAACGGGTCATCCGCAGCAGATCGGCCACCACAGCCGTGCTTGTGCTCGGTGGCGACGTGAGCATTCCATCGTGGTTGAGCGTGACGGTAATGGCAAACGTACCACCCAAAGCGTAGGTATGACCGCCCGCGACGGTGAACACGCTCGTGGCGGCATTCAAGGTAATCGTTCCCGTCGACGACGTACCGTCGCCCCAGGCGATCGACGCCGTGTAATCGCCGACCGCTTCAGGACCGCCGGGGTCGGTAAACGTCGCCACCGTCTGGCTGGTCGAAGCCTGGGTGGCAATAGCGTTTAACGTGAACGCCCCCGTGGCCACGACGTGCGGATCGGAAACAATCACGGTGCTCGTGGCGGTTGCAGTGGACGCCGTGTCGTGGGTAATCGTCACCGCGACGGAGAACGTTCCCTGTTCGGCGTACGTATGCCCACCCGAAACGGTGAAGGCTTGCGTGGTGGCGCTGTAGGTGATCGTGCCGCTTGACGCAGGCGTGCCATCGCCCCAGTTCACCGATGCGGTGTAGTTGCCGACCGGTTCAGTGCCGGCCGGGTCGGTGAAGGTCGTTACCGCCTGATTTGTAAACGCCTGGCCTTCGACAGCCGTGACGATCAGACTGCCGGTGGCAACCACGGCCGGGTCGGAAACCGTGGCGGCCCCCCCTGTGATTACCGTGTCGGGCGCCGTTTCGTGATTGATCGTGACGGTGACGGCGTAAGGCGAACCGCTGACCGCGGCATAGGTGTGAGATCCTTCGACGAGGTACACGCCCCCCGGTTGCCGCAGGATGCCTCCTGCGGAGGTCGGTGTGCCATCGCCCCAGTTGATCGTGGCGGTGTAGCTCGACGGCGGCGATTCTTTTCCGTTTGGATTTCCGGGGTCAGTGAAGGTGGCGACGGGCAGGAAGACCGCCGAAGCGCCTTCGACAAACGTCACGTTCAACGGGGCGCCAATCACGGCCGGATCAGAAATCGTGGCGGTGAGGTTCGTGCCCGACTGCGTGGGCGAAGCATCGGCAATGCTCACGCTGATCGGATACGTACCCTGTTGGGTGTAGGTGTGCCCACCCGTTACGGTAAATACGCTCGTGACGGCGCTGAACGTGATCGCGCCCGTGTCACTCGGAGTGCCGTCGCCCCAGTTCACTGTCGCAACATAGTTGCCCACCGGTTTAGCGCCGCCGGGATCGGTAAACGTCGCCAGAACCTGGCTCGGAATGGCCGCGCCCTCGACCCCCACCAGCGCAGCGCCCGCCACAGGCGTCACCACCAAACCGCCAATCATGGCGGTCCCGTGGACGATGGTCGGCGGGGCGGTTTCGTGGTTAATTGTCACCGTGGTCGTGAACGAACCGGTCGTGGCGTAGCTGTGCGAACCGGTTACCGTGAACAGGTTCCCCGCGCCGGGTACGATGGTTCCCGCGGTCGGCGGCGTTGCGTCGCCCCAGTTGATCGTGGCGGTGTAGGTCGGCGGGGGAACTTCCAGCCCCAATGGGTTGCCTGGGTCGGTAAACGTCGCCACCGCCGCCACGCCCGTTGAAGCCGAATCGGTCCCCACCACGTTGACCGCCGCGCCAATCACGGCCGGGTCGGAGACGGTGGCCGTGCTCGCCGCCGTGCTCGCCGGGGCCGTGCCGTGGTTGATTGTCACCGTGATCGGCAGCGAACCTTGTTGGTTATAAGTGTGCCCACCGGTGACGGTGAAGGTTTGCGTCGTCGCGTCGAAGGCAATCACGCCGGCGCTGGCGACCGTGCCGTCGCCCCAGTTCACCGATGCCGTGTAATTGCCAACGGCTTCGGCGCCTGCGGGGTCGGTAAACGTCGCCAGCACCTGATTCGTCACCGATGTTCCTTCGACGGCGGCCACTCCCGGACCCGCTAACGCGACAACCGCGGGGTCAGAAACCGTGGCCGTTCCCGTCGATAGGACCGTGGGCAGCGCGGTTCCATGATTGATTGTGACAGTCATTGCGTCGGGGGTGACTCCGGTTTCCTCGGCAAAGGTGTGCGTACCGGTCACGGTGAACACGCCGCCCACGATTGGACCGACCGTTCCCGCTGTGGCCGCCGTGCCGTCGCCCCAGTTGATCAGGGCCGTGTAAGTCGGCGGGGGAACTTCGAGACCGTTGGGGTTCGCCGGATCCGTAAACGTCGCCACCGAAACCACTCCGGTCGAAGTGCTCTCGACCGCGGCGACATTTACCGCCGTGCCAATCACGGCCGGGTCGATCACTTGTAATGCGGCGGAGAACTCGGATGTGTTGTTCTGGGTCGAAGTGGTCGCGTCGATGGTGTTGGAATCCATCGTCACGGCCCCGGTTCGCGCCAGGGCCCGGCCACTGGCCAGGCTGGCGCCGGTGTCGACGGTAATGCTCGCTTGCGCGAGAATGTTTCCGGCGAAGGCGGTACCCACCCCGATCGTTGCCGAACTGCCGACCTGCCAGAAGATGCTGTCATCGGGGCCGCCCAGCACGACGACCGATGAACCGACGCCGGATGCGGTGGTGAGCGTGCTTCCAATTTGAAACACGAACTGCGCATGCGGGTTGCCCTGGGTGTTCAGCGTGAGGGGCAACGGGCCGGTCAACTGAGCCGATGTGTTGAAACGATAGACGCCCGGCGTGAGCGTGAGCCCCCCCAGATCCTGACCGGTCAAATTCGTGGTCGGAGCCATGGCGGCGAGCGCCGTGTACGCCGTGGTGAGGTCCGCTTGCGCCTGAGCTGCGACCGGGTCGGCGACATGGATCGTTCCAGTATTCGTGAACGTGCCGACGATCGAAGTTCCTGGGCTGAGGCCGACATCGCCCACGAGGGTGGTTGGGCCGGTCACCGTTACGGTCGAGGCGGCGAGAACCGCAAAGTTCGCCGCCGAACCGAGAATTACCGGTCCGATACCAGGAGGCGTTGTGGCCGACGCATCTACGCCGGACGTGGCGGTTGCCGAGACGAACTGGCCGTTCGGGATGGGCGTTGGCAGCGTGGCGTTAAAGCTCACATTGCCCGTGCCGTCGGTCGTGACGTTCGTGAACCCCAGAAATGTCTGCCCCTCACCGAAACCGGTTCCGCTCGCGGTGGGGCTGGCGAAGAACTCAATGCGAAACGTCGAGTCGGCGCTGCTGTTGAGCGAACCCACAACCGTTGTGCTGAGGAGAGTGCTCGTAGCCGACGTCAGCACGGGGTAATTCTGCAACAGGTTGGGGCCGCTGGTGCTGCCGCCGACGTGATTCGGCGTCACGCCGTCATCTGCTGGATAGGACGTTGTCGAGACAAGATCAATCCCCGGCAATGTCGTGGGGCTGCTGAGCCCGTTGTTGAAAATCGAGTTGCCGAGAATGGTGTTGCCGCTGTTAGGGCGGCTGGACACCAGATCGCCAAACACGGCCACGCCAGCGTCGCCGTTGTTCGCAATCGTATTTCCCGCACCGGCCTCCGTGCCGCCGATTTCGTTATTTTGCACTCCTAACCCGCCGTTGCCCCACAGCGCAATTCCGTGCAACCGGTTTCCTACGGCGGTCGTGCCATCGGCGCCGACGCCGATGAAGTTCCCTTGAATCAGTGAGTTTTGCGAGTTCGCGTCGAGGTTGATGCCATCGGAATTGCCTCCGATGACATTTCGGGCCGCAGGCGCGGTGCCGCCGATCGTATTGCGAAAAACGCCGTCGACCGCCACCCCGTAGCCGCCGCTGGCGCTCAGGCCGACCAGACCCGTAGCGTCAGTTCCCACGAAATCGCCCGTGATCGAGTTGCCGTCGGATTGCGTCAGGATTCCCGCGCCGGAAAAACGATTAATCGCCAACCCGCTGATGGTCGAACCGCCCGACCCCGCGCCGAGCACCAACCCGTCCGCTCCCAGCCCGGCACTGGCGCCGTCCAACTGAATCTGCAAAACGGCGTTGTCGGCGGAGGTCGAACTGTTTGCGCTGGCTCCCGTCTGGCTGTAGCCGTTGATGGTGACGGGCTTCATAAGCGTCGGCAAGGGCGACGACGGAGTGATTGTCTGCACGCCGCCGCCGGGAATGTTGAAGTCGATCGTGTCGTTGACGCCGTACGTTCCGACGGCCGTCACGTCGGCATTGAAGTTGGCCCCGTTGTTGATCGAAGTGATCGCCTCGCGGAGTGTGGCGAAGCCATCGACATTCGTCGTATCGCCATTGCCCGTCACAATGATCGTTGCCAGCAGCAGCCTGGATTCCAACACCTCGACAGACACTGCGCGCACGGCGTGTGGTTGCCGACGCCGGCGGGCATTCGGCGACAGTGTGCGAGTCTGAAAGCTCTGGGAAAACCAGCTTCGAACAACGTGCGACCAATTGTGAACCAACATGACTTCGCTCCTATCCCGTGACGACTGAAAGTAGAAATGTGGCAGCATGCAGACTGGTTCGCCACAACCTGGTTGGCCCGTCGTTCCGCCGCGATATCCGCGGGGCGGGCCGGTCAAGCATTGGCGAACGTGAGATCATCGAAAACACCGTGCGTTCCTTTCAGTTCGAGGGACTCAGGTCCAGACACCGCAAAATCCGTGAATTGGCAGAGGGCCTTCGCACGGTGGCCGTTCACACGGCCCTGCGCAGCGTCATACTGGCACCGGATCAGCAGACTTCAGACATCGGGCGACCGCGGTTCGTGGACAGGAACCGCCGAATCGCACTCCGTCGACATCTTTCGCGAGGATCACCGTCGCAGGCTGGCAGGCTTTTCATTTTCCGGTTTGCCGGACGCGCAAAAAAAAAGCCGACGTGGCGGAACACCCTCAGGTATTCCGCCACGTCGGCTTACTTATTATCAGGCCCCCCGGCGCCAATTTGGCCAGCCGAGTTGCTCGCTATTTAGTCATCCGACGACTTGCAATTCACAAAGCCAAAACTTCGCAGCGGGAACTCAAAACCCGCCAGAACAGTATTCTATCAAGTGGCCTCAGGAATGCAAGGATGCGTTCGTATTTGTTTGCGCAGAGTCGCAGCGTGGTTGGATTCGGCGCGGCTTTCAACGGCGCTGGCCCGGCACGTTGCCAGCCATGCCGCCCCGCACGCTGATCGCTGCGTGCGGGGAAAACGGCCATATAAACCCGGGGCATCGGCTGCGAACGCGCGCCAGTTGCGGCCTTGAATCCTGTCATCAGTGCAGTGACACATGTCAATAATTCCAGTACGCCTGTGTCATCATTTTTCGCGGGGGGGCGGTTTGTCATCGCCGGTTGCCGTCCATTGCCGTCCGATTTCGTCGACCGACTTCGGGGGCGGTACCTGGGGCGTCTCCAGCCCGAACGCCGCGGTTCGTTTCGCGCGGACATTCGCGGTCGAAATTCCGAACTGCTTGTCGCGGGCGGCGACCACGTGCTTGTCCTCCTGGCCGTCGCCTGTCAGCGCCCACATTAACAGCGGCTCGCCGAGGGGAATTGCGGTCGTCGGGTCGGGCCAGGTATGCCACGTCTTCCCCCAGGTGGTCAGCAACCCCTGCATGAATTTCATTTCGTCGTCGGGCGGCATTTCAGGTGCGATCAGTCCGCCGGCCAAAACCTCGTAGGTGTGCGGGTGCCAGTACGCCTTTTCGCGCCCCGCGAGTTGCCGATACAGCCGATCGGAAATGATGTACTCGACTCCGAGAAGCCGGGCGTTTGCTTCCAGCGAATCGTACAACAAGCACTGATGCATCTCCGTGCCGCGCGGTCCGCAGTAGTGCTGAACAATCATCTGAAATTGCGGATCCTGTTTCGCAATGTGAATGCCGCAAAAATGTGAGTGAATGCTGCTGACGGGCCCGGTGCTCATCGCTGCGCCCGGCTTTGCCCCGGCATGATCCGCTGCGCAACAGGTTTTATCAGCGGCGGCCGCTTCGACTCCCATCACGCCGAACAAGCCCAAGGCCTTGCGACGATTCATGACGGGCTCTCCTCGAAAGTTATCTGGAACTCTGCAAAAATATGACGGGGCGGGTATCGGTCAAGCGCTGCCTGTGCCTGCTGTTCGGGCATAACCTTGCCAGGGCCATCGCGCGCTGGCAGCTCTGCAATGTCACGCACATTTG
>JAJXXL010000266.1 GCA_021781115.1 Planctomycetota bacterium
TTCAGCAACCGCGGCGCAGCGCGGGTCTGACCAGCCGGCCCGGCGGCGTGGCGTTCTGAATCATGGGCGGGGGCGATGGTAGCAGTTTCCGACTCGACCAAGGTGCACTTCTCCTGCTGACGACCGGGCGGTTTGCCGCGTCACCGTCGATGACTTGCGTTCGGCGCGGCGCATTCCCGCGGCCGTTGTGGTTCGCCGTGACGTACCGGCACCAAGCGGGTGGCCGGTTTTGAAACCGGCACGGCCCGGCCGGTTTCAAACCGCAATGTCGAATTGCGAGTTTTTAATTTCACCGTCGGGCCCACACCGACGACCACGCTACCTGGACTGGAAATACTGCTTGACGACATTTCGATGGCGGGGGCTGAGCTGGCGATTCCAAGCGGCGCGGCCGGTAGCCGGGTCGGCGTTGCGGCGTTCGCTGCGCGGCGCCGATTCGGCGGCCTCGACCTGCGGCGCCGTGCGTTCAATGCCCACGGTTTCATCCTTGGGCTGATCGAGAAATCCTCGCGGCAGCACAACTTCCTTGAACTTCGTACCGGCTTTGTCCGATTCATCGCCCCAGGTCAGGTCGGCATCGCCGCGACCACGCGACGTGCCCCCCCGGCCGGGCCGGTTGCTTGTACATTGAGCGCCTTCGCATTGCCCCTCGCAATCAGACAGGCATTCGCCCGATTTGCACGAAGAACATTTCTTGCGCAGCGCACTGAGCTTGTTACGCTCCTGCTCAAGATAGTCTTGCAGCTCATCCAGCAGTTCCTGCCGTTCGCCTGCGGCAGCAGGCAGTTTGCCCTGTTTCATGAGCCGCTGCAATTTGCTTTGCAAGTCGGGCGAGGCGCTGGCGAATGCGCCTTTCCGGTTCATTTTTTCCAGGGCACTCATCAGGCTCTTTTCGAGCAGATCGGCGCGTTCGAGCGATAACTCAGGGGCATCAGGATCGGCGGCCGCGGCCAGCATGGCCGCCGCCGATTGCGCCTGATCGGCATTGATTGCTGCGGAGTCGAGCCGCACCTTCATGCGCTCGCGCAGAGCGTCGACCGCTTCCCACTTTTCGTGCGTGAGCGGCGTTTTGGTGGTTTCTTCAGCCAGCTTTTCGATTTCTTCCTTGAGTTGCTGCTGCTCCTCCTTTTCGAGTACCGAATCGGCTTCCAGCGACGTCAATAACTCGTCAAGTTCTGCGGCGGATTGCTGCGCGACAGAACTGCTCAATGTCGAGGCGCTCGCCCCTTCACGCAGCGGAACAAAACACGCCCCCAGCGCGAACAGCAGCGGCAGCGCCAGAAAACCGGCAAATCGCCGGGGCCGAATTCGCGGCAATGCGGCGGTCCAGCGGTCGCGCGCTTGCGGCAACCGGCCGGCCCAGTCAGGGTCGGGGTGCTCGCACAGCGTCATCAACAGCCCGCCGGTTTGCAAGGCCTGATCAAGGCGGGCGATCGACTCGGCGCGCGTCCGCGGGTTGCGGCGTGCCAGCCACGAGGCCGCACCCAATGCCGGAATCGTGCCCAGCGCACCCCACAATACGTGCGGCCAGAATTGCGGAAACAGCATCTTGACAACCAGCACGGCGCCGCCGAACACAAACAGAAACGCCGCACCGCACTCTGCCGCTGTATGCAGGTACTCGCCCAGCCGGACTCGGGCCATGTAGCGGTCGATCCACTGGTCGAACGACTCGCGCGAAGGGTTGGGCACGGCACACCTCAGAAACGCTTGACCGCTTGGGCAGAAAACCCCCGAAACGACAACGGCCATTGTAACGGGTCAGTTCACGAAGGACACGCGTTTTTTCAGAAAACGCCGCCGATCAGTTAGCAGACCCCGCCAGAAACTCGGCCAAGGCGGCTGGCCACGACGGCATTTCCCGACCAATGGCATTCGCGAGCCGGCCAGAATCGAGCACGCTGAACGGCGGCCGCCGGGCCTTGGCCCGAAACTCAGACGACGCAATCGCCCGAACCCTCGTCGTCAGGCCCGTCAGGCGAAAAATCTCACGTGCAAACCCGCACCATGTCGTGCGCCCGGAATTCGTGGCGTGATACAGCCCGAAATGGGAGGTTTGCACCAGGGCGACGATAGCCCGGGCCAGATCGAGAGTCGAAGTGGGGGTGCACCATTGATCGTCGACCACCGTGAGTTCTTCGCGCTCGCGCCCCAATTGCAACATCTTCTTCACGAAATTGCCCTTGCCTTGCCCCGCAGCACGATTGCCGTACAACCCGCACGTGCGCAGTACGTAATGCTGCGGGCAATGAGTGCGAACGTAATATTCGCCCGCCAGCTTGCTGGTTCCATAGCTGCTGACCGGACCGGGAGAGTCGTCCTCGGTATAGGCCGCCGTGCGGCCCGACTCGAGGCCGTACACGTAATCGGTGCTGACGTGCACAAGACGCACCCCAAGTTCTGCGCAAACTAACGCCAGGTTTCGCGGCCCCAGGGCATTCACCGAATAGGCCACCTCGGGTTCGTCTTCGGCCTTGTCGACGAAGTTATATGCAGCGGTATTGATGACAAGTTCGGGCGCGGCGACCTGCAACGCCTGCCGCACGCTGGCAAGGTTTGCAATGTCGACTGCATCACGCCCGAAGGCCGCAACCGGGCCGTCGAGCAACGCCAGGAGTTCGCCGCCCAATTGCCCGTGGGCGCCCACCACCGTCGTTCGCATCAGACGTGCCTCCCTGTTCGAAAGATGGTCCTGCCGACATCGGCGGGGCATTTTGCAACACGCCGATTCTAGCCACCCGCTCTCGACAAGGCGAGTCGCCCGCCCGTCGCCAGGGTCGCCCCTGACGCACACCAGGCGGTCAAGAGCTGCGTCTGACGTCAGCGGTCGGTCGTGCCGGTGCTTGACGGATGTCACAGCATTTGTTGAAACCGACCCCACCGGGGTGCAGGGTGCAGGCAGCGTCAGCCGATTCGTAACTCGATACGGCGTCGGCAGTTCTTCCTGACGATGATCCTGACGCACAGGCATCGGGTAAAACGCCGCGCGAGATGGCCGGGTTGGGCGAATGCGTGCGTCAGCCGTGTCGCAACTCATTGCAGGGTCGGCAGTTCTTCCTGACGATGCGTCTGAAACCTCGTGAAGAATTGTGGCTACATGAAGAACGCGAGTGTGACGACGGCAAAGATTGGCAGAAGAATTCCGGCGGTGTACAGCATGTAGCCGAAAAAGCCCGGCATCTTGACGCCGTCTTGCTCGGCGATGGCCTTCACCATGAAATTCGGGCCATTGCCGATGTAGGTATTCGCACCCATAAAGACCGACCCACACGAAATGGCCGCGAGGAATTCCTCAGCGCGATGCGCAGCGGGCAAGGCCAGAAAAGTGGCCAGGTAGCCTGGGTCGGCGGCGTTGACATTGTTCATGCCACAGGCGGTCGAAACAAATGTCAGATAGGTCGGAGCATTATCAAGAAAGCTCGACAGCGCGCCCGATACCAAAAAGAACTGCCACGGTTCAGTAATGCCGAGATTGTTGCCATGCGCGTTGAGGATCAGCAGCGCGGGGATCATTGTCACAAAAATGCCGGCGAACAGAATCGCGACCTCGTTGATCGGCCCGAAGCTGAACCGGTTCGCCTGATGAATCGATTTGGGGGTCAGGAAATACGACAACGCGGCCAACCCGGCCAGCAAACCTTCCTGCACGCCGAACGGCCACGGTTGGCCGCCGTGGCCCAAGCCGCGCCCGCGGGCATAAATCGCGGCGACCGTTCCCGCCAGAAATAACAGATTGTGCAGGCCCGAGATTTTGAGGGGTTCGTGAATCAGTGCCTGTTCGAGCTGCGCGCCGTCCCGTTCTCGTTCTTCGCGCTTGAGCACGAACTGGTCCCAGATATTGAAAATGACCAGCAGCAGCCCATTGACCAGCAGCCATTCCTTCCATAGTCGCAGCGTCCATTCAAACGGCACGCCATTCAAAAACCCGAGGTACAGCGGCGGGTCGCCCAGGGGAGTCAGCAGCCCGCCGCAGTTCGATACGATGAAGATGAAGAATACGACGATATGGGCCTTGGCGCGCCGCGTGGCGTTGGCCCGCAGCAACGGGCGGATCAGCAGCATCGAAGCCCCGGTGGTGCCGACGAGGCTGGCGCACGCCGCGCCCAGGGCGAGCACTCCCGTATTCGCCAGCGGCGTGCCCGACAGCGAGCCGCGCACGAGAATGCCCCCGCTGATAACGAACAGTGCGCCCAGCAGGGCGATGAACGAAACATATTCCTCGGCGGTATGCAGCAGGGCATGGCCCGCGCCCTTGTTGCTCCATGCGGCCAGGAGATAGATCGACAGGGGAACGGCCAGCACCGCAGCCACGAGGCCCTTGTTCCGATTGTGTTCCCACCAGTGGGGGGCGGCGAGCGGAAACACGGCAATGGCCAACAGAATCGCCGCGAAGGGGGCGATCGTCAACGCCGGCAAACTCTGGCCCAGCGATTCTTCAGCGGGGTGCGCCGCCGTCGCCGGGGCGGCGGGGGCTTCAGCCCCGGCGATGGTGGGGGCTGCGGCAAGGCACAAGACCAGCACCAGCAAACGCACGCAGCGAGACGAACCTTCGGACACAATGAACTCCTGATTGGCGAGTAGGGTGCATGGGGCCGACGCGGTCATTTGCTGGAACCGATCGGCAGGCACACCGGGTGATGTCGGCGAAAACCCCCGGGGGTTGCGACCATGCCCGTGCGGCGCGTCAGCCCCGCGAAATCTCAGCGAGCACATCGCGCGCCGCAGCAATCGTGACGTCGATTTCTTTTGGCGTGTGGGCTGCCGACACGAAATTCGCCTCGAACTGGCTGCACGGCAGGTACTGGCCCCGCTTCAGCATTCCCCAGAAATAGCGTGAAAAGCCGCGTGTATCCGATCGAGCGGCCTGCGTGTAGTTGACAACCGGGACGGAATTGAAAAACAGGGTGAACATGCTGCCGATCTGCGCAACCTGGTGCGGAATGCCCGCCGCTTGGGCGGCCCCTGCCAATCCTGTGGTCAATCGCCGCGTTTCCTGTTCGAGCCGCAAGTATGGCGATTCATCGCGCAAGGCGCGCAACGTGGCCAGCCCGCACGCCGTCGCCAGCGGGTTGCCCGACAACGTACCCGCCTGGTATACCGGGCCCACCGGCGACACCGAATTCATGATGTCGGCCCGGCCGCCGTACGCGCCCATGGGCAAACCGCCTCCCAGGATTTTTCCCAGAGTTGTCAGATCGGGGCGAATTCTAAAGCGCTCCTGCGCGCCGCCGAACGCCACACGAAAGCCGGTCATGACTTCGTCGAAGATCAATAGCGCGCCGGCCTTGCGGCATTCGGCCTTCACGCCCTCGAGAAAGCCCGGCGCCGGCAGAACCACCCCCATGTTGCCCACGACCGGTTCGAGAATGACCGCGGCGATTTCGGTCGCCCGCCGCGAAAACAGGTCGGCAACCTGATTGAGGTCGTTGAACTCAAGGCAGACCGTGTCGGCTGTGCACCCCGGCGGAACACCGGGGCTGGAAGGCACGCCCAACGTCGTTGCGGCGCTGCCCGCCTGAACCAGCAGGCTGTCGACATGGCCGTGGTAACAACCCGCGAATTTGACGATGACGTTTCGCCCGGTAAAACCTCGCGCCAGCCGAATCGCGCTCATCGTGGCTTCGGTGCCCGAATTGACGAGGCGAATTTTTTCAATCGACGGCACGGCCGAAATGACGAGCTCGGCAAGTTCCGTTTCTGCGACCGTCGGCGCTCCGAAACTCGTCCCGCGACGCAACGCCGCTTCGAGCGCTGCCAGCACCGCCGGGTGGCCGTGGCCGAGAATATGCGGCCCCCACGAGCCAACGTAGTCGATATACCGGTTTCCATCGATATCGTACAACGCCGAACCCTCGGCCCGGCCAATGAACACCGGGTTGCCGCCCACCCCGCCAAATGCCCGCGCCGGGCTGTTGACCCCGCCGGGAATGACGCGGCAGGCCCGCGCGAATTGCTCGTGACTCGCTGTATAAGACATTCAGGCTGTGCTTCCCAGAGGCACCGCAAAAACCCACCCCGACGCGGCTTCAAAAAAGAAGCCGCCCCGTGGGCAACCGGGCCGTGCGGTTTGAGTTTGCCAGATCGCCCGGCAGGCAAAGACCCTCATCTGGCA
>JAJXXL010000129.1 GCA_021781115.1 Planctomycetota bacterium
CCCCATCCCTCAGTTTCCTGATCGACGATTTCCAGCACCGCCACTCGGCCCGCAAACTCGCGCACGTCAAACATTGCTGGCTGCATCTGGTTCGCATTGCGACCGGTCGCCGTACGCTCAATTTTGCCATCGATGCGAAAGTTCAGGCAGGTTTTCCCGGGATGAGCCCCGCCGCCGATCAGGAAATGGATATACGGCTGGCTGACCGTAAACGGCGGAGAGGTTAAGGTGCCGGTCAGCGCATCTGTGGCCGAGCGACGCCCCGAGGCGTCAACCACCGAATGCGAATTCACGAACCCCAGCCCCCGCGCGCCAACCTCGCCCTGATATGTGGGCAGGGGGTGGCGGTTCGGACCGCTTCCAAAGGCGTTTCCTGTCGTCGTCCAACGACCGTACGTCGGCATTTCAAAATCTTCAAAGACCGTTTCGCCGCTGGCAGGCTCACTGGTCGAGGGCGCAATCGCCGTCAAGCCGTCGCGCACCAGGCCCATCGTCAGTGCCACGGGCGATCGAATGGCGACTTCGTCAGCAGAATCGATAGCGGGAACGGAACCTCGCCCCACGGTATCAAGATCGACGAGAACATCCTTGCGGAATTCCGCCGCCATATTTTGCACAAGCCGCACCTGTTCGCCGCGCAGTTGTTCGAGATTGGCCGCAATGGCGCGGTTGGCGGCGGGCGGGTCGACGCACGCCGTTTGATAGCGCGAACTTTGCAGATAGCCAGCCAAGGCGTAATAGTCTTTGGTCGAAATTGCGTCAAACTTGTGGTCGTGACAGCGGGCGCAGCCGACTGTTAATGCCAGAAACGTTTTGGCGAACACATCGATCTGGTTATCGACCCGCGTGGCCTCGTCGTCGCGCACATCGACCGGCGAATGCGTCGATTCGCCCAGAAAGTAAAATCCGGTACCGATGATCGACTCATTGAACTGTTCGGTGGGATGCCGCCGCGGTTCGGGCAGCAGGTCGCCGGCAACCTGTTCCACCAAGAATTGGGAATACGGGACGTCGGCATTGAATGCGCGAATGACGTAATCGCGGTACTCGAATGCCAGCGGCATTTCGAAGTCAAATTCGTGGCCGGCGGTTTCGGCGAACCGCGCCAGATCGAGCCAATGCCTTGCCCAGCGTTCGCCGTAGTGCGGCGAGGCCAACAGCCGTTCAACCACGGCTTCCCACGCGCGGGGAGAATCATCGGCCAGAAACGCATCGATTTCGGCTGGTGTGGGCGGCAGCCCGATCAGGTCGTAGGTGACGCGGCGGAGTAAGGTACGCTTGTCGGCCGGAGGCGCAGGAGCAATGCCGGCCTCTTCCAATTTGGCGAGAATATACTGATCGATGGACGATTGAACCCAAGCCGGGCTTTTCACCGCCGGGGCGGAATTCGTAAGCAACGGCTGAAGTGACCAGTGCCTCGCCCGCCGGGCTGCCAGATCGAACGGAGCCTTGGCGTTCTTGGGCGCGGGGGTATTATCAGCGGGCCATGGGGCGCCACGCTGCACCCATTCGGTCAGAATGGCGATTTGCTCGGGCGGCATTTTGCCCCGGGGCGGCATTTTGTAATCGCCAGTGTATTGAATGACTTCGATCAGCAGGCTGCCGGCCGGCTTGCCCGGTTCGATCGCCGGACCGGTGTCGCCCCCCTTGAGAGCACCCTCGCGCGAATCGAGCCGTAAATTACCCTTTTGCTTTTCGTCGCCGTGGCATTTCAAACAATTCTGCGCAAGGACAGGGCGAACCTGCTTTTCGAAGAATTCACTGTCCGCAGGTGATGGGTCTGCGGAAAACGCCGCGGGCGACGCGATGAAAACCGCGCCCGCGATCGCGAAGACGCATAGACTCGGTTTTTTCCGTCGGGCCACAATCATTCTGCTGGTTCTCCCTCCCCCGCCGCGAAAGTCGCCACAATGCGACTGGGATCTACGTTCGTTGATTGTACGAACTGGCTTGGAGGAAAGAAATCGCAGAGTCGCCGCGGCGCAGAGGCATTTCGAATTTCAAGCCGCTTTTTTGCCCTGTTTTTCTCTGCAGCTCGGCACCCCTTGAGTCGCCACCGATTGTCAGCGCGGCGAACTTTGCCCGGCCGCCATGTTGCCCGGGGTGCTTGCGGTCACCGTCGAACGCTGATTCTTCCACTGTTCCCATTGCTGGGGCGTCAGACCGGCGGGGGTGGTTGACTGCGCTCCTGCGGGGGCGGCGATTTGCGGTGCAGGCGTGACGACCACGCTGCTGCCGCCGGCCGCAGTGATTTGCGGCATGCCCCCCCCCTGCCCGTTTGGCATAAACTGCTGATTGTATGCCGTCGTCACCGACTGCACATTCGGCGGTAGTTCTCTGCGGGTCGCCGCGCCGCCATTAATGAGGTTTCGCCCCGCAGATCCTGGTGAGTTCGCATCAGCCAGTTGAGCTTCCTTTTCGCGGCGAACATCGGAAAGCCAGGTTTTCGCGTCTTCCAGGTTCGGATCCTGGCCGAGTGCAAGCATCAAGTGTCGCTCGCTGCCCAGCAGGTCGCCCTTTTCATGCAGGATCACGCCGATGTTGTATTGGGCCGCGGCAGCCCCTACCGACTGAGTGAAGTGCGGCAGCGACTGTTCGATTTCGCCTGATTTGGCCAGCGCCACGGCGAGATGGTATCGCGTGGTTTTATCGTCAGGTGCGAGGCGAACCGCCTCGTTCAAGTGCAGGGTCGCTTCGGCCAACCGACCTTCTTCTGCGTAAAACTGCCCCGCAGCGGCCTGCACCACAGCCGATTTCGGCTGCAACCGCAATGCTTCCTTAAAATGCGCTTCGGCCTCGACCGTTCGACCGGCAAGATAGTCGATTCGGGCCAACCCGAGTTGCGCATCGACCGATTTGCGGTTTTCGGCCAGAACTTTTTCGTATTCTTCGCGTGCCCGGCCGGGGTCGCCACGTTCTTCCTGCAAGCGTGCGTATGACAAGTGCAGGTTGGCGCTGGGCTTTTTCTTTTTGCTTGCCGCCAAGGCCCCGATGCGGTTCGAAAACAGCGTAGAACCATCGGCCGATTTCGTTTCGGTCGTCGACACGCACCCGGCCGTCAGTGCGCACAGGCAGAACCAGCCGGCGCAGGACATCAGTAAACCGCGTGCGAGGACCACTCGGCACCTCCATGTTGCGTTTCCGCCACCGGGCTCGCCAAAACAACGCGCTATGCGCGGTTGCAGATGAAAGCCGATTGACGGGGGGATTTCGAAAACTCGCAGAACGCTTGAAGGGAAGGAGATTCGCGCCGACACCACATTGCGATCAGATTTGGCAGAAGAAGCGTTGAGTCGCTTCCGCAATGAGATCGTGGCTCAAGAGAACCTCTTGATTCCGAAATCGGCAAATGGCCTGAACAATCTCCAGCAAATCTCTGGGATCGCTCGACCTTGGCGGTTTTCCCTGATCGTAAAATGTGGCATATAGATAATCCACGGCATCTGAAGCGAATGGAATCTGGTGCTGATGACACGAAAGTTTGAAAATCTCGGTAAACAGCGAACGGTCTGGGGTGCCAATGTTGATCTTGTGACGAATCCGCCGCAAAAACGCCTCATCGACCAGTTCGCGCGGGTCGAGGTTAGTCGAAAATATGATCAACTGCTCGAAAGGAACCGACATTTTGCGCCCGGTTGCCAGCGTCAGGTAATCGACCTTTTCTTCGAGCGGCAGAATCCAGCGGTTCAATGAGTAGCGCGGGCTGACAATTTGCCGCCCGAAGTCGTCGATAAGAAACACCCCCCCGTTGGCCTTGATGTGCAAGGGCGCCTGATAGAAATTACCGACGGAATTGTACCGCAAATCCAGCATTTCGAGCGTTAATTCGCCCCCGGTGATGACCACCGGCCGTTTGATCCGCCGCCAGCGCAGATCGGGCGGGTTGTCCTGCAGCAGGCGGCTGCGTTCGCTATTGGGGCCGGCCGTTGTTTCCATCTCGGCGCCAAGCAAGTCGCCATTGTCGGTCGCGACGTGAATCGTGGGGTCGTAGATGGTTACGATGCCACTGTCGGCATGAATGGCATAGGGCACATAGATTTCACCCCCGAAGGTGTTCAGGAACCTGCCCAACCCCTTGGCAATCATGGTTTTGCCGTTGCCCGGCGGACCGTAAATGAAAATCGAGCGCCCGCTGCATACGGCGGGGCCGAGTTCATTGAGCAGGTTCGGTCGAATAATCAGATCGCGAAACCCCTCCAGAAGCGAATCGGCGTCGCAAATGGTTCCTGTGACCGTTTGCTCGAGGCATTGCCGCACGTACGCATCGAGCGGTACGGGCGCTGGCCCGACATAACGGCACTGTTCGAAGGCTTCGCGGGCGCGAACTCGCCCCAGGTCGGTGAGATTGAACCGATAGGAAACCCGACCAATCAAATCGCCCGATGCGACTTCGATGCACTTTTCATCTTTGAGGAACACCAGCCCTTCGTCAACGACGTTAAACGGCAATCGCGCCTGCCGGGCGATGTCTATCCCCAACAGCGCGCCTTGCAAATAGAGCTGTTTCAGAATCAGCTCGCTGATTTGCATTAGGCTCAAGCCACTCTGAATCAGCGATTGAGGCGCCACCGGCGTTTGGGGAAACCGGCCGACCGAACGCGGGGAACGGCGAGCTGGCGAGGGTTGTGCCGGGGTCGCTGCCGGTGGCTGTGTGACCGGCGGGAAGGCCGCCGGGCGGTCGCGCCCCTGCATCTGAAACAGTTGTGAATACAGGTCGGCGCCCGATGTGGGGGCACCGCGCGGATTTCCGCCCCCGGCCACCGGCCGGCGCGGCGATCCTGACGCGGCGGAATCGGCAGAACCGTAGTCAATCATGAAATACCGTGACGGTTGAGAAGGTATGCCGGTCGGCTGTCATCAACCGGCTGAAATCAGGCCGATCGGCATGATGAACGATTCAAGTCGGTCAGTTTTCTGATCGCTGCCACGTTAGCGGAAGCACAGGAGATTCGGTCAGCGGCTTCCCGTGCCCGGGCTTTGCGGCGAACTGCTGCTGGCCGAACTCGACCCACCCGATTGCGAAACAAAGGGCACCCGTGGCGTCGGGACTGACGCCAGGTAAGCCCGCCGTGACAGGTCAACATCCTGCGCGGTCGTTCCGGCGTTTTGACAATTGCGGAGCATGATCGGGCAGTTACCGGTCGTTCCGGCGATTTCCAGCGATTCGCGCTGCACGCTCGCCAACCGGGTCTGGCTGTGCTTCGCCGAATCGCTGGTTGCAACGTAGGTCGTGCGGCGATGCGGTGGAGTTTGCTGCAAAATCCACCGTAATTGCATGCGCCCCGCCTCGTTCAACTCCTGGGTTTCGGGGTCAAAATGCTGTTCGTAAAGCGTCGTGGCGACAACCCAACCCGCATCGGTCTGAGTAATCATGTGGCGGCGGACGATTCCGCGATCTTCCCAACGATAGGGGTCAGGCCAATAATGCGCATGATGATACGTTTGCACAAACGGGGCGGACTTCCCTGACGGTCGCGGCTCAATTGGCCACGATTTGCCGCCATAGCAGAACTGCCGCGAGCCGGGGGGTGCCTCTTCGTCGGAAGACCACCACGAGGTCAGTGGGTTTCCCGCCCACAGCCCCGACCCCAGCGAGAGCAACAGGGCAGGCGTGAGCACGAACAACTTGCGAGACAAGGGCATGGGGCGATTCCGATCGTAAGGGGAGTGCGGCTCGATCGTCGACGACCGCGCAATGCAGAGAGCCGCCCGTCTTCCTAACTATCGGCAATCGAATACGCGGGGAATAACGACCGCACGGAATTTGCCGACCGCGGCCGTCGTTCACCCCCCGCATTTGCCGCGCAAATTGCCGTAATTCACGCCCGGATGCACTTCCCGAAACGCGCAAAACCCACCCGTGAAACCCACCCGTGAAACTCGCGCAGTCTTTATCAATGTCGGCACGACTCAAGTCGGCGGAAGAGCACCGGAAGATTCGCCGAGATCGACGAACAACGCGTTTCCGTCGACAATCACACGGAAAGCAGGATGTTGGTACCGGGGGTTGAAGCCGTGTCGCCCGGTGGTCACGTCAAATTGCCAGCCATGCCAGGGACAGGTGATGGTCGTTCCCGCGAGCGCGCCGCACCCCAACGGGCCGCCGG
>JAJXXL010000312.1 GCA_021781115.1 Planctomycetota bacterium
GTGTGGCAATTGAAAGACGCCGTGTTGACCAATGTGATTGATGTGTATGTCAACATGCTCCGCAAAAAAGTCGAACCTCCCGGGGTGCGGCAACTGATTTGCACGGTTCGCGGTGTGGGCTACTGCCTGAAGGATCCCACATGAGAGCATGGGGAATTCGCTGGAAATTGACGATCTGGTACGGCGTGGTGCTGTCACTGATTCTGATTGCGTTCGACCTCGGAGTCTATGAAATGGTGCGTCGGCATTTGTCGACGCGCATCGACCAGGAATTGCGGGTCGAACTGCACGAACTCGGCCAGGAAATCGCGATATCGCAAGCGCAGCCCGACTTCCTGCGCGAACTCGAACTTCGCTTCGGCCGCCATCAGAACTGCGAATTCGAAGTTCATAGCCCCGATGGCCACAGCTTGTTTCGCAGCACGCGTCTGGGCCAGGAGCATATCGGCGGCGCAGTTTCGCAGGCATCGGCGACGCCGGCAATCGCAGAAACGACCATCGCCGGGCTGGGTCGTTTTCGCACCGCGAGCCAGACCATTGACGGGGCCGTCGGCCCGCTGTGGATTCAGGTTGCCGCGCCCTTGGCCCCCTACCTTGCCGAACTCCGCGCGTTCGGGGTCATCCTGGCCGCGGCCGGGCCGCTCGCACTCGCGACCGCGTTGGGTGGAGGGTATGTTTTGGCCCGCAAGGCACTTACCCCGGTCGATCGCATGGCGGCCGCGGCCCGGCAGATTTCTGCCCGGCGGCTCGACCGCCGCATTGAAGTTCCTCACGCCCACGACGAACTCGGTCGTCTCGCCGAAACGCTCAACGACATGATCGACCGCTTGCGAGATTCGTTCGACGAAATGCGGCGGTTCACTGCTGATGCGGCCCACGAGCTGCGCACGCCACTGGCCGTTTTGCAAAGTGAGGCCGAAGTGGCGCTCCGCGCGAGCCGCACCGAAGAGGAATATCGCCGCGTGCTCGAAAGCATTCTCGAAGAGACCGTGCGACTCAGCCGGCTCGCGGACCAGTTGCTGACGCTGTGCCGACAGGATGCCGGCCTCGCCCCGGCGACGGTCGAGCCGGTTCGACTGGACATCCTCGTGCACAACGTGGCCGAACATTTGCGCGTCGTGGCCGCTGAAAAGGGCCTCGCGTGGGAAATCACCCCGCTTGAACCGTATGGTGTCGCTGGCGACGCAGCCCAACTTCGCCAGGTGTTTGTCAATCTGTTTGACAATGCCATCAAGTACACGCCTGCCGGCGGCCGGATCGCCATCGCCGGTGCGATTCGCGACGGTCGCATGGTGATTTCCGTCACCGACACCGGTTTGGGTATTCCCCCCGAACATTTGCCCCACGTCTTCGACCGCTTTTATCGCGTCGATAAATCCCGCAGCCGCGACCCCGGTGGCACCGGGCTGGGGCTGGCGATTTGCAAGGCGATTGTCGAATCGCACGGCGGAGGAATCACGATTGGCGGCAACCTGGGCACGGGAACCCGGGTTTGCGTGTCGCTGCCCGGTCAGATCTCGCGCTGAGCGCACGGTTCGTGGCGAAGCCACCCGCTGGCCTCGTCATTTCGTTGCCGCCGCAGCGGCGTATTTCGCCGGCGCCGACACGAATGTATCCATCGAATCTTCCGACGCAAACAGGTACAGCCGGCCCTTAAACCATGCGGCATGGTCCAGTGAACCTTCGGCAGCGGTTGTTCCTCCCGCAAGTTGCACTACGTCGCGGCCGTTTTGCACCGGGACGTAATGATCTGGCGCCAGATCGAACTCGAGTTTGGCTTCAGCCGAGGCGAAGGTATAAACTCGCGAATTGTACTCAGACACATACTCGGGCTTCGCCGTCACCAGCTTGCGTTCATTTTTCAGCGTCACTGGGCAGAACCCTTTGAAGCCATTCAGCCCGCTGCGTTCGGCCAGCAGTTTGAGCTGATCATTGCGGCTCGATTCAGTTGCCGCGACCTGTGGGGCGTGCTCGGCCGGGCTGTCGTCGTCAAGCTTGAGATCGTCATCGACATCATCATGAATCGACGACGGCTTTGCCGCAGCCAACTTCGGTTCCTCGGCGTCTTCCGGAAACAGCTTGCGCCCGCTGAATGGCGAATCTTTCACTTCAGCGGCGACTTCCGGCGCCGCGAGTTGCGGCGGTGCGGCCAGAGGCGCATCAGCGGCAGGGGCGGCGAGTGGCCCCGCACCGGGCGCGGCCAGGCGCGGCGTTTCGGTCGCGACGTGCGGTGCCGCGGAAGGGGCAACCGCAACGTTCGGTTGCGCCGGTCGAATTTGCATCGGCGGCGCACCGACGGGCGCCGGCTGTTGCACTCCCGGAAACAACCCCGGTCGCGGCGAATTCGCCATGTTCGGTTGCCGGGGGTGGACAAACGGCGGCTGTTGCGGCCGCATGCCCGGCGGAGGAAGCTGATTGGGGTTGGGGTACGCCGACGGCGAACGCTGCACCGTTGGCTCGGGCGCCGAACGGTGGAACCATCGCCCCAGTCCGGGAAATGTGCGCTGGAAGAAACTCTTATGCGCCGGGGCGGCTCCTTCGTCGGGAGTCTCGCGGGTGGCCGCTGGCGGCGGATTCGACGGCACAGTCAGTTGCGACATATTCATTGGGGGCATCGCCCGACCGTCGCGCTGGTAAAGTTTTTGCAGCTCTTGCTGAACGTCGCTTGACCCGCCCGTGGCGCTCCCTGCGTATCCGGGGTTCGCCGGTGGCGAGCCCGAACCGGGCATCGTGCCGGCTACCTGCTGAATCGCCGCCGTCCGTCCGCTGGTCAGCAGTGGCAATCGCTGCCGAGGAGGCATCGGTTTGGCGGCCTCGGTGCCGGGCAGGCGATTCGGCGTATAGGGGCAGGATTTTGCGGGTGGATTGGGTACCGACTTTTTGGTTTTCACGGCGACGGATTTCGATGCCACACCGGGTTTTGACACCGGAGAGGCCGGCGCCGCCGCGCTGCCGTTCCCGACGCGCGTTGAATCCGAATCATCAGCCGTGCGATTCGCCGCCGGAGCCTGGACGTTGCCTGTTTGCACAGGAACATTGCCCGCTTGGGCCAACAGAGCGCCGCCTTGTCCCAGAAGCAGGCTCGTGATGACGGAACACAGGCAGGCCTTGGCCCGGCAACGATGTCGAACGATCATTTCCATCTCCCCAATCGCGGTGGGACACTGTAAGTTGTTACCGGTCGGGCGCCGCCTCGTGGCCCAACCTCCCGCTGATTTTACCGAACCCGACAGACGCGCCATCCGGGCGTCGCGCCGTTGCACTTCGTGTTAAATCGCCATACCTCGTGCATTCGGCATAAACACAACGACCAGACGTTCAGCCATTGTTATCGGGTTTCGATTGTCGCGACACCGACGTTCGTACCCGGTTTACCGCTGGTTTTTCCCGGACGAACTGGCAGATTGAGCACAACCCGCAAGGTCTTCGCAGCTTGCCAATTCACGCACAGCGCGTAAAATGACTGGATTCACGGTTCGCCGTAAGACCAATGACTGTCGCCCTTTTGAAAACGAGAGCACGCTTATGAGCACTTCCGACCCGGCTTCAAAACCTGCGACGGCGCCCGCCGCACCACAACCGATCATTATCCAGCAGCGCGTCGGTGGGGGGCTGGTGGCACGGCTGATGTCGTGGCTGTTTGCCACGCTGCTGATGGGGTCGTTGTTGGTAAATCTGGCATTGTTTTCGATTCATTCTGACGCCTTGTCCGATCAATCGAGCGCCACCGAGACCTATCACTCGGGCGATCGTGACGCCACAACCAAAATCGCCCTGATTCAGATTTCGGGCACGATCATGCCCCCCTATACCGAACGGATTCTTCAAAACATCAAACATGCCAAGGACGACGACCACGTGAAGGGGGTGCTGCTGGTCGTCGACAGCCCCGGCGGCCTCGTTTCCGACAGCCATCAGATCTACCACCGTCTTACCGAACTTCGCGAGAAAAAGCCGATCGTGGTTTCCATGCAAAGCCTGGCGGCCTCGGGTGGGTACTACGTGGCGATGGGCGTCGGCCCGCACGGAAAAATCTACGCCGAGCCCACGACCTGGACCGGCTCCATCGGCGTGATTATTCCACGCTACAACGTCAGCGAACTGGCGAACCACTGGGGAGTGAAGTCGGAACCGCTCAAGACCGGAAAATTCAAAGACGCGCTGAGCCCGTTTCGCGAAATGTCGCCTGACGAAGAAGCGCTGTGGAAGGACATCATGAACCAGGCATTCGATCAGTTCCTGCAGGTCATCGACGACAATCGCGCCCCGCTCGACCGCCCCGCGGTCGAAAAACTCGCTACCGGCCAGATTTATACCGCCAAAGATGCGAAGCAAAACGGCCTGATCGATGAGATTGGCTACGAAGAAGATGCCATCGCCGAATTGAAGAAGGCCGCCGGCCTGCAAACAGCCAAAGTCGTAACCTACCACCACCTGGGTCTGTTCGATCTGTTGTCGGGTTCGGTGCAGGCCCCCGACACTTCTGCCGCGTTTCGTGCCGTCCTCGATGCGGCGGTGCCCAAAGCGATGTATTTCTTCGGCTGGGGGCCAGCCTTGGGCAGAACTCGCTGAACCACGCAATCCACCAGTCGTCGGCACGCCCTGTCGCGGCTTGGCCAGACGCGGCCGCAGAACCCTGATCCGCCGGGCCTTGCCTGTCGCGGCCCGCGCCATCCGGTATAATCGATCGAAATTCGGCTCGACCGACGAGTGACCGCCGGGTGTCATCGCCAGGCCGATTCGTACTGGTCAAAATGGCAGAAATTCGCCACGACGAAAGTCCGTGCGTTCATTGTCGGCATTTTCACAACAGGAGTAACCATCATGGCCTCAAAAAAGGTTCTCATGCTCGTCGGCGACTACGTTGAAGATTACGAAGTGATGGTCCCGTTTCAGGCGCTGCAAATGGTCGGCCTGACCGTGCATGTCGCATGTCCCGATAAAAAGGCCGGCGACCAGGTGCGCACTTCGGTACATGACTTTGAGGGCGATCAGACCTACACGGAAAAACGCGGCCATAACTTCACGCTCAACGCCACGTTTTCCGACTTGAATGCCTCAGATTACGCCGGCCTGATCATTCCCGGTGGGCGGGCGCCTGAATATATCCGCCTCAATCAGGCGGTGCTGAACATCGTGCGGCACTTCGATGCGGCGAAAAAGCCGATGGCCGCGATTTGCCACGGGTTTCAGGTGCTGGCCGCCGCGGGGGTTCTCAAGGGCCGCGCGTGTTCATCGTACCCGGCCTGCGCGCCCGACGTGCGGATGTCGGGCGGTGATTACGTCGATCTGCCGCTCGACCAGGCGCACACCGACGGCAACCTCGTGACGGCACCGGCCTGGCCCGCGCACCCTGCGTTCCTGGCGGCGTTTCTCAAGGTGCTCGATGGCCGCTGACCGTCTGTGCGGCCGACGTCGCGCCGCTTTGACCTGAACCGACTTCCACCAAAGAGGCTGCATCTCATGTGCATTTCCAAGGATTGGGTCAGAGTCGGCGCAGTGTTGGCCGGCCTGGCCGTCATGGCCGGCGCGTATGCGGCTCATGGCCTCGACCGTCAGTTGCGGCCCCTTTATGGCAGTGAACAGCGCGAAGTCGCCGGCGCGATGATTCCCGCCGTTCAGAAATATGTGGCCGACTTCAAAACCGGCGCCGAGTACCAGATGTATCACGCACTGGGCATGATCGCCGTGGGGTTGCTCGAAAAGTTTGCGCCGTCGCGGCGGCTCAAGACGGCCGGTTGGCTGTTTCTCGGCGCAATCGTGATCTTCTCGGGCGGGTTGTACCTGCTGGTGCTGACGGGCCAGCGCTGGCTTGGCGCCATTGTGCCGATCGGCGGCGTGATGTCGATCATCGGCTGGTTTTTTCTGGCTTCGGCAACTGGCGGCTGTGTTTGCCACCCTGAGGTCACAACCGCCGTCGATGAGGCACGCACAGTTCCACTCGACTTCTGATATGAAGTGACCGGCGGCGGAATTCCGGATTGTGAAACTATTCTTACGGGACGAACCATGCTGATTTTTGATGCGCACCTCGACATGGCGTGGAACGCGCTCGAATGGAACCGCAACCTCGAACTGCCAGTTGCAGGAATTCGTGAAT
>JAJXXL010000448.1 GCA_021781115.1 Planctomycetota bacterium
ATGTGTAGTCGCGTGCGACGTGGCTCTCGTTTCGTGCTTGAGCCGCGTGCAACACATCGGCAGGCGCGGATCTGGCCGAACGGAGCCAGTCGCCGACTGTCGAGGGCTGTCACGGGGCCGGTCATGAGGCCAACGATCATCGTCATGTACAAGCGAAAGCAAGGCAGCAACTTGCGACGCGGCTGACGATGCAGGGGCCTGCCCGGGGCGTGGCCTGCAGGTCCGCCGGTGGAGGAAACCAATGGGCCGAACGGGTACCAGAACGAGGTGGCCATAAGAAAACACAAAATATAGGAAATGGCCACGTGTGACGTGGCACTCATTTCGTGCTTGAATCGCGTGCAACACATCGGCAGGCGAGGATCTGGCCGAACGAAGCCAGTCGCCGACTGTCGAGGGCTGTCACGGGGCCGGTCATGAGGCCAACGATCATCGTCATGTACAAGCGAAAGCAACGCAGCAACTTGCGACGCGGCTGACGATGGACGGTCCATTTGCGGCGGGCAGCGAACCCCATCGAGAGCGCAGCGACTGACCCTGCCTTGGGCTGGATCCCCGACCGGCACACGCCGGTGGTGCGGCCAGGTTCAAACTGCGGCGTCGGGGCGATAGAATCGCGATGTGAAATGCGTGCCATCGGGTTCCAGAAAGAGGAATGAGGAGGATCATGCCAATCCGTTTGGGGACGGCCAGGGCCGTGCGCGGGCAGATGACATATGGCGCGTACAAGCTCGTAAGCCACCCGACAGGCGGCAACGACACGCTGCCGGTCGTCATTGCCCAGGGCGACCCGCGTGGCCCGGTGTTTTGGCTTACGGCCGGCATTCACGGACCGGAACACGCCGGATTACAGGTGTTGCATCAATTGCTCACGCCCGAACTGGCCCGCGCGCTCCACGGAACGATCATTGCCATTCCCGCGTTGAACCCCGCCGGCTTGCGGACGATGCAGCGGCGGGCGTATTACCACGACGGCGACCCGAACCGGCTGTTTCCCGAAGCCCGGCCGCGTCCCCCGCAAAACCCTGACCTCGACCCGCCCTCAGCGCTGGAAACCGCATACACGCGGCTGTTTGCCGAGATTTGCAGTTCGGCGAATTACCTGATCGACTTGCACAACGCGTGGACCGGTTCCGTATCGTGCGTGTTTCGCGACCGCGTACTGTATCGCAATGACGGCACGCCCCAACAGTGTGAACAAGACCGCCACGCCGCCGCGTCTGTCGACGAACGGGTGGGCGAAATGTGCGCTGCGTATGGTCACCCGGTCGTGAATGACCTCGGGGTCGAAGCGTATCTGGGTGAAAAACTGCATCGTTCGACGTCAGGGGCGGCAGTGAACACGGCGCGAATTCCCGCCATAACGCTGGAACTGGGCACGGGCCATGTTCCCGACCCGCGGTATGTCGCCGCGTCGATTGCCGGCTTGCGCAACGTGCTCCGCTGGGCCGGCCTGTTGCCGGGCCCCAGAGAGCCGGTGACGGGCATCAAAAAACCGAAAGTCGGGTTCGCGTGCCGCCGCCGGGGTGCGCCGCACACCAGCCAGCAGTGCATCGTGCGGCACTTGGTCGAACCGGGCGACTTGATTCGCCGCGGCCAACCGCTGGCGGAAATTCGCGATGTCTGGGGCCGACTCGTTGGTGAAAAAATCGTGCACAGTGATTACGATGGGTGGGTCATCGGTCGCACGCATGGCATCGTGTATTACGCGGGAACAGAACTCTTCGGCCTGGCCGTTCGCGACGATGCGCCTACTCTTCAGCCGTATCCGGATTCATTTTGGGCCCAATCGGCCCCAACGTCGGGCTAGACCCGGCCAGTATTTAACAACCTCGTTCTCGACAGGGCCTGCATCGTGTTGTGCATCTCCATTGCTCCGGAATCGCGCCGCCTGGGAAGAGTCGATCTTTACAATGCCGCATCGCAGGCCGACCTCGTCGAATTTCGCCTCGATCGCCTGGGAAAAACGCCTGACATTGCCGAGCTGCTGGAGGGGGCGACGAAGCCCGTACTCTTTTCCTGTCGCCGGAGGTCCGACGGTGGCCTGTGGAACGAAAGCGAAGACGAGCGGTTGCAGTTGCTACGATCAGCCATCGTGGCCGGCCCGGCGTACGTCGAGCTTGAGCTCGACGTGGCTGCGAAGATTCCTCGGTTCGGCAAAACGAAGCGGGTGGTGAGCTTCACTTCGCTGACCGAGCCGTTGGGGCAAATCGAATCGCTGTACGAACAGGCGATCAAGGCCCAGGCCGACGTCGTCAAACTCGTCGGCCCGACCACCACGCTGGACATCGCCTGGCCGCTGCTCGCCGCCGTCAGCAAACGCCGCGACATTCCGCTGGTAGGCATGGGGTTGGGTCGGCAAGGCCTGACGTTTACGCTGCTCGGGTTGAAACATGGCTCGCCGTGGATCTACGCGGCGCTGGAAAAAGGGCTGGAAGCTTTTCCTGGTCAAGCCACAGTTGCCGAGCTCGACGATATTTACCGCTGGCGGCAAATCGGGCCGCAAACCCGGTTCGTCGCCGTGGCTGGGTTTGAGCCGACCGATGTCGCCACGGTCAAAGTTCTGAATGCCGGGTTTGCAGCCAACCAGTTGAACGTGCGTTGCCTGCCCCTCGAAATCGGCACGAGCGACAAGTTTCCCAAGCGTCTGGAAACGCTGCAGGTCGACGTCGTCGCTGCGAACTCGCAATCGTCAGAGCGGGCACTCGAATTGTCGCAGGTTCCTGAAGACGCCGCCCGCATCAGCCGTTCGGCCGACCTGCTGGTCAAGCAGTCTGACGGCTGGCACGGGCTGAATACCCTGTGGCGGGCGGCCCTGCGGTCGATCGAGGCCAGCCTGGGCGCCACCGCGCCCGAAGACCGCCCTCTCGACCGCCGCAATGTGCTGATCGTGGGCGCGGGCGGTCTGGCGCGGGGCGTGGCGTATGGGATCCAGCGCCGCAAGGGGTTGATCAGCATCACTGGATCGAACAACGACGAAGCCCAGGCGGCAGCCGAATCTTGCGGCGCGCGGCACGTGCCGATCATGAACATGTACGACACGCTGTGCGACGTGATCGTGTTTGCCGAAGAGCCCCCCCCCGCCGGCGGCAAACCGAATGTGAAGATCAACCCCAGCTTCCTGCGGCCGCACATGACGGTCATCGACCTGACCGATCTGCCACGCGAAACGCAAATGCTGCGCGAAGCCCGTGAGCGGGGCTGCAAGGTGGTCGAACCGATGGACGTTCTGTACGAGCGGCTGGCGGTCGTGTTCAAGACCATTGCGGGCAAGGACCTGTCGCGCGAGGTCATGCAGGCGGCGCTGGGCGATTCGCTGGCCGAATAGCGGCGGGTGCAACCGCGCGCCGCTCCGAGGCCGTGGCCGAGGTCGCGACAATTCACAATTCGTTTGGACCTGGCCGCGTCGGCCTCCTATAATGGAACCGATTGGGGCGATCGGGGCCAGACGAGCCAGTCGTAGCGGCAACAGGTTTTGCAGGCAATGATCGAACCCATGCTGAAACATCGAATCGCAGTCCGAACGCGCCGGGTAGCGGCCGGAGTTTGCTGGAGTCTGGCATTGGTCGCCCTGGCGACCGGGCGCAGCGCCGCCGCACCGGCAAAAAAGGTCGCGAAAGGCAACGCGACCGCCAAAACCGAAGACAAACCGTCGGCCAGTTCCGCCCCGGCCAGGACAGCCAGCGGGGCCGATGCGGCCCACAGGAACGCCGGCAAATCGGGCAAAGCCCGTAAAGCCCGTGGGCAGGAGGCTCCCGCGGCGCCAGTCGAATACACATCGAAGAACTTTTTGCTGCACACAGATCTGTCGCCCGCTGCGGCCGAAGAACTCCTCGACCGGCTGGAAACCATGATCGAATTGATTTCGAAATACTGGGGTCGCCCCCTGTCGGGAACGATCGAGTGCCATGTCGTGAATGACGTCGACAAGTGGAAGGGCGTCGAATTCGAGCCGACCGGCCTGGCGAGTATTACCAGCGGGGCCGGCGTCACCGTGGGCCGTACGATCAGCCAGGGCGATGCGTTTATTGCCCGCGCGGTCGTGTACGCCGTTGCCGATCGCGGCACGCCCCAACACGAAGCGGTGCATGCCTACTGCATTCAAACGTTCGGCCGCACGGGGCCGGTCTGGTACAGCGAAGGCATGGCCGAAATGGGGCAATATTGGCGCGACAAAGACCCCGCCGTGCATGCCCACGCCGCTGTCATCGACTACCTGCATTCGGCCGAACCCAAACCGCTCAACGACATCGTGAACGGCCGCGAATTGTCGGGCGATTCCTGGCAAAACTACGCCTGGCGGTGGGCCCTGTGCCACTTGCTGTCGAACAACACGAACTACGCGACGCGTTTTCGCCCGCTCGGCATGGGGCTGCTCACCAGGGCGGATGTCAGTTTCGAGCAAATCTACGGCGACATGGCCCGTGAAATCAACTTTGAATACGGCCTCTTCCTACAACAGCTTGACGAAGGGTACCGGGCTGACTTGTGCAGTTGGGATTGGTCGGCCCGCTGGAAAAAGGTTCGCACGAGTGCGACGACGGCGGCAGCGATTGACGCCGGGCATGGTTGGCAACCGTCAAAATTGACTCTCGTCAAGGGCGACGAATATGAATACAGCGCAACCGGCAAATGGTCGATCGGCCCCGGCGGCGGTTCCGTTTCGGCCGATGGCGGTGATAACGCCGCCGGGCAACTTGTAGGCGTGGTATTCGACGATTATGAATTGGGCGAGCCGTTTGCGCTGGGAACGTATGGTTCGTTCACCGCGCCGGCCGATGGCGACCTGTTTCTGCGGTGCCAGGACAAATGGACGGAACTGGCCGACAACAAAGGCAAGATTTCGGTGCGGCTCAAGCTCAAAGACAAAGGCCCGCCCTTGCCACCGCCCAAAGATAAAGCCGAATCCGAAAAGCAAAGTCCCTGACCCGTCAACCCGGTGGCGATCAACACCCGAATGATTGCCAAAATCGAAACATGTTGCCATAACTCCCAACACGGGTGTTGCCTTCGCCGTCACTTCGCACGGTGGGCTGCCAGCGTCCCTGCAACAGAAACGAACTCATAATGACTACCGAACCGCATCCTGAAAACTCCGACGAATCCCCCGCCGAGCCGCCCAAGCCCTATCATCAGGAGTTGCAGCATTCGCAGGTCAGCGCCCGCGTGCCCGAAGACGTGGGGCACGGCGTGTTCAGCACTGGCGCGATTGTCATGCATGGGGTGCATGAGTTCGTGATCGACTTTCTGATGAGCATGACGGCGCCGCGACGAATCGCCGCCCGTGTCGTGTTGCCGCCCTCGGTTGTACCGCTGCTGGTGGGGGCGCTGCAGGAAAACCTCAAGAAATATCAGGACCATTTCGGGTCGGTTCCCAAATTTCCCGCGCCGGTGAACCCCCAGAACCCCGGTACGCCCGCCCCGGCCCCGCCGATCTCCGAGGTTTACGAACAGCTCAAGCTGCCCGATGAAATGCTGAGCGGCGTGTATGCCAACACGGTCATGATCGTGCACACGCCCGCCGAATTCTGCTTTGATTTCATCACCAGTTTTTACCCGCGTTCGGCTGTTTCGTGCCGCGTATACCTCGCCGCCCCGCACGTACCCCAATTGCTCGATTCCCTGAACCATTCGCTCGATCAATACCGCCGCCGCACGCAGCAAACTCGCCCGCCCGAACCGCCGGCCTCGTAATCGCCCCCAAGCTGCGGGTTGATGATCGTTGGCCCGGTTGGCGCCCGCCCGGTTATTGCGAATTCGCCCGCCGTATAGCGGCGCCGTTGCCTTTAGGAATCGGTGATTGGCCTTGATAATTCGCTTGGTGGCCGGGCGCATACGACGGCAGTGTTTGCAGGCGGTCGGCGCGCTTGGGGTGGCACGCGACCAGGCTGCTGTGCGGCACTTGAAGCAATCGGCCCTTCATGCGGTGCGCACGACGCGGTGGAAGTGCAGGGCCACTTCGCGGTCGAGCACGCGGCGCAGCCCTTCGACCAGACAGACCGGTTCGTGGTCGGTTTGGCCCGCTCGCAACACTTCTTCGAGAGGGGTGCCCGGGGCGACCGTGAACGTCGATTGGTGGATGATC
>JAJXXL010000159.1 GCA_021781115.1 Planctomycetota bacterium
ATATGTCGTGCCTGATGCATCTGGAGGGTCTGATCCGCCGGGCGGGCAAGCCGATTCGGGTGATGCACATCGCTGAAATTCTTGCCGGTCGGCCGGTTTAAGCTGCCGCCGCCCTGCCCCTGCCCCTGCCCCAGCCACGCAGACTGTGCCTGTTTTCAACCCGAGCCCCCAGATGACACCCTCGACTCCCACCCAGCACCCCGACCTCGCCGCGAAATTCGTCGCCGATGAAGACCGCATGCATTGGCACGACCAGGCGCTGTGGTTCGTGCGGCTGAAGCGCGACAAGATGGCCCGGGCGCTGCCCGAGTGGGAGGAACTCCGCGAGCGGGCCGCCGCGATCAAGGCGCACACCATGTCGCGGCTGGCCGATTACCTGGAGCAATTCGAGGCCCAGGCGACGCGGTGCGGCGCGCAGGTTCACTGGGCGCGCGACGCGGCCGAGCACAACGCCATCGTACTGTCGATCTTGCAGGCGCACGGCGTGACCCGCGTCGTGAAAAGCAAGTCGATGCTAACCGAAGAATGCCATTTGAACCCCTGTCTTGAGCAGCAGGGCATTGAAGTCGTCGATACCGACCTGGGCGAACGCATCGTGCAGTTGGCCGGCCAGCCGCCCAGCCACATCGTGTTGCCCGCAATTCATCTGAAAAAAGAGGACATTGGGGCCCTGTTTCATCAGCACCTGCAAACCGAGGCCGGCGCCTCTGATCCGAAATACCTGACCGAGGCGGCCCGGCAACACCTGCGTGAAAAGTTTCTGAATGCCCAAGCCGGCATTACAGGGGTCAATTTTGCCATTGCCGAAACGGGCGGGTTCGTGGTGTGCACGAACGAAGGCAACGCCGACCTGGGCGTGTCGCTGCCCCGGCTGCACATCGCCTGCATGGGCATCGAAAAACTGATTCCGCGGGCGGCCGACCTGGGCGTATTCCTGCGGCTGCTGGCCCGCTCGGCCACGGGCCAGCCGATTACCACGTACTCCTCGCATTTTCACGGGCCGGCGCCCGGCGGCGAATTGCACGTCGTGCTGGTCGACAACGGGCGCAGCGGCATTCTGGCCAGCGACGACTTCCGGCGGTCGCTGAACTGCATTCGTTGCGGCGCCTGCATGAACACCTGCCCGGTGTACCGCCGCAGCGGCGGCTACAGTTACAACGCCACGATTCCCGGCCCGATCGGCTCGATCTTGTCGCCCACCCGCGACGCGCAGGCGTACGCCAGCCTGCCCTCGGCGTGCAGCCTGTGCGGCTCGTGCACCGATGTCTGCCCGGTCAAGATCGACCTGCATCACCAGTTGCTGACGTGGCGCGGCGAACTTCGCAAGCGCGGCCTCTTGCCTTGGTCAAAACGCCTGGCCATGTGGGGGCTGGGCTGGTTGATGCAACACCCGCGGCTGTACAACTTCGCGGGCCGCATGGCGCGGTGGGTCGTGCCCTGTTTGCCGCGGGGGCTAATCTACAACCGCATGAACGCCTGGGGCCGACAGCGTGAACTGCCTGCCATGCCCAAACATAGTTTCCGCGAACTCTATTCGAAACGTCATGACCAGTAAGGCCCAGATTCTGAGTGCGGTTCGCCGCACGCCTTTGCCGCTGCGCGAACTTCCGCCCCATGCCGGCCCGTGGCTTACGTTTGCCGACCGTGCGGGCCAATTCGCCACATCTCTGGCATCGGTGGGCGGCGTGTGTCTGGCGGCCCGCGATGTGGCGGCCATTCGAGCGGCGCTCGAAACGCTGCCGCAAATCACCGCCGCGAAAAAAGTCTGTTCGCCGCTGCCCGAACTGGGCGTAGGCAACGTGTCTTTGCCCGACGTGGCCACGCCGCACGACCTCGAAGACGTCGATGTCGCGATCGTTCCGGGCGAATTTGCGGTTGCCGAAAACGGTGCCGTGTGGGTGAACGCCCGCGGCCTGAAACACCGGGCGATTCTGTTCCTGGTGCAGCATCTGGTGCTCGTCGTTCGGGGCGACGCGGTGGTCAACACCATGCACGAGGCGTATGCCCGGCTCGAATTTGCCGAACCGGGATTCGGCGTGTTCATTTCCGGCCCGTCGAAGACGGCCGACATCGAACAATCGCTGGTCATTGGGGCCCACGGACCGCGTTCGCACACCGTGTTTCTGCTGGAGGCCGCACCGTGAACTGGCCCGCCCCGCTCGACCTGTCGCGATTGAAAACCTGGCCGCTGGCAGAACGCCGCAGCCTGACCGCGGCCGACGAAATCGGGCTCGACCCCGACGCGGCCCCCCGGCCATGCGGGGCCGAAGCCGAGGGGGTCATTGCCGAGTGCGCAGCGCGCGTGCGCGCCGCCCGCGAACGCGGCGCGGCGGTCATGCTGATTTACGGAGCGCACCTGCTGCGGAACGGCGCGGCGGCGGTCATCGACAAGATGCTCGAAAGGAATCTGCTGACGCATCTGGCCACAAACGGCGCCGGCACGATTCACGACTGGGAATACGCCTGGCTGGGGCGCTCGACCGAAAGCGTGCGTGACAACGTCGCTACCGGCACGTTCGGCGCCTGGAGCGAAACCGCCCGGGCGATTCATCTGGCCCTGTACGCCGGGGGCCTGCGGGGTGAAGGGTACGGGCGGGCGCTGGGCCGCTTCATTGTCGAAGACGGCGTGTCACTGCCCGCGGCTGCCGAGCTGGAACAGGCGCTCTGCGCGGCGCCGGCCGACAGCCTGGCCCCGGCGCGGGCCAGCCTGCTGTACGCCATGCAGGCCCGGGGCGTGCCCGCCGGCCGCAGCGATTGGACGCACCGCTGGAAACAGGCGTCGATCGTCGCGCAGGCATTTGCTCACAACGTTCCGCTGACGGTGCACCCCGGTATTGGCTACGACATCATTTCGAACCACCCCTGGTTTGACGGGGCCGCGATCGGCCGCGCCGCCACGACCGACTTTGCCCAGTTCGGCGCAGCGGTCGACCAGCTCGACGGGGGCGTGGTGCTGAACGTCGGTTCGGCAATCATGGGCCCGCAGGTGTTCGAAAAGAGCCTGAGTTGCGTGCACAACCTGCGGTTTCAGGCGGGGCGCCCCCCCGTCACAGGCCACTCGATTTACGTGGTCGACATTCAGGAGGGCGGCCACTGGGACTGGCGCCAGGGCGAACCGCCCAAAACGAACCCCGCGTATTACCTCAGGTTCTGCAAGAGCTACGCCCGCATGGGCGGCGACATGCAATACCTGCAATGCGACAACGCCCTGTTCATGCAGCGGCTGTACCAGGCGCTGCGCGGCTGAGCGCGAGGCGCCCCGCACCGCCCGCGGGCCATCAGGCGGGCAGGTCATCGGGCGGCTTGTAGAAAGCGCTCAAGTCGAGCCCGCCCTTCAATTCCGACTCAATCAGTTGCAAGCGTTTTTCCAACTGTTTGATTTGCGCCTGCATGGCGGGAATGTCTTTTTCAGGCCCGTGCACCAGCCGCGACCGCGGAACCTCGGGGTAGCCCAGTTGCCGCTGCAAGGCGGCGAACATGTACAGCGGGTCTTTGCCGCGATTCGCCCACGCGATGCGGCCTTCTTTGGCCCCGAACAGAATCGGGTGCGGCGGTTCGAAGCTGTTATCGCCGGTAAATCGGCGGCGCTCGTTGACGTAATGCTCCGAATGCAGGCAGATCAGGTCGGCGAAATCAACCGCCCCCAGTTGCAGCCGGGTCCGCAGGATCCATTCCGACCAGACCGCGTCGTACATCGGATCCTGCGACATGGCCGCCATGCCCTTATCATACCCCAGCTTGTTCCGGCTGATCGACTCGAACTGAAACACGAACAGGCCCACGGGCGTGGGCGCTTCGGCCTTGTAGCCAGCCTCGCGTTCGAGTACTTCCAGTGCTGTTTTACGGTCGAACCGCGACCGCTCTTCGTCAGATTTGCGCATCACAAACGTCTGGAATTGTGTGAAATAATGGGGCAGCCGGGCCATGCCTTCGCCCAGCACGCCGGTGTGCAGGATTTCGCCCCGCAAAAACTCAATGGCCATCGGCAGCTTTGTAGTCGACAGGATTTCTTCTTCGATGCCCGCCAGGATGTGCTGCGCGGGCACGCCTTCTTCAAGGCGTTCGCGATAATTGCGAAAGAAATACACCTGTTCAATGTACTCTTCGCGGTCGAGCAACTGCGAAACCATGTTGCGAATCCTGCGGGGTGCGGTCGGCGAACGGCGCCACGGCCATGTTCACGCTCCAGTATACCGCCGCCAGTGCCACGCGACATCAGCCGCCCGGTGCGGCTTGCCCCGCGCGATTCGCCAGGAACGACTGCAGCATGATCTGGGCCGCCAGCATGTCACGCCGGGCCTTGCGTTTCTTGCGGCTGTAGTCGGCCGCGAGCAGGTAATCTTCGGCGACGGCCGTCGTGAACCGTTCGTCATGATAGCCGACGGGCAACCCCGTCGTCTGTGCGACCCAGGCCCCATAGGCTCGCGATTCGCGGGCCTTGACTCCCTCGTCGCCACTGAGGTGAATCGGCAACCCCACGACGACCCCCACCACCCGGTAATCGCGAACGGTTTTCATCAACAGCCGCGCGTCGAGAAGGTCGTTCTGCCGGGTGTAATTTTCGAGCGGCGTAGCAATCGTTTGCTCGGGGTTCGACAGCGCCAAACCGACGCGCCGCTCGCCAAAGTCAAGGCCCAGCAACCGGCCTGCGGCGGGCAACGCATGGGCAATCGATGTTTCAGCCATTGCAGCGGCACACGATGGAAGAAAGGTTGGCAACGGATGACCGCATTCGACCCCAATGGCCGGCCCGTTGGCCCCCCCTGCCGAAACTGGGGCCAGGGCCGCACGGCCCCGGCGGCGGGGCGCCCTTACGGGCTCAGGTACAGCGGCCCATCGTACACACACAGCGGGTCGATTTTCGCGGCGAGTTCTGCCGCATCGAGGGCAACCAGCGGGCTGATTTCGACGGGGCCGTCGGGTGGGCGGGCAACGCCCGCGTCGCAAAACCACGCGTAATACGCCCGGCTCATGGCCTGCCGCACGCCTTCGGGCGAGAATTCGCCGTCCTGGTTCTTCAGCGGGTGGAACTCGCCCTGCCGGTCGGTTTCGACGACCAGGGTACTGCGGGCCAGCGGCAACAGGTCGAACACGAACCGCTCGAATTTGAAGGCGTTTTCAACGGCGGGGTCGGCCGGCCGGCCCGAATCATCGAGGCACGGCACCTTCTTCAAGGCGCGGTGCAGCGGCAATTCAACCTGGCTTTGCACGACCCGATCGATAAAACTGCGATTGAACAGATGAATTGCCGTATTGCCGGCCCACAGCCGCAACTCGCCGTGGTCGTCGCGCTGGCGGGCGATGTCGGCGGGCAGGTCGCTGTATTCGATGATTTGCGGCCTTCCATCAATTTCGACAACCAGCCCGACTTTTTCCTCGGCCGCCGTCTTGGCCACGACTTTTGTTGAAACCTCAGCCCCGGCTTGCAGGTGCAGGCCCAAAAACACCGGGTCGCACACGCGCGCCAACGGGTTGTCGACCTGGTGGTAATACAGGTATTCGACACCCCGGCGGCACATGTCGTCGAGGCAACCTGACCGGGCCAGAGCCGCCACGACGCCGCCGTGGCCGTCGGGGCTGCTGCTCAGGCGGCCCTTGTCGGAGAGCAACAGCAGGCCCGTTTTCTGATCGACGGCGGGCAGGTTGCCCTGCACGAAAAACCGCACGTCGTCGGGGTTGAAGCCAAAATGATCGTTCTCGTGGAAGAAGGCCACTGTTTCTGCATGTGTGGCGTCGCTGGTCATGACGTAGTAGGCGATTGCCGCCCCGGCCTGGCGCGACCGGGCCAGCGCCTGTTCGACCAAGATCTGGAACAGCGATTTCCCGCTGATCGGGCCAATCGGGTACATGCCCTTGGGGTACGGGAAATTCAGCCGCGTGCCCTGCCCGCCCGCCACGAGAATGACCCCTACACGGCCGTCGGCCAGGGCTTGCAGCCCAAGCTGCCGCGCCCCGGCGTACCGCAACCGGTCGTCGTCGCTGCGCGGCAACCTGACGAGTTGGCCGGGCGGGCGGGCCCGGCGGGCCCGGGCGACAGGCGAATCGTCGTGCC
>JAJXXL010000315.1 GCA_021781115.1 Planctomycetota bacterium
CGACTTGGGCGATGCCTGCCGTGAACTGGGCTACCAGGAAGTTGCCGTGATGTCCTACCGCGAGTCGCTGAAGGTCGAGCCGGGCAATAAAGAAGTGAATACCGTGCTGGCGGCGCTGCTCGAAGAACGGGGCGAATACAAGGATGCGGTCGAATGCTGGCAGCGGGTGCTGAAGGCCGACCCGCACAACGGCACGGCCCGCACGAAAATCACCGCGCTCGAGGCGAAATCGGTCATGGACCGCGGGGGCTATGAAGCTGCCGAATCGACACGCGGGGTAATGGCCGACCATGAAGTGGCCCGCCGGTTGGGCAAAACGAAAGCGGGCGAGCAGGCCGATGGGCCGGGCATGTCGGTCGAAGCCGACTTGCAACGGGCGATCCGCAAGGATCCGGCGAACCGCGACAACTACCTCAAGCTGGCCGACTTGTACAAGCGTGACAATGATTTGCATAAGTCCGAAGAACAGTATCGCAAAGCGCTCGAAGTGTCTGGCGGCGACATCAACATTCGGGAACTGCATGAAGATGTGCAGCTCGATTTGATGCGCCAGGCATTGCAAATTGCCAAGGAATTGGCGCAGCAGGCGACTGACGACCCCGCGGCCAAGCAAAAACCGGCCGAAATGGCCAAGGAATTGATGCTCCGCGAAATCGAGGTGCTCAGCGCCCGTGTCGATCGCTACCCCGCCGACATGAAAATCAAGCTTCAGTTAGCCAGCCTGTTCATGCGTACCCGTAAATGGCAGGCGGCGATTCCACTGCTGCAAGTCGCGCGGGGCGATTCGCGCATCAAGGGCGACGCACTTGTGGCGCTCGGGAAATGTTTCGTCTACGACGGCAAGCCCCAGCTTGCCCGCCGCCAGCTCGAATCGGCCGTGCCCGAAGTGAGCTTCGAAGCTCAGCCCGACCTGTTCAAGGATCTGCTGTACACTCTGGGCAAATTGTGCGAGGAAACGAAAGACGCGACTGCCGCCGAAGATTACTACCAGCGTGTGCTTGAAGTCGATTACAATTATAAGGATGCGCTCGACCGCCTGAACCGGTTGCAATCGGGCGAAGCCACCTCGGCGTGACGTCGGATTTGACCAGCGAGCCGCGGTGGCGCGGGTTGATTTTTCCGCGGTGGGTGCGTCAGGCTGGCAAATGTTCGGCGAATTCGATAAACTCTGCGGCTTGCGTCCCGGGGATGAAAACCGGGGGCAAACGCAATGTCCGGTCCTCCCAATAGACGCCTGCCACGAACCACGCTGCACAAAGGCATGCACGGGCTGACGGACGGGTTTCGGCGCGGTTACCGCGAACCGCCGCGCCGGCAATTAGACAATAGACGACTAGAAAATAGACGACCTATCGCGTGTAACGTGTTCCAATAAGCGTGTTCAAAGTCTGCCCGACCCCTGGTCGAACCTGGTTGAGGTTATGCCACACAACAGAAACGCCAAAAAAGCCCTGCGTCAAAACGAAAAAGCGCGGCTGCGCAATCGCGCCGTTCGCACGACCCTCAAAACGCTGATCCGCAAGGCCCGCGAGGCCGCTGCCGGTACCGATGTGCAAGCCGCCGATGCCGCGTATCGGCTCGTGGCGCGGCGACTCGATCAGGCCGCGATGAAGCACTACATCCATAAGAATAAGGCGTCGCGGCTGAAGTCGCGGTTGAGCCAATTGCTGAACAAGCCGAAGAGCCCGGCAGCGACCGCCACCCCGACAACCTGACGTGTCAACAGCCTGGTCGCCCCGTCTTCCGCGGCCCGGCAGTTACTTCCTGGCCGGCCCTGCGCGGGGTATTCGGGGTGCCTGTGCGCCGCACATTCTTGGGGGGCCGGGCGGCGTTGCGCAGCGGTACGTACCCGGCAGGTTCGGCGTGGCAGGGGGCGCGAAATCGTCTGTCTGCGCTGTGAGTTGCCTGCATTGCAGGGGGTATTTCGCAGGGGGCGGGTTTGACGGAATCGGCTCGCGCCTGTACGATCCAGTGTCTTGAACCCGGTCGCCCCGCCCACTTTGGCGGGGGGGGTGCATCATTCCTCTTGAATTGAACTGCGGCTCCCTCAGCTTGATGGGGGACAGGAGAACGCACACGTGTCTGAAATTATCGTCAAAGACATTCTTGAAGCCGGGGTGCACTTCGGCCATCGGGCCAGCCGGTGGAACCCCAAGATGCGTCCGTACATTTACGGCCGTCGCAACCAGATTCATATCATTGATCTGAAGGAAACGGTTCGGGGGCTGTTGCGGGCCAAGAAATACCTGGTGCGGGTCGCCTCGCAGGGCAGCCTGTTGCTGTTCGTCGGAACCAAGCGACAAGCCGCCGAACCGATCGAGGCGGCGGCGAAAAAGTGTGGCATGCCGTACGTCAATGAGCGTTGGCTGGGGGGCACGCTGACGAACTTTCGCACGATTCGCAGCCGGCTGAAACGGCTGGAGGAGCTCGAGTCGCTCGACGCCAGCGGCGAGTTTGCCACCTACTCAAAGAAGCGGCAATCGACGCTATCACGCGAACGGAAGAAGATTTTCACGAACCTTTCGGGCATTCGCGACATGAACCGCCTGCCCGAAGCGCTGGTGGTCATCGACCCTCGCCGCGAGGGAATTTGCGTCAAAGAGGCCCGGCTGCTGGGCATCAAGGTTGTGGCTTTGATCGACACCGACTCAGATCCCGATGTGATCGACCTGCCCATTCCGGGCAACGACGACAGCATTCGGGCGATCGATCTGATCCTGCAACAATTGTCAGACGCCGTGCTCGAAGGCAAAGCCACGCTGCCCGAAGCCCCCAAGGACGAACCGCCCGCCCCGGCGCCGATTCCTTCGTTGTAACGCGCTGCTGGCCCGGGTTTCGCCCGCCGCGGCCGTATGTCGCCGCAGCGCGCACCTGCTTTGCACCGCGTTCGATACAAGGTATCGACCATCGTTCGGCCAAGCGTCTGGCAATTGCCGGGCGTGAGGCGTTTGCCGAGCCGGGGTTGCCGCCCGCGGCGATTCTATTGATTCAAACATACGGAGGGAAAATCAGTCATGGCGGAAATTACTGCGGAAGCGGTCAAGGCGCTGCGCGAGCGCACCGACCTGCCGATGATGGAATGCAAAAAGGCGCTGATCGAAGCTGGCGGCGATCAGGAAAAAGCGGTCGCCATACTCAAGCAGCGGGCCAAGGGCGTCATTGACAAGGGCAAAGACCGCATGACCTCTGAAGGTTGGGTCACGACCCTGGTCAAGCCCGACGGCAGCGCGGGGGTGATCGTCGAAGTCCGTTGCGAATCAGCCCCGGTGGCCCGCAGCGAGGGGTTCGTCAACTTCAGTAATCAGGTCGCAAAGCAACTGCTTTACGGCCCCGGCGCCAACAGCCCGGCCGAAATCATGGCCCAACCCGCACCCGATGTGCCCGGCCAGACCTTGACCGACCTGCACGAAGAAATCGTCAACAAGATTCGTGAAAACATCGTGCTGGCCCGGATTGCCCGAGTGACCGGGCCGGTCGCCGGCTATTCGCACCATAACGGTTCGGTGGGCGTGCTGGTGCAGGTCGCCGGGGCGAATGCCACGGCCGAGGTCATTCGCGACGTGGCCATGCATGTTGCCGCGCTCAACCCGGCGGTTTGCCTGCCTGAACAACTTGATCCGAAAATCGTCGCCGCCGAAATGGATCGCCAGACTGCGGAAGCCAAGGCGAGCGGCAAGCCCGACAATATCATCCAGAAGATCGTTGCCGGCAAAATGCACATGTTCTACGCCAACGAGGGCGTGCTGGTTGAACAACCGTTCGCCAAGGATGACAAAAAGACGGTCGCCCAGGCGCTGGCCGAGGCCGGGCTGAAGGCTGTCGGCTTTATTCGCTGGCGGTTGGGCCAGGGGTGATCGCGGTCGGATTCAGCCTTCCCCGCGGGTGGGTCGGCCGCCCTGCTGCGGCCCGACCCCGAACGCCGCGGTGTTCGATTTCGAGCCACGTGAGGAACACGGTGATGACTGAAGGAATTGAGTCGGCGGCGCCCGTGGCAATGACGCCCGCGTACCGCCGCGTGTTGCTCAAGCTGAGCGGCGAAGCGTTTTGCCGGTCAGGCGAATCGGGCATCAGCATGGCAGCGGTTGAGTCGATTTCGGACCAGGTCAAACGTGTTGCCCAGGCCAACGTCGAGTTGGCGATCGTCGTGGGCGGCGGCAACATTTTGCGGGGGCGCGAGTTTTCAGCCGTCAGCCATGCGATCAAGGCCGCCACGGCGCATTACATGGGCATGCTCGCCACGGTCATCAACGGGTTGGCCCTGCAGGACGCTCTGGAAAACGTCGGCGTCGCCACACGCCTGCAAACGGCGATTCGCATGGAAGGCGTTGCCGAGCCGTTCATCCGCCGGCGATGCATCAGACATCTTGAAAAGGGGCGCGTGGTGATTCTGGCGGGGGGGACGGGCAGCCCGTTCGTCACCACCGACACCGCCGCCGCTTTGCGGGCCCGCGAAATCGACGCCAACGTGCTGCTGAAAGCGACGCGGGTCGATGGCATTTACGCTGAAGACCCGCTGAAAAACCCGCACGCGGTCAGGTATTCGGAAATCACCTACCAGGAAATGCTCGTGCGGAATTTGCAGGTGATGGACGCCCAGGCGATCCATCACTGCAAGGAGCACAGCCTGCAAATCGTGGTGTTCAATTACAAGAAAACCGGTAACATCGAACGGGTGATTTCCGGCGAACGCATTGGCACGCGGGTTGTCGCGGGCACCGGCGCAGCCCGCAGCGATGCAACCCCCGCCGGTGCGGCCCCCGCGCCGCCCGAGTAACCGGACGCGGCCTCACCCGATCGCGCGCGTCGCCGCAGCGTGGCCTGCACGCCGACCCGCGGTGGTTCAGTCGATTTTCCCCGAACAGGAGCCTGATGATGGACAAAGACGAAGTCCTCATGGACACCGAAGAACGCATGGAAAAAGGGGTGCAGGTGCTGCGCGGGCAGTTGCAGGGCATTCGCACGGGCCGGGCGACGGCGGGCCTCGTCGATTCGATTCGCGTCGATTATTACGGTTCGCCCACGCCGCTCAAACAAATCGCCAGCATCAGCGTACCCGAACCGCAGCAGATCGTCATCAAGCCGTTTGACGCTTCGGTGATCGGAGCGATTTCCAAGGCGATTCAGTCGAGCGACGTCGGCCTGTCGCCGAATTCCGACGGGCGCCTGATTCGCCTCAACGTGCCGTCGCTTTCGACCGAACGCCGTCGGCAATTGACCGCGCGGGTCAAGGAATTCGCCGAAGAGTCTCGGGTTGCGATTCGCAACGTCCGCCGCGACGGCAACAAACATGCCGACCAGCTTCAGAAGGACAAGCTCCTGACCGAAGACGAACGCGACCAGCTCAAGGATGCGATTCAGGAACTCACCAAACAGTACGAAGGCAAAGTCAACGACATGGCGTTGGCCAAGGAAAAAGAAGTCATGGACGAATGACGGGCTGGCGCAAGCCGCCCGACCCCGCCGCGGAGGCAGCGGCAGCCAGGTGCGGGCAGCCGCCTGATGCCAGACGGTACCTCGTTGAATGTTTCACCCTCGGGGTGCACCCGCTCGCAGGATATCCCCGGGCGCGTGTTCCTGCAAATTCCAAGACACGGCCTGTGGGCCGGCGTGTCGCACGCGGCATTGACAACCGCAGACGCCCGAAGCTCGTTCAGCCTGCTTTGGCAGTCATTTCACCGCCTGCCATGATGGCAGGTCATCGCGGGTGACGGCCAGCGGACGCGGGGCGACGCGCGAAAAGAATTCGTTCACCGCAATCGGAACCTCGATTCGCAGGTTCGCCGCGATGGACAAAAAATAGTCATGCCCCGCCGGCGAACGAGCGGGCCCGTCTGCTGTCTGGACGACCGGGTTGCCAGACGGCAATCGAACCCGTTTCCGACCGGCCTTCAACGGAATGCATGCCATCGTCGCGCCGGCCCGCGCCATCCGTCGGCAAAGATCGGCGACTGCGCGAACGCCAAGCAACGGGTGGAAGCCGCCGACACGCAGCGCGAGTTCCCGCCGAAAGACCAGCCCGAACGACG
>JAJXXL010000072.1 GCA_021781115.1 Planctomycetota bacterium
ACATTTGAAACGATCGCCATGGGCCGCCGCATGCGGGCGGGAGTCGTTTGCGAAAACTACCTGGTCACGCGCGGCATACCGGGCGCTTTGCCGCTCGACCAGTTCTGGCAATCTGTTGTCGCCCGAATTTCCGCTGCACGCCAGGCCATCGTCCGCCAGCAACTGGCCGGGGTACTGGGCCGGCTCACCGCGCGCCTGCACCGTTCGGGCGTCGAACATGCCGACTTTCATGCCGGTAACCTGCTCGTTGTCTGGAACGGTTCCGATTTGCCCGAGCTCTTTGTGATTGACCTGAATGCCGCGCGCTTTCACCGCGTGCTGGCGCCCGCCGCGCGGCGGCGCAACCTGGCGCTGCTGTATCGGTCGATGGCGCTCATCGCCACCCTGGCTGACCGGTTGCGGTTTTTTCAGGCATATTCCGCCGAGCTGTCGGCGGCCGCGGCCGACCGCGATGAAATCAATCGCCTGGAAGCGGCGTGCCGGGCAAGCGCGCACGCCGGCTGGCGCCGGGCCGATCGGGCATGGCGCCGCGGCAATCGGCATGTGCGTCAACTCGACACCCCCGCGACCGGTTGCCGCGGGCTGGCCGTGCTCGACGCCCAGCGGCTGGCGATGATTCGCGATAATCCTGAAAGCCTGTTTGCCGAACAGCTTGACTACTGGTGCAAACGGTCGGGGCGACATCGCGTCGCGGCGGTCACCCCGCTCTTGCAGGGCAGTTCGTCGCTGGCATTCTGGAAATGCATTGATTATCGGAGCTGGTACGATCGGTTGCTCGGGCGGTTCCGCGAATCGGCAGTCCGCCGCGGGTGGGAAATCGGCCACGCATTTTTGCGGCGGGGAATCGCCACGCCAATGCCGCTGCTGTTCGTCGAAGCCCGCGGCCCCGGCCTGCGCCGCGATTACCTGCTGACGGAGGCGGTGCGGCACTCGACGACGCTGGCCGAGTTCTGCGCCGCGCAGTGGCCCCGGCTCCTGCCGGTGCAACAGCGGCACTGGAAGCTCGGCCTGACGCGGCGGCTGGCGCTGCAACTGCGGCGGCTGCACGAGTGCCGCTACGACCACCGCGATCTGAAGTTCCAGAATATCCTGGTCTCGCAAGACCCTGCGGCAGATGCCGTGTGGCTGCTCGACCTCGACGCCGTGCGGGCCTGGCCTTGGCGTTCGCGCAGTCGGGCGGTGCAAAACCTGGCACGGCTCAACGTCAGTTCGCTGATGCGAACCATGTTTCAAAAGACCGACCGCCTGCGGTTTCTCAAAACGTACCTCGGTGTGCGATTCGCCGCCGAATGGCGCAACTGGTGGCGCGCGATCGCCTGCCGCAGCCGAAAAAAACAATACCAGAACCAGCACCGGGGCCGCCCGCTGACGTGAGCCGTGCCGCAATCACCACAGAACCGTTGAGCGAACCGCGCGGCGCAGCCCGGGCGGTTGGGGCGGTTCCGCGCCGCTGGTTCCTGGCGGTGGCGGTCGGGGCCGGGCTGGCGACCGCGACAGGTTGCGCTGCGACGCGCGCCGGCAAGGTGGGCCTGCCCGCCAAACACTCCTTGCAAGCCGATCAGTTGCTCGTGCTCAGCGACTTCAAATTGTCGCCCGAGCATCCCCTGATCCGCGATTTGATTGTGCTCAGGAGGCAGGTCGCCGAACGGCTCGATCTGCCGCTGGGCTCGAAACAGATCATCGTTTATCTGTTCAGCGACGAACTGACATACCGGCAGTTCTGGCACGCAGCGTACCCCGAGTACCCCATTCGCCGGGCGTACTTCGTACAATCGCCCGACCGCCAACTGGCGGTTTACACGTCGTGGAGCGATCGCATCCAGGAGGATCTGCGACACGAATTTACGCACGGGCTGTTGCATGCCGCACTGCACAGCGTGCCGCTCTGGCTCGACGAAGGCCTGGCCGAGTATTTTGAGGTGGCCGGCGATGAACCGGGCGCTGTGAACCCGAAATACAGCGATTGGCTGGCGACGGCGATTCAGAACGACTGGCGGCCCGACTTGCGGCGACTGGAACAGCTCGAGAAAGTGGCCCAGATGAAGCAACCCGATTACCGCGAGTCGTGGGCCTGGGTGCATTTCATGCTGCATGGTTCGCCGGTAACGCGGCAGATCCTGTTGACGCACCTGCAGGAGTTGCAAACGACGTCGGCGCCCACGCCGTTGAGCGACAAACTCCAAAAGCAGTTTCCCGACGTCGAAACGCGATTTCTGAATTACGTCGCCACATTGAATTCGACCGGTGGCTGGATCGCGACCCAACCCGGCCGGGCCGGTCACGACGATGGCCACCGCACTCAATGACGCGCCGCGACAAAGGGAAACAGTTCCATTGAGTGACATCCCGAACAAATGACGAGAAGAGTAAATTAAATGGACCTGTCGCCTTTGTGCCCTCGCCTAGTTAGTGGGTGGGCAGTCGTTGCATTCCGTCATAGGGAGAATTCGCTTCGGGGTTTCATCAACGCAAAGGCGGAAAGACGTGCCCTTAGCATATGCCGCGACTATTTTGTCGAATACCTCACTCAGCAGCTCGACATTACTACCGTCCGCACCCGCTCCAATATACGGACTGACGCTTATTGAAAAGTCGGCGGCCTTTAAGTCGACATTTATGACAATCGCAGTAACTTCGAATTCTACATTCGGCATAATAACTTCCGATCATGGGCGTGGGACGGCCTGTAGCCGCGACAATTGGTTCTGCTGAAGAAGTGATTGCAGCACGGTCTCTAACTTCGACGGCGCTGGCGGCTGCGGCCGAACAGTGGTAAAAATGAACTCGACTTGACGATTCGTGACCATCCGTACTACCTTATCAGGAGTGAGGGGGAGCGCCTCGGCGTCTCCGGTCGAGTAATGCAACTCGATCATATTCGTTCTGTTTTTTGAGTCGAATTCCTTATCCTTCGGGGGGTCAACGACGGGGTTAACCTTAAATTTATATGTCGGACCGTCGTCTGACGTTTTCAGCATAAAGTAGCCGTGGTCTTCTGGTATATACGGGGCAACAGTCAATAGAAGTCGGTGTTTATCCGGGAATTTTTTGCTTTGCGCCAGAACGCTCGCCTTCGCAATCGTTGTCAGAAATCCCTGCGGGGTTTTTGGCGGTTCGCCACGTGCAATTGTGCGGATTGCAAGGTCTAAAAACTCTTTGCGGAGGCTCGCTGGAATCCAATAATAAATTCCGTCGACGCATTTTACGACATGCGCAGCCCCTTGTGGCGGCGGCTCCGGTGATTCGATCAAGCTATCGTCTTGGATTTTGAGAAATGCGAGGTAGCAATAATAGACGTCCGGGCTACTAATCACTGGATTTCCTGTTACGGTGAGCTGGCTTACGCGACTCCCCCCACCCATATAAGAGCCACCGCCTGAGGGCGACGTAAAGCCGATACCTGCGTTCCCGGTATCCGTAATGGTTCCCGTGAAATTGGTGTAGTCGATGTGGATGATTGGCAGTCCGCGGCGTGCTCGGATCAGGTTGTCGATAAGTTGATCCGTATAAAGACTCAATAGCTGGCTGCGAAAGTCGCCCTGGTCGGCAATGAGCCTTTGTGACCGGCACCCTACGCTCGCAAAAGAGCATGCGATAAGTACGGACCAAACGAGCGCAGAAAAGCGTCGCATTGCACGGATCTCGCCACTGAATTGAGCGAATTGAAATGCACTCGGGTGCGATATCGGTTTTTACAAAGGTGGGCCTCTATGGAATATGCGGATTTTTCCGTATTTCGGCGATTTTTTCGATAATGTTGACTCCACTGGCTAGACGAAAAAATGGTTTTTATATTTCAGACTGGCGGCAGCAAGGTTCTCACTCCTGCGGGCAGAGACGATGGCGAAGCGCAGGCGAGCGGCAGCGAAACGGAGCCGCTGCCTCCACTCGCTGCCAAGCATCGATCCGACCGCCCGCAGCCTCGTACCCGGGCGATACTGGGATACTGCTGAGTTTCACTTGGTTAATGTCGCCACGAATAGTGCCGCGTTGGCAAACGGCAGACTGTTAAGTTTGACTGGAACGTGACGTGTCCGTCGTCGGGCCAGATCGGCGAATCAACTCGGCGGACCATTTCAGAACTTCACGTGGAAGAGCGCGTTCGGATAGGCCGAGCAGGAGACCGATAATTGCCGCGGTTATCACGTCTTCAGAGATTCGCGCAGTCGAGAAGACCGAGCCAAATTCGACCGTGACGAGTTTTGCCTGGAACATGAGCGCTAGAATAAGCATCAGCGTTCCGTATAGAAACTGCTTGATCCAGGGCGCTACTAGATCAATATTCGGTGTCACAAGTTCATCGAAGGAAATCTTTAAGTTACGCAGGACCGACGCGATAAAAAGGCCCCACAAACCGGCGCCGACGAGAACGCCTGTGTTAACAATCGAATACCCTTTCTCCGATCGAACGACGTTTTCGATGCCGATTTTACCGCGGTCGCCCGCGGGCGTTGGCACGGGATGTGCGCTTTCGGCAGCGAAATACACCAGTGCAGTGACCACAGCGACAATCACAGTGCCTATCAAACTGGAAATCACCATTTTCAATGCAAAATGTGCCTTGATTGCGCCACCGGCGCTTTGCTCCACCTCGCGTTTTAACCGATCGAGGCCCTTAAGAGCATTCGGCGAAAACCCCGTATCAGCGAACGTACCTTGTGCAATCGTAAGCAGTTTTCGGAAAAAACGATCAGCGTCTTGCTGTTTTTCTTTTCCGATAAATGCAACGCGCAGCGTCGCAGCGAATTCCTCGATTTTTTCGACAGCAACACCTTGATCCTTCGGGGGTACCGACGGACCGTCCGCGTGCGCTTGGTAAAAATATACCTCGCCCGGCAGGCCGTGGGCATTCCCGTCCGTCGCGCGGTAAAACGAAGGGGCGGCTACCGGCCGGCTTGCGTCAGACCCGCTCGGTGCTCCCGCTTCTTCGTTCGGCTGCTGACTTGACATAGTCGAATTTCCCGGCGAGTAAAACGATCGTTAGATTCGGCCGCAAAGCGGACAGGCGCCGGGCCGAGGGCCAATTACCGAAAACGGCGGCTGTTTTCTGGCGCCCGCCTTTCGGAGCGGAGGTGAAGGCAACGCTGCATCAACGTCATTGAGGTCATCCAGTACCTCGTCTTCGAAACTGCTGCGATCCTTTGCACGCAACGCCATTTGCAGAATTTCAAGAGCAGGTGGCAACATTGAGTTTCTCGTACAAAAAGGGGTGAACGAAAAGCCTGCGAGCCTTGGTCGCGATACTGTAATCGCGAGTCGGTGGGAGGATAAACATAACACAGTACCACCCAATTTCAGAACTGGCAGTCCAACGCGATCCAGCCCGTATTGCGGAAGCGCCCATTTTTCGAACTCCCGGCTGTAAAATCGGAAGTACGCCTCCAAACCCTGGTGCAGTTGCCGAACCGTCTGGTCGTCGTGCGGGAACACGCTCTGGTACTTCACATTCAAGCTTAATCGTTCAATGAACAGGTTGTCAAGCGCCCGGTCTTTACCATGAGCCGGCTGCCAGGAACGCAACGCGGTTGGGATTGGCTTGTCGGTGAATCGCCAGGACTCGCTCGCACCCTCCCCCCGAACGGGGGTTAAATCCCATAGCCCAGGTTCGCGCAGCACACCTTGGGAATGGTCGGAAGCGCCGTTCACTTTACACCAGCGCGGTTACATTCGGGCGACGGCCGCGCTGCCGATGGCCACAGCGATATAACCCGTTCCAGGGATAATCTTCCGTTTGAGACCGGGCGGTATTTGACACACAGGGTGCGCTGCGCGACCCTGGGCTGGCGCGATGTTACCCCATTCGGGGCATTGGGGAACCTGCCCACGGTGCTGTCGGGCAACCGGCAGCCAATATCGGCCAAGCCCCAGATTGCCAATGTGCCGTCTGCCCGTGTGCAGCGAATTATCGGGCCACTGGTTACGCGCGGGCGGGCGGGCGGCGCAGGTGGCGCCAGGCAGCGGTTGCCAGCGGCACGGCCAGCAGCACCGGACACAGCGCAAACAGCCCGATG
>JAJXXL010000190.1 GCA_021781115.1 Planctomycetota bacterium
GAATACACCAAGCGGCACTCGAAACCCGATCGACTTCACCTCGAAATCACGGCTGCCCGAGCGTAACCTTGAGTGGAATGAGTATTAGAAATACAACCGGCTCAATCGGATTGCAAGCAAAAACCCCAAAATCGTTTAAAGCTATCCAATCGCCCACCGTCTCTCAGACGTTGCAGACGTCCTATTCGTCCAAATTCGCGGGTGCCTGGTGTTCAGTTTTCAATGATGCGCCAACGCTTCACCCGGAACGTGCGCCCCGGCAGAATACTGAACACCCAGCCCTGCAAGGGCCGTTCGGCGTGCCACGATCGGATGGACAGGGCGTTGCCCCCGGGCTGGAAATGTTTCGCCCTGACAGTGCTTCGTCGCTCCGCCCGAACATCGAAAACTGCGTCTTACCACTGACCACTGACAGCCAGGCCCTGCAAGGGCTCGTCAGAAAACTTCCACCGCGTGGCGACGGCAACCGGACGGTCTTCCCCCAAGGGGGGGCGCCCGCCCCAACGCCAGAAGCCGCCGCAGCAAACTCGATCTGGTCAACGGGGGCGGTATTGCGAGAACGCCCTCCGGGCTTGAGCGCAGCAGGCACGGTAGCGTTTCCGCGGTGGGCTGCTATAGAATTCACGCCCGGTCTTGCGGAACAACGCCGCTTTCCGCACAACGAGCTTTGAACGCGCGGTCATCGCGCCGTCTGGTACGTGATTTTTTCCGGTTTTTCGCGGAGGGGGGCGAATCGCCCAGCGATTGGCAGTGATCTGTGGCCCCGCGCGCCGCTGCGTGAAGGGCCGGTCGGCGGCAGCACTCAAACCCGTCATTTGCCCAACCGCCGATTTTTCCCATTGATCGAAGGGACTCCCTGTGAGCCGCATTCTCACATTCGTTGTGGTGCTGTTGTTTGTTTCCGGGCTGGTTGCCGAAGACAATGTCTTTTCGCCCGTCGGTCAGTCGGTGCTCGACAAGGCGGCGTTTACGCAATGGGTCGCTGGCAAAGAATCGCCTCTATCGGAGGCGGCTCAAGGCGGGCCGAGCGCCGTCGTGTGGACTTCAGCCACGAGGCCCGAGTTTAATGGCGTGAAGTTTGGCGATGGTCGCGCGCTCGGCGTGCGGCATTTGCGAATCGGGTTCACCAAGCCGGTTGCGGTGGGCAGCGTGCTGGTGCGCGCGGGCGGAATTCTGAGCGTGTTGAAAGCTGACGCCGCTTACCCGGGTAATCTGGCCGACGACTCGCAGTGGATCGCCGCCGAGCGTTTGCTCGATGGAGAACTTTCGCGGCAGGAAGTCGGCGCCGAGGGCTATGCATTGTGGGTTCTGCCCGCCAGCACGCAGACCCGTGCGCTGCGATTCAGTCATGCGCCGAATCCCGGCGATCGGGAGTTGGCGGGGTGGCTCGGCGGCGTGTGGATTCTCAAACCGCGATACGGAAACGTTGCTCCGCAGGCGCTCGCGCAGTCGGTGGCACGCGATGACACAAGTGCAATGCTGATTGACGAATCGAACAATCGCACCTGGGGCACGTGGGACAACGGTGAGCAGGGCGCCGTATTGCCAATTTCGCCCGGGCATCCAGAGTTCATCACGCTGACCTGGCCCAGAGCGGTACCGCTCGATGGCATCTGCTTACTGTGGACCGGCTTTTCGGACGTGGAAGTTGAAGCGTTCCGCGGCAGAGACGACGAAAACGTTCGCGCGGCGGCCGACTCCCATTGGCGGCGCGTCGCGAGCCGCAGCGGCATGGACGCGCTGTACCCGTTGGCGCTTGGCCCGCAATGGATCGCGTTCGAGAAAACGACCCGCATGCGCGCGTTGCGGCTGCGAATCGTCAACGGGGCGAAGTCGTCGCATCCTCATCTGGCCGACAAGGTGCAAGCGGGCCGCCGCGTCTGGCTGGGCGAAGTGCTGGCGGTTGCGTCATTGGCTCCGAACGCAACGCTCGCGAGCCTCGTGTTGCCCAAAGTCCAAGCAGAGCTGCCGCCGATTCCGGTGAAGTTTACGCTGCCCGCAAAGGGTGTGGTAACGCTGGTCATCGAGGACACGCAGAATCAGCGTGTGCGAAATCTCGTCAGCGAAGCGCCTTTCGCAGCCGGAGAGAACATCGCATGGTGGGATGGCAGCGACGACTTACTGCGCGATTCGGAAGCCGCGCGGCACGGCGTGTATCACATTCCGACGCGACTCGTCGCGCCGGGTTCATACAAGGTGCGCGGTCTGTGGCACCAGCCGTTGACGCTGCGGTACGAGTTCAGCATTTACAGCGCCGGCAGGCCCGCGTGGGAGACCGCCGACAAAACGGGCTGTTGGCTGACGACGCACACACCGCCGACCAGCGTGGCGGTTGTACCCGGCTCGAAAACCGCCGACGGCCAGCCGCTGGTCTTCCTGGGCGCGTTCGTCGCCGAAGGGGGGCACGGCCTGCAATGGTTGCGCGAGGATGGCACGAAGCTGGGCGGGCAAGGCTGGGTCGGCGGCAATTGGACCGGCGCGCCGACGCTGGCGGTCGATCGTGGCGCGCGGGCCATCGCCGAACATCTCTGCTATGTCGGTTCGGCCTGGGACGGCGAATTGCGATTGACGGCGAAGACGCGCACGCTGACCGATCAGCCCATTTTCAAGCACAAGCTGGGCGACGAAATCGACCACCGCAAAAACGGCATTGCCGCGCCGCCCGAGTTGGCAGGGTTCGATGGCGGCGACAAGCTGTTTGTTCTGGGCGGCCTCGCGGCGCATGATGGAATGCTGGTGTGCTCGCTCGTGCGCCAGAACGAGTTGCTCGTCGTCGACATTAAGCAGGGAAAACTCGCGGCGCGCATTGAATTGCCCGACCCGCGGGGGTTGGCCTTCGATGCTCAAGGGCGACTGCTGGCACTCAGCGGCCGGGCGCTGGTGCGGTTCGCGTCGTTGGCGAGCAAACCCGAGACGATCAGCGTGAGCGGCCTGCAAGACCCGCGGCATGTCGCACTCGATGCGCACGGCGACATGTTCATTACCGATCGGGGCCGGTCGCATCAGGTGCAGAAGTTCACTGCGGCGGGCAAGTTGATCAGTGCCATTGGCAGGCCGGGCGCGCCTGAAATCGGTGTGTATGATCCGCGGCATCTCAACAACCCGAACGGCGTCGCGGTCGATTCGCAGGAACGCGTGTGGGTGGCCGAAGCCGACAACTCACCGCGGCGCGTTTCGCTCTGGTCGGCGAAAGGAGATCTGGTGCGCGCCTTTTACGGCCCGACGGAATACGGCGGCGGCGGGACGCTCGATCCTCAAGACCCCACGCGATTTTATTACAAGGGGCTGGAATTCCGGCTCGATTGGCAATCAGGATCGGATCAACTCGTGCGCGTTTTCTGGCGCCCCGATCCGCTGCTGCATGCGCACTACGGACATTACGCGCCCGACACGCCGCTCTATCCAGAGCGCACGGGGGGCGTTTCGGCCGGTCCACAATCGGGGCAAGCGCCGGGCAAAGGTGTCACAGCCGGCCGACGCTACTTCACCAGTTGCTACACGCACACGCCGACCAACGGCGATGACGTTGCATTTCTTTGGCTCGACGGCAAGAAACAGGCGCGGCTGGTCGCCGCGTTGGGCAATGCGCACGCGTGGCCCGTGCTGCGCGCGCCGGAATTCCGCAGTCTTTGGCCTCACGGCTCAAAGCCCGAAGAAGAAAGCCCGAACCCCGAATCGCTCGCAACCTTTACCTGGACCGACGCCAGCAACGACGGTCGGCCTCAGCCAGCCGAAGTGCGGTTCGTCAAAGTTCGAAGTCGGGGCGTCACGGTGATGAATGACCTCTCGTTTGTCATCGCGCAATTCGGCGACAAGAACGCCCGCTTCGCCGCCACGCTCGATGCACAAGGCTTGCCGCGTTTCGACCTCGCGCAACCACAAAACCTTGGCCCGCCCGGCGGACGTCAGCCATCAAGCGGGGGCAGTCAAGCGCTCACGGAGCCGGGCGGCTGGACGATCACCACCAACGCGCCCGAACCGTACTCACCCTATGGACTCGGCGGCAAGTTTCAGGGCGAACCCCGCTGGAGTTACCCGAGCCCGTGGCCCGGCCTGCATGCCAGTCACGAAGCGGCCGTGCCTGATCGCCCGGGCATGGTGGTGGGCCACACGCGATTGCTCGGCGGTTGGGTTCATGGCCGGGCCGGGCCGATGTTCTGCATCAACGGAAACATGGGCAACATGTATCTCTTCACCGGCGATGGCCTGTTTGTCAGCACGCTGTTTCACGACATCCGACTGCGGCCGAACTGGGCCGCGCCGGTGGCCACGCGCAACATGGACGTGACGAATGTTTCACTGCACGATGAGAACTTTTGGCCCAGCATCACGCAAACGGCCGATGGACGCGTGTTCCTGGTAGACGGCGCGCGGACCAGCCTCGTGCGTGTCGATGGGCTCGACACGCTCCAGCGACTTCCCGAAACGACGCTGACCGTCACCCTCGACGACCTGCAGCGGGCACGCGACGGGTTTGCGAAAGCCGAAACGCGGCGGCAGCAACAGCGCGGCAGCGGCGTGCTTAACGTGCTGCGTCGAAAGTCGGCCCCGCAGGTCGACGGCCAACTCGACGACTGGCCCGCCACGACCGATTGGGCTTTCATTGACCGTCGCGGCACAAAAGCCAACTTCAACAGCGACTCGCGACCGTACGACGTCAGTGCTGCCGTCGCGCTCACGGAGACGCATCTCTACGCCGCCTGGAGGACGACGGAGAAGGATCTGCTTGCCAACAGCGGTGAAACGCCCAATGCCCTTTTCAAGCACGGCGGCTGCCTCGACCTGATGCTGGCCACCGACCCCGCCGCCGCGCCAGGCCGAACCGCTCCCGCGGTTGGCGACCAGCGCCTGCTGATCACACAGGTCAAAGGTCAAACCCGCGCGTTGCTGTACCGCGCCACAGTTCCCGGCACGAAAGACCCTGTGACTTTCAGCAGCCCGTGGCGCAGCATTCGCCTGGATGTCGTCGAAGACGTGAGCCCGCAGGTCACGCTGGCCACGAACAACGCCGGAAATTACGAGGTCAGCATTCCGCTGGCCGCGCTGCACTGGCAGCCCCGATCGGAGGCGGCCTATCGAGCCGATCTGGGCGTCCTCCGCGGCGCGAACGGGCAGACGACACAGCGCATCTATTGGTCGAACAAGGCCACCGCAATCACGGCCGATGTCCCGAGTGAAGCCGAACTGACGCCCAGGCTCTGGGGCGTGTGGAAGATCATTGGCGAATGACGCGTTCGATGTGTTGCGCGATTGCGCAAGCACACCCGCACACGAAACATGCCGCCCCACCGGGCCGACGGCCTCGCAGGCGCCCCGCCCAACGCTGCGTAACCGAGACCCGGGTTTCACAACCGATTCCGATGGTTTCAGGGCTGGAGGCGATTCCAAAACCTGCCGATATTCAGCCTCGGGAAAATCGCCGTCGGCAGGAGCTGCACGCAAGCGGTCGATGCGCTCGGCGGAGGGCCCGCAGCGGCGGTGCCTGTGGCGCCTGGCGTTGACAGGCAATTCAGGAGGCCGTTGTAATGGGTGGCCTCTGGTCAATCCAAGCAGTGTCGACGCCGAACAAGACGGTCGCCTCTCATGAAACTAATTCTGCTCCTGGTGCTCCTTGCCATTGCAAGCCCCGCGTTCGCTGGCGATAAACCGCTTGAACTTCACCCCGATAACCCGCATTATTTTCTGTTTCGCGGCAAACCAACAATTCTCATCACGTCGGCCGAGCATTACGGCGCCGTGCTTAATCGCGACTTCGATGGCACCAGATATCTCGAGGAACTGCATGCGCACGGCCTGAACCTCACCCGCGCCTTTACCGGCGTTTACTGCGAAGACACCAAGGCGTTCGGCATCACGCGTAATACGCTGGCGCCGGGTCCGGGCAGTTTGATCTGCCCGTGGGCGCGGTCGAACACGGCCGGGTATGCCGGAGGCGGCAACAAGTTTGACCTCACCCAGTGGGATGACGCGTACTTTCCGCGGATGAAGACGTTCCTCGCGCAGGCCGGCCAGCGTGGCATTGTCGTCGAAATCGCGCTGTTCTGCCCGTTCTACGAGGATTCCATGTGGGCCCTGAGCCCGATGAATGCGGCCAACAATGTGAACGGCATCGGCAACGTCGCCCGCGACGCTGTCTACAACCGCGGGAAAAATGGAGACCTCCAGGCCACCCAGGAAGCCCTCGTGAAGAAACTTGTGGCGGAGGTGAACGAGTTCGACAACCTGTACTTTGAGGTTTGCAACGAGCCGTATTTCGGCGGCGTGACGGATGACTGGCAGCGGCGCATCATTGACCTGATTGTCGCTGCCGAGAAGTCGCTGCCGAACAAGCATCTCATTTCGCAAAACGTGGCCAATGGTTCGAAAAGGATCGAGAACCCGCACCCGGCGGTATCGATCTTCAACTTCCATTACGCGAGCCCGCCGGCCGCGGTGAACGAAAACTTCGCGCTCAACAAGGTCATCGGCGAGAATGAAACCGGCTTCAAGGGAACCGGCGATGCGCACTACCGCATGGAAGCCTGGGAATTTCTGCTGGCCGGCGGCGGGCTTTACAACAACCTCGATTACTCATTTGCGGTGGGCCACGAGGATGGCACGTTTCAGTATCCAGACAAGTCGCCGGGGGGCGGCAACCGCGGGTTCCGCAGGCAAATCTCGGTGCTCAAAGAATTCCTCGACGGGTTCGAATTCGTGCGGATGAAGCCCGATGAAGCGCTGCTCAAAGGCGGCTTGCCGGCGAAGGGCAGGGCACGGGTGCTGAGCGAACCCGGCAGGCAGTACGCGGTTTATTTTTTCGGCGGACCGAGCGTAACACCATCGCTCACGCTGCCGGCGGGCCAATATCAAGCCGAGTGGGTCAGCCCCCTCACCGGAAAAGTGCTGAAGTCTGCGCCGATCACGGCGCATGGGCAGCCCCTCGCACTGGCTTCGCCAGAGTTCGGCCAGGAAATTGCCTTGCGGATTAAATACATCGACGCGCAGTAAGGACCGCCCCGAATCCTGCAGCGCCCGACCCGGCCACCGGTTTCGCATGGCCCGGCTTTCGCTTTTTGCACCGCGGGGCACATTGGGGCCAGAGCCTTGCAGCGCAACTGCCGTCGAGACCCGCGCAGGATTTTCTTGGCGTTCCGGCCGCCGAACAATTCCTGGCGGTTTGACTGTTTGACCTAGGGCTTGTACGTGATCCACATGGGCGAGGCCCAAGCCAGGTTGCCGTCGACCTGTTCGATGCGCACGTAGTAATAGCTCGTTTTGCCGGCCGCAAGTTCGGTGTCGGTGAATTTCAGATCGACGGTGCGTTCGTTCGGCTTGGCACTCAGCACGTAGGCGTTGTCGCGAATCACGTCGAGCCGGGCGATCGGCCCGGTGCCTTCGACATGAATCGCCAGCACGGGCCGTTCGGGCGAGTCGAAAATGTCGCCCATGATGTGGTCGCCGCAGTGCACATCGAAAATTATGTTGTCGGTTGCTGCGTAGCTGTGCCGCTGCTTGAACGCGGCGATCAGCCCCGGGCGTGAAAAGTCGTCGGTCAGCACAACGGCGTAGCTGATGTGTGTGCTGATATGGTCGCTGGAGCTTTGAAAGCCCAGGCGGTACCCCTTGGCCAAAGCGTTCCATACCACGCCCGCCGGCTCGAACCCGCCGATTTGCGTCTCTTTTGTCGCCGAGCGCGGCGCGCCGGGGTGTTCGTAGTTGTGCCGGTGGCCCTGGTAAATCTCGACGACCGGTTCGACCTCGGGGTCGTTGTCGCGCCAGTCGGTGCCCATGCTGGTGCCGCTGGTGTGCGAGCTGCACATCCCCCCGAAATGCCGGAGGTAGGCGTACAGGGTTTTCGTATCGGGCGTGCCTTCGGCGGGCGTGCCCGGCAACGGCCCGCGCATCAGCGGGCGAATGCCGCGGCGGGGCATGATGACGTTGCGGTGCCCGTTGGGGTATTGCACGCTGCGCTCATACGACTGCGCCGCCAGAAACCGCGGCGGGTGCAGAAACATGTCGGTCACCTTCTGAATCTGCCACCACATGTACTCATGGTTGAAGCCATTATCGTGGTCGCCGTCGCCCAGCCAGTCGAGGTTGCCCGCATCGAGCGCGTAGCGCCAGCAGTCTTCGAGCAGCCCGTCTTGATCGGCGTGCGAACTGTACTCGGTGTGCCGGTGAAAATCGCCCCGTATCAGCCGCAGTTCCTTGCCGCCCGTCTTCACCCGGTACCCGCGAATCCGCCGCAGGTCGTCGATTTCATTCGGGTGCACATTCGTCAGTTCTGCCGCCGGGGGCGGCCCGGCCGGCACAAGTTGCGGCGGCGCCACTTGTTCGTCACCGGGCAACACCACGGCGAACAGGTCGTCCTGCCCGCGGTTTTGGGTGCTCACCCGGCGGTCACCGCTGTACACCGCCATCAGCCCCGTTTTGAACGCCGCCAGCGCCGGGCGATTGTCGAGCAGGTTCGAGGAATGCGGCAAATGCCGCGGCGGTGTCCAGGCGGTTCCGTTGTACCGCACGGCGTAACTGTGCCAGACCTCGCCGCCCCCGCCCACCAGCGGGTGGTGCCGCACGAACAGCCACAACCCGCCCGAGCCGTCGAGCGCCAGCCGGGGCACGCTTTTTTTACGCGGCAATCGGGGCGCCCACGCCTTTTCGAGGTCAGTGGCGGGCGTGAGCAGCGACTCGTTTTCGACGCATTTCAGCCGCACGGTGCGCTGCGAGTACAGCGCCGAACCGAGGTTGCGATCGAACGGAATTTTGCGAAACTCGGCGGTCGAATAATCCTTGCCCCATTGCTCTTCGCCTTCTTCGTAGGCCACCCACACGCGGTTCGCCGCATCGCAGACAATCGACGCCCGCGCCTCGAACCGGGGCGATTCGGCAATCATGCGCGTGTCGGGATTTTTGCCGAGCCGCGCCAGCCGCACGTCGTAATTCCCCTTTTCGTAGGTGTCAAACGCGACATACACATTGCCCAGGGCGTCGGCGGCAATTGCGGGCGACCAGTCGTCGGCCGGGGTCGCAGCCACCGTTTGCACCTGCGGCTTGTCGCCCAGGCGGGCCGCGAAAATGTCGAAGTTGTCGTTCCGCCAGCCTTGCCACGCCACCCACACGGTGCCCGTCGAATCGGTCGCGGCGACTGTGTGAAAATCGGCGCCTGCGTCGGTCGAAAGCCGCTCGGCGACCGACCAGGTGTTTTTTTCCGGCGTGTAGCAGCGGCAATACACATCCCAATTGGCGTTTTTCTGTTCGCTCCACGCGACCCAGACCCGCCCGGCGCCATCGACCGCGGTCGTGGGCCGCCACACGTCCAGCCCGCCCGACGTCACTCCCAGCGGCATCTGCCACTCGCGACCGTCGAAATGTCGCAACAGCACGCGGTCGCCATGCCCCGAGGGCACGAGCAGTTCGAAATCGCCATTCAGAATTCGCTCGGGCAGCACCGGGGCGCTCGGCGTGTATTCGACGTAAGCCAGCCAGAGTGCGTCGTTCGCGGCGCGGGCCAGCGCGGGGAAATCGTCTTCGGTTTCAGGAGGCGTGATGCGCAGGGCCGCGTCTTCGCGCTCGACGAGCACCCGTCCGTCGAGGAATGTTTTTTCCGAGCCGGCCGTCAGATCGGCCAGTGAAAATGCAAAGTTGCCGGCGATGGTTTCGAACGTGACCGTCGCGGTGGGAGGGCTGTCGAGGCTGACAATCATCATCGGCGACACGACGCCCTGAACCTTCTTGGCCGGGGGCTGGGTCGACCGCAAAAAGAACTTCTGGTCTTCGACCCGCGCATTCTGGCCACCGCCGCGCACAATGTCGATTTCGAGCACCTTGCCCTCGGAAACGGCCACCGAGCCGTCCCACGGGGTGGGCTGCTTGTCGGTGGCGCCCAGGGTCAGCGTCAGGCTGACGGCGTGATCGGGCAGTTGCAGCAGCCGGGCCAACTGCTTCTTGCCTGCCTGGTTGTTGGCCTTTTTGTTCTTTTTGGCCTGGGTCTGGGCGAGCAGCACGGGGTCGTCGTCTTCGTGGGCGGTACCCGAAGAAAACATCGCGCTGATGAGGGCCACGATTGCCAACGCCACGACGCCCGCTGCTGCCCAGCGTGTCTTCAACATGCCACGCCCCCTGAAACGTGAGAATGGGGTTCGGTTTAGACCAGTTCGCGAATCACCGGGCGTTCGACGAGGTATTGCGGCCGCCCGGAGGGGTCGACAATCGTTGTGCTCGACGTGTTGATTCCCAAGTTGCGATAGAGCGTCGCAAAGATTTCCTGGAAATGCACCGGCCGATCCTGGGCCTGTTCGCCCAGCCGGTTCGTCGAACCAATCGCCTGGCCCGTGCGCATCCCCCCGCCCGCCAGATACGCACAGCTTACTTTCGGCCAGTGGTCGCGTCCAGCGTCTTTGTTGATACGCGGCGTGCGCCCGAATTCGCCCCACGCAATAACCGTGACGTCGTCGAGCATGCCCCGCTCGGCGAGATCTTCGATCAGGGCGCTCAGCGCCTGGTCGAGTTTGCCGCCGTGATCGCGCACGAGGTTGAAGTTCTGACCGTGGCTGTCCCAGCGACCAAAGCTCAGCGTGACAACCCGCACCCCCGCTTCGACCAGCCGGCGGGCCATGAGCAAATGCTCGTTGACCGTGGGCGCCCCGTCATACTGAAAGTTGTAGGGTTTGCCGTTGCCATAACGGGCGACGATGCGCGGGTCTTCCTTCGTCAGGTCGAGTGCGTCGCGCAGTTTGCTCGAGGTGAGCACGTCGAGCGCGCGGGCACCGAAGGCATCGACCCCCTGCATCACCCCGGTTGCATCGATGTTCGCTTTTAAGTGGTCAAGCCCCACGAGCAGCCGCCGGCGTTCGGACAGCCGTTCGAGCGACACGTCTTTGAGTTCCATGTCGGCCATGCCGGGGCCGTCGGGTTTGAACGGGGCGCAGGCCGCGCCCAGAAAGCCGGGCTTGCCCGAGTCGGACCAGCGAATTTCCTTCGTTTTTTCAGCGAGCCCCACAAATGGAGGCACTGACGCATCGACCGGACCCTGCAACCGCGTCACCACCGCGCCCAGGCTTGGTCGGCCGCCGATCGACGTCAGATCGGTGGGCAGCCAGCCGGTCATGCATTGAAACCCGTCGTGCCGGTCGGTCGCCCCGACCACCGCCCGCAGCACGACCGATTTATCCATGACTTTCGCAATCTGCGGAAAAACTTCGCAGATTTCAATGCCCGGAACATTCGTGGCGATTGGCAGGAATTCGCCCCGAATTTCCGCCGGTGCCCGGGTTTTGATTTCCCACAGATCCTGGTGTGCCGGCCCCCCGCCGAGAAAGATGTTGATGACAGCCTTGTGCGGCGAGCTCACGCCCGCCCGCGCTTCGGCCCGCAAGATATCGGCCAGTGTCAGCGCCCCGGCCCCCAGGCCGAGTGTGCCGATGCGCAGAAAACCGCGCCGTGTTACGCCGTCACACATCCGATAATTCGAACCGCGAATCGTCAACACGTCGATCGCATCCTTTGTCAATGCCAGCCCGTAAACCGCCGAGCGTGTCAGACAACAGGCGGGGCGCCACCCGAAGAGCGCCGGCGTTAAACGGTTGTTCCTCCCGATTAATTCGGTCAGAGTCCGGAAAATATCAACGTCATTTTATCAATTGTGGTGAAACCAGGTCAAGGATGCTTCCGTGCGACCGTGCCGGTCGCATTGTGTGATACGCCGTGGGAATACAAAACAAAACACCCATATTTTGCAAGTCTGTGTGGCGCACGCACGTAGAAATGTGCGTTTGCGTCCAATGGCGCGCTCGGCGGCAGACGCGCGAGTTTGCTGGTGCTGTCGAATCTGGCTGGTACGGCGAGCGATCCTGTTGCGGCACCGGTCAATGCTTGCGGCCGCATCGAGACCGCCAAAACAACAATCCGTGGTCTGTCGAAACACGAGTCCTGACGGTGAGGGAGCGTTCCGGCTTGCCAATCAATCGTGGATAACACTCCCTGATGGTCGCCGCTCGGCGTCGACATGCGTCGTTCAGCCTGTCGCGATGCGTATCGGGCGCGATTTCTCGCCTCCGACATATAATAATATCATTAATGATATTATAAAGAGTCTATATTGACTCTTGGATCAGGGGGGCAATAATTCGGAGATTGGGGCATCGAATGGCGAGTGGCAAGGTTCGGGCGGCCTGCCGACGATCTTTGGCAATTTGGGGGCTGCTGCGTTGCCGCTTTCAGCGGCCGAAAGCAGGGCATTCTGCGTCGAGGCCGCGCAGCGTTTCAGTGGGCGGATCTGTTCCTCGCGAGTTGGCATCGGGGGGGCAGGGGCCGCCGCATCGCCCGGTTTGAAACTGTCGCCGCCGACGGCAAGGTGGGGGGGCCGTCGGCGACGGGGTGCGTCAGGGGGTGCGTCAGGAATAACCGCAAGCCTGGAAATCAGTTGCGATGTGGCTGACGATCCTGACGCCGAGGGCGCACCGGGGGGTTCGCTCCGTGTCGGGTGGCACAACGGTACATCACGCATACATCGCTCGCCCAACCGCTTACTGCGTGTGCGGCTGTTTGCGTGTGAGCGCCGGAGGTAAGCGGTATCGGCGTTCAACGTCAGCCTGGCGCACCCGCTGCCCAACCGTCAAAACAACCGTATGCACCTGACGCGGTGGGAGCCCTCGTGTTCCCGGCGACAGGATCGTCAGGAATAACTGCCAGCGAATGCACAAGTTACGTCGCGGCTGACGCAGCGCATGTCCAACGGGCGCGTGGGGCCTTGAGCCGGTGATTCGGTTGCCGGCTCAATTTGTGGATGTCTGGTTTCGTGCCCCGTTTCCTTCGTGTGCGGCGCTTCGGCTGACGGTGGGCGTCGGCGTGGCTTCAGGGGCTGCGTCAGGTGCAACTGGCTTTGTTACAATGCGTTCCGCAGCGGCTGACGCAGCAGCGCCGGTCTTGAACCCGAGTGCGTTGGCAATGAGTGCCGGGGCAGGGTACCATTTGTTTCAGTCAATGCATTTCGTGAAATGTCTGGCGGCGTCTAAGCTCTCCTGAAAATGTGAAGGTTCCATGATCCGTTCGAGCGTCACTGTCAGCTTGGTGCCTGAAGCGAAAGGTGGCCCGTTTGTTTTTTGGGACGACCTGCCCGGCGCCTGCCGCCTGGCTCGGGAAATTGGATTTGACGCGATTGAGATCTTTCCGCCATCGGCCGCTGCGCTCGATGCCGTTCAAGTCCAGAAACTGCTCAACGACCACGGGCTTGTCCTCGCCGCCATGGGAACTGGCGCGGGCTGGGTAAAGCAGCGCCGCCACCTGTGTCTGCCCGATGGCACGGCGCGGGCCGAAGCGCGCGCGTTTATTCGTTCGATCATCGACTTGGCGGGGGCCTTGCAGGCACCGGCGATCATCGGTTCCATGCAGGGGCGCAGCGGCGACGGCGTAGACCATGCCCAGGCCACGGCCTGGCTGGTGGAGGCGCTTGATGAACTGGGGGAGTACGCCCGGCAATACAACACCCCGCTGATCTACGAACCACTCAATCGGTACGAAACCAATATGGCGACGACGGTTGAAGCCGGCCTGCGCCTGCTGGAACAATTGAGCACTCGCAACGTGGTGCTGCTTGCCGACCTGTTTCACATGAATATCGAAGAAACTGACATGGCCGCCGCCCTTCGAGTCGGCGGCAAACAGATCGGGCATTTGCATTTCGTCGATTCAAATCGCCGTGCCGCCGGGTTTGGGCATATCGACTATGTCCCGATTGCCACGGCCCTGCAGGAGATCGGTTATACCGGGTTTGCTTCAGCCGAGGCGCTGGCGCACCCCACCCCCGAGGCTGCTGCGCGGCAGACCATGCTTGCGTTTCGCCGGTTTCTGTCCGAATCAATCTGATGACGGTGCACGGGCCAAGCCGCGTCAGGCAGGGCACGGGGGGCATCAGGTTTCCTTGCGGCGGTTTGGTTTGCGCTCGGGCGCGGCATTCCAGGGGTCTTCAGGCCAGGCGTGTTTCGGGTAGCGCCGCCGCAGGTCTTTGCGAACCTGCGGGTAGGTGTTGTTCCAGAAACTGCGGAGGTCGTCGGTAATTTGCTGGGGGCGATAGTTCGGCCCCAGCAGGTGCAGGACGACGGCGACACGCCGCCCGGCAATGCGGGGCGTTTCCGCCAGCCCGAACAGTTCCTGAATTCGCACGGCGAGGATGGGTGGCCGCCCGGGTTGGTATTGCACTGCGATTTGACTGCCGCTGGGCACGGTCAGGCGTTCGGGCGTTTCGCGATCGAGGGCTTGTCGCTGAGAGGCCGTGAGCATGCCCGGCAAGACGCGCGACCACGGGGCGCGGCGCAGGTCGTCGAACGATTTGCAACCGCAGCACATCGTCGGCAGCAGGGCCACGAGTTGCGCATTGTCCAACGGGGGCAGGTCGAGTTCGGGCATCCACCCGCGCAGGCAGTGCACGCGGGCCAGAAAGCTATGGGCGGCGTCATCGGCCAGAGGCAGGACGCGGTCGAGGCGCATCGCGGCGGCCGCCGCCAGCACCGGTTCTACTCGATTCGGCCCCGGCAGCGCCGCGGGCACATCGTCGAGCACGAGGCCGTTCCAGGCGGTTTGCCGCCGGGCGACCACGCGTTCGCTTTCGGCATCGAATGCCACCTCTTCAGTCGTCGTGAATTGCGCAGCCGGCAGCCAGGTGCGCTCAATCGCCGAAGCCTGTCGCACCAGGGCCTCGCCGCCGCCAGCGTCGATGTCGCAACAGACGAACAGTTCGGCGTCGAGAACGGCGCTGCGTTCGGCCAGCCTGACTCCCTTGCCACCCACAAGCAGACCCCGCCGCGTACCGGGTTCTCGGCGGCGTGCCACCCGATCAGGAAACGCGGCCAGGAGTGCACGCCGCACTGCCTCGTCAACCGCCGCCGACGGGGTGGGCGAGCCGGCGGGTCGCCGCTGATCGATCAATTGCAATAGTTGGTCACGGGCCCTCAATACAAACCGCGCCGCGCCCTGGTCGAGACGGCCGACGCTCGAATCGCGCCGGCTGAGGCGTTCGAAATCGCTCAACGCCTCCATCCGGTCGAGCAGGTCTGACTCAGAGCGGTGCCGGGCCGCGCTGCGCGGCTGGGTCGAGTCGGCCGTCGGGACGAAGAATGGATTGCGTTCGGCGAGCAGCGCGGCGGCAAGTGCCGTGGGCGCGGCGGCGCCCAACGCCCGCCCGGCGATCAGCAAGCGGGCAATTCGTGGATGCACGGGCAGCCGTGCCATTTCCCGCCCCAGCGGCGTCGGCCCGGCCCGGCCCATCGCTTCCAGGCCGTACAGCAATTGCCGCGCGGCGACCAGGGCCGAGTCGGGCGGCGGATCCAGCCAGGGAAACGCCGCCGCATCGGGTTCGCCCCAGCAAGCCAATTGCAGGATCGCGCCCGCCAGGTCGCTGCGGCGCACCTCGGGTTCCTCGCTGTCGGCCAGGCCGCGTTGATCGCGTTCGCTCCACAACCGCACGCAAACGCCGGGCCCGGTCCGCCCGGCCCGGCCCGCCCGCTGATCGGCCGAGGCCCGCGAGATCCGCGCCAGTTCGAGGCGGTCGAGCCCCACCTCGGGGGCAAATCGCAACACCCGGGCATACCCCGAATCGACGACCGCCGAAACGCCGGCGATCGTCACTGAGCTTTCAGCGATGTTCGTGGCCAGAATCACGCGCCGCCGATCGGCCGGGCGCAAGACCGCGTCCTGTTCGTCGCCGGGCAGGTCGCCGTACAGTTGCGCCACCAGCAAGTTGTGGTTGCGGCTGAATTCGGACAGTTCCTCGGCGGCGCGGCGGATTTCGCCCACGCCGGGCAGGAAGACAAGCATGTCGCCGGAAGTCTGCGGCAGCACGCGGGCGACGCCCGCCGCCACCTGAATGTGCATTGGTTGTGGCCCGCTCGGCGGCAGGTATTCGATTTTTACGGGAAACAGCGTGCCGGAGGTTGTGTAGACCTGGCACGGGTCAAGAAAGCCCGCGATCGGCTGGACGTCCAGCGTGGCCGACATGACCACGATCTTGAGATCGGGCCGCACAGTCTGTTGCAGGCGGCGGACCATTCCCAGGGCAAGATCGGCATTCAGGCTGCGTTCGTGGAATTCATCGAATACGACAGCCCCGACGCCTTCGAGGTACGGGCTGTCGTGCAACAATCGAATCAGGATGCCGTCGGTCAGGATTTTCAGCCGCGTTTGCCGACTGACCTGTTGCTCGAACCGCACCTGAAAGCCAACTTCGGCCCCGACCGCGGTGTGGCGCTCATAGGCGATCCGCCGTGCGGCGGCCCGCGCGGCAACCCGCCGCGGTTCGAGCATGAGCACGATTCCGCCGCCGGCCGCGCCGGCATCCAGCAGGGCGGGTGGCACGCGCGTGGTTTTACCCGAACCGGGCGGGGCGCGTACGACGGCCGCCCCGCCGGTGCGCAACCCGGCAATCAGGTCGGGCAGGAGTTCGTCAATCGGCAACGCCGCGGCCATTGTCTTTACCCTATTGCCCCGCATCGGCAGGCGGCGTTTGTGGCAGGTCAGGCCCCATGCAGTTCGACCATGTCGCGATCAGCCAGCACGTGCTCGCGCCCCACGCTCTGCCCGTCGTGCAACCCGCTGCCCCAGACCTTGGCGTATTTCAGCGAGTCAGCCAGGTCGTGGTGCACCTTGGCGGCGAGGTCTTCGACCGTGCTGCCGACGGGCAGGGTATAGGGCGAACTGTAATCGGCGGGTTTACCGGGGGCGCGGGTGTACAGCCTGATCACGTTCAACAGCCGGTACACGCGATTGCAAAGTTCGGCGGTCGAATCGGCGCGGTCGAATTCGACGAGTTGGCGGTCGCAATCGAGCACGGCCATTTCGTCGAAGAACGCCAGGCGGTCATGCACGCCGCCGTCGTCGGCCCGGGTGACAACGAGCAGGGTTTTCACCTGGACGACCGAGAACTGGTCGTCGACAAAACCCGATTCGCGGGCCAGCCGCGTTTTACGCGAGGTTAACTGCTCGACCACGGTGGCAGTGTGGTCGGGCGCGTCGTCGGAACTGCCGTCAAAACAGAGCAGCACGGCGTCGGCCGACCTGACGAGGTTCGGCAGATACGGCTCAAACAGGCTATCGCTGATCGGCGGGGTGTCGATCAATTGCACGGCGACATCTTCCCAGGTCATCATTCCAGGCAGCGGCTCGCGCGTGGTGTAGGGGTAGGGCGCCACTTCGGGCTGCGCGTTTGACAATGCGGCCAACAGCCGGCTCTTGCCCGCGTTCGGCCCGCCAATGATCACCACCTGCCCCGCCCCCTGCCGCGGAAATCGGTAGCTCTTCCCTTTTTTGGGGGCCGCTTTCTCGGCCGCAAGCTCGGCCCGGGTTTCCTTCAGCCGGGTTTTCAGGTCGGCCTGCATCTTTTCGGTATGCTTGTGCTTGGGCAAAAGCACGAGCATTTTTTCGAGGCATTGAATCTGCTCTTGGGCACTTTCGGCCCGGCGGTATTCCTCCTCGGCCTTCTGGTACTGGGGCGTCAAATTGGCGGGCATTGCAGGGGCTCGATCGGTAGGGGAGAAAGCGGCCGACGGCGCGGCAGATCCCGGTGTGCCGGCAGTTGCCGCCGGCATGCGCCGCCCAAAAAAATACGGGGGTTACATCGTTCGCCCCAAAGCGGCGGCAACCTTGCGGCAGGTGGCCATCGTGGCTTCGAACGCCGCGGGCGTCAAGGTTTGGGCGCCGTCGCTCACCGCCTGGCTGGGGTCGGGGTGCACTTCGAGGATCAGGCCGTCGCAGCCGGCGGCAATCGAGGCCGCCGACATGGCCGGCACCAGCGAAGCGATTCCGGTGCCGTGGCTGGGGTCGACCAGAATTGGCAGGTGCGTCTTCTCACGCAGGTACGGAACTGTGGCCAGGGGCAGCGTGAACCGCGTGTGCGTTTCGAACGTGCGAATGCCACGTTCGCACAACATGACCTGGGTATTGCCCTGGTCGAGAATGTATTCGGCGGCGAGCAGAAACTCTTCAATCGTTGCCGAGGGGCCGCGCTTCAGCAGCACGGGTTTGCGGATTTCGCCCACCGCCTGCAACAGGTGATAGTTCTGCATGTTCCGTGCGCCGATCTGCAGGACGTCGGCGTATTGGGCGACCATGTCGACATGGTGGGGCGTCATGACTTCGGTGACGATGGCCAGGCCGGTCGCCTCGCGGGCCGCCGCCAGCAGCTTCAGCCCCGCCTCTTTCAGCCCCTGGAAAGCGTAGGGGCTGGTTCGGGGTTTGAACGCCCCGCCGCGTAAAGCTGTTGCCCCGGCCGCCTTGACCTGGGAGGCGGCCAGCATGATTTGTGCTTCGCTTTCGACCGAGCAGGGGCCGGCAATGACGCCGATCGTCCCGCCGCCCACTACAAGGCTGCCCGCCGTCACCACGGTGGGTTCGCGGCGGGTTTCGCGGCTGGCGATTTTGTAGGGCGCCAGGATCGGCAGAACTTTTTCGACTTCGTCGCACGATTCGAGTTCGAGCTGCGCATCGCCGCGCTTGTCGCCGATCGCCGCGACGACCGTGCGTTCGGCGCCAACGAGGACATGCGCCTTCAACCCCAGCGCCTCGACGCGGCGGACAATGCGGGTGATCATTTCCTGGGTGGCGTGTGGTTTTAACACAACAATCATGGCAGACTTCCTCGGAGGATTTGCGGTACGGTTGAAGCAGAAGGATCTGAACAGACGCATGCGGCGGGGCCGCCAACGAAAAAGGCCCTGAAATCGCAGTCGATTTCAGGGCCTGGAAACTTCAGGTGAATGGTTTGTCGTCAACCACCCGCCGTGTTTGTCCCGCCCGGAAATCTCCAGGTGGTAAACCAAAAATAAAACCCGTACCAGCCGCCGCAGTTTGCAGAAGCTGTCAGTGCACGACTTTTACTTGGAGGCAACAAACACGACACGATCAACTTCCCACCAATCTGAAGGAGTTTTGCGGCGACGTTGCCGATTTGGCGCGGCGGCGAAATGACTCGGTGAAGTCGTTTCGCACACCCGATCGCTGCAAACAGGAACCACGCGGCTGCCTGACCGGAACATTCGCCACCGGACTTGCCGGAACGGAACGCCACGTTGCAGCCCGTCTACTGCTGTCAGGCAGCCCACCTCTGGTTAGAACTACACATATGTAGAATCACCTCCTTTCTGACAGGGACACCCGCCGTGACGGGTACCAGAACCCTCATGCGGCGGATTGGATGTCCGGCCGAGGCTGTTCGCCCCGGCACTCCAGATTTTGATTTTAATGGAGTTGACCCGGCGTCGTCAATCTCGACTTGCAACTCCGGAGGCAGGGGGCATTTGAATGATTGTGCGCCGCCGCACTCGACCCGCCCCGCCGGCGTGCCTATAATAGCTGGTCAAGTGGCTCGCCCGGTCGGCACGCACGATTGGGCGGCGAACGACCGTACGGCCTGGATCGGCGGTCTGGTGACGTTTGGCAACCCTTCAGGCCGCGCAACGACGCGGCAGCTTTTGCAAAAACCCTGGCATGCAAATCGTACAATACCCACACCCGGCACTCCGTTGGAAATCGCAACCTGTCGTCGAAATCGACGCCGAATTGCAGGCGATCGTCCGCACGATGTTCGACCTGATGTACGAACACCAGGGTATCGGGCTGGCGGCGAACCAGGTCGGGCTGCCGTACCGCGTGTTTATTTTGAACCTGACGGCCGATCCTGAAGAAAAGGCTGAAGAACATATTTTCATTAACCCTGAAATCATCAACCGGCGGGGCAGCCAGGAACACGAAGAGGGCTGCCTCAGTTTTCCGAAGCTGTACAGCCCGGTTCGCCGTGCTGAGGAAATCGTCGTCGAAGCGTTTGACCTCGAGGGCCGCGGGTTTGAGCTGACGGTCGATGATCTGGCCAGCCGGGCGATTCAGCATGAAATTGACCATCTTGACGGCGTGCTGTTTATCGACCGTATGAGCGACGCGGCCCGGCGCGAACTCGCGCCCGTGATCGGCGATTTCGAGGCCCAATACCGCCGGCAGCAGCAATTGGGCCTGATGCCCAGCGATGAACAATTGAAAGACCAGTTGCGGCAGCTCGAACAGAATGCGGCGGCGCGCTGAACCGCGGGGGGGGGGTGGGGGGGCTGAACTCGCCGGTGAGCAGCGGGGGCGGGGGTTACTGATTCAGCTTGATGCGCGCCACGCTGGCCAGCCGTGGGTTGCCATCTTCTGAGGGCGCAATGCGAATTTCGGCGGGATACCAGGCGGGTTTGGCAATGCGTTCGGCCGCCAGCCGTTCGAGCGGCGGCAGCCGCGGCGTTTTGCCCAAGTCGCGATACACGTCGGCGCTGGCGGCATGCACGTAGAGCCGTTTGCCCGCAATCAGTTTCGACAGGGCTTCGGCCAGCTCGGGGCTCAGCCCCAGCCAGAGCACGACGTTCGGGTCTGACCGCAACGCCAGCCCCTGTTCGCCGGCGGTTTCAAGGTGGCCGCTGAATGCCTCCTGAATTTGCGAAAAGGCGACATGGTCGTGGCATCGCACGAATTCGACGAGCGCGGCGTTCAATTGCCCCTGTTCGGCCAGTTGTTCCCATTCGGGCATGGCCGCGGGCTCGTCGCCCGCAATGTCCATCGCCCCCTGGCGGGTTTCTTCTTCAAGCATCTGGGTCACGCGGCTGTCGGGTGTCGCCCGGCGGCAACGGGTCAGGGCCCATTCCCGCAGCTCGAAAATTTTCTCGCCCATTGTTACCGACAGCGGCACCAGTTGGTCGCGGGCCAGTTCGAGGTCGTCCTGGGCCATGGTGCGCCCCTTGCCGTAGGCGTCGAGCATGGCCGACACGACAACCGATTCGAGTTCGGCGCCGCTGTACCCTTCGGTTTGATTCGCCAGACGGTCGACGTCGTAGTTCTCAGGCTTCCAGCCGCGTTTCGACAGGTGAATTTGCAGCACCTGCTTGCGTTCGGAAAAATTCGGCAGATCGACGAAAAACAGTTCGTCGAATCGGCCGCGGCGGAGCATTTCAGGCGGCAACTTGGCGACCGAGTTGGCCGTGGCGATGACAAACACCGGCGCCCGGTGTTCTTCCATCCAGGTCAGAAAACCACCGACCAGCCGCGTCATCGTCGCGTCCGAAGCGCCGTCGGCGTCGGTGCCGGCGAACCCTTTTTCAATTTCGTCGAGCCACAGCACGGCGGGCGCAATCGTTTCCATCAGATTGAGCACTTCGCGCATGTTCTTTTCAGAACTGCCCCGGTCGGAACTCAGCAGGTTGGCCGCGTCGAGCCGCACCAGCGGAAAGCTGAGCAGCCGCGCGGCAACGCGGGCTGTCAGGCTTTTTCCGCAGCCCTGCACCCCCAGCAGAAACACCCCTTTGGGCGTGGGGATTCCCTGTTCGCGGGCCTTGGTGCTGAACGCCTCGGCCCGTTGGGCCAGCCAATCCTTGAGTCCCTCCAGCCCGCCGACATCCTTGACGCCTTCCTGCAGGTCGTAAAACTGAAGCAGGTCTGAGCCTTGCACCAGCCGCCGCTTTTCCGAAACCAGCGCCTTGAACACGTCATCATCAATTTCTTCGCGCCCCAGAATCGACCGCGCGAGCGCCTTGCGGGCTTCCTGGGCCGTCAGCCCCAAGACGGCCTTGAGCAGGCGGTCTTCAATGTCGTCGGAAAGATGCAGCCTGCGGCGGGACGCGGTGGCGTGCTCATCGAGCACGGCTTTCAGTTCGGCCCCGAGTTCCTTCATTCCAGGCAAGGGCAATTCAATGCCGACGGCTTCTTTTTGCAGTTCCAGCGGGATTTGCGCCACCGGCCCTACAAACAGCAGCGTTTTGCGGTTGGCGATCAGCCCCGGCGCCATGTCGCGCAATTTACGAATGACCCGGGGGTCAGTGAGGTAGGGGTGAAAGTCTTTGACAAAGAACAGGTGATCGGTTGGGTATTGCTCGACTTGCAACAGAAATTCGAGCGGGTCGCCCGTGCCCGGTTCGACGTTTTCAAGCAGCGGCTGAGCCCCGGCGGTAATCGACCACACGACCAGTCCCCGCTCGAGTTCGAGCGCCAGGTTTGAAAGTTCGGCCTCCCACCGCTCTTCTTCGTACGTTTGCAAAAACAGCAGCGTGTACCGCGAGAGGATCCGCGATCGCAAATCGGTCAGAGCTTCTTGGGTAGTCATCGGACCAGGTGGGGCTGAATGAATTCGCCAGGCGCGGCAATGCGGCCCAGCAGGGACTTGTTCTTCGAGCACGCGCCGGGGGCATACCACTTCGACCAGGCGGTAAGTTGTAGTATCACGCCTGGCCGGGGCGGCCGTCAATTCCACAGGCGGCAGGAACCGGGGTTCTACTCCTGCGGCGGCCTGGCGTGTACAATGCGGGGCGTGGCTTGGGCCAGCGCCCTTCGGAGGCGACCGGGCCCGGATTGTCCATCACACGTACCGGCTCAATTCGACAGGAGTCTCAGCATGGCCAGCGCTGCCAAGTCGCCCGCAATTGCCCCACCCAAGGTCGGTCAAACCCGGCTGCTGATTGATGGAAAATGGTGCGCCGCCCGCAGCGGAAAAACGTTTGGCACGTACAATCCGGCCACCGAAATGAAAATCGCCGACGTGGCCGAGGGGGACGCGGCCGATATTGACCTGGCCGTCAAGGCGGCGCGGCGGGCGTTTGAATCGGGCCCCTGGCCCAAGATGGACGCCCGCGATCGTGGCCGGCTGCTGAACCGGCTGGCCGACCTGGTCGAACAGAACCTCGAACAACTGGCGGCGCTCGAAACACTTGACAACGGCAAGCCGATTCGCGACAGCCGGGCCGCCGACCTGCCGCTGGTCATTGACTGCCTTCGGTATTACGCCGGCTGGGCCGACAAAATCGGGGGCCAGACCATTCCGGTGCGGGGAAACTATTTCTGCTATACGCGGCGCGAGCCTGTGGGTGTGGCGGGGCAGATCATTCCCTGGAATTTTCCGCTGCTGATGGTCGCCTGGAAATGGGGGCCGGCGCTTGCCGCCGGGTGTACGATCGTGATGAAACCCGCCGAGCAAACCCCGCTGACGTGCCTGCGGCTGGGCGAGTTGGCGCTGGAAGCGGGGTTTCCCAAAGGCGTGATCAACATCGTGCCGGGTTACGGGCCGACGGCGGGAGCCGCGCTCGTGAAGCACCCGCAGGTCGACAAGATCGCATTTACGGGCGAGTACAAAACCGCCCAGATCATCATGACCGACGCCGCTCAAACCCTGAAGCGGCTGACCTTCGAACTGGGCGGCAAAAGTCCGAACGTGATTTTCGCCGACGCCGACCTCGACGCGGCCGCGGTCGGTACCGAGTTCGGCCTGTTCTTCAACCAGGGGCAATGCTGCTGCGCCGGCAGCCGCGTGTTCGTCGAGGAAAAAATTCATGACAAGTTCGTCGAAAAACTGCTGAAACGTGCCAAGGCCCGCAAGGTGGGCGACCCGTTTCACCCCGACACGACGCAGGGGCCGCAGGTCGATCAGGCCCAGTTCGACAAGATCCTGGGCTACATTGAAAAGGGGGTCGAATCAGGCGCCGCATGCCTGACGGGCGGCAAGCGCGTCGGCAAGAAGGGTTTTTTCATTGAACCCACGATTTTCGGCGGCGTGACCGACGACATGCCGATTGCCACCGATGAAATCTTCGGGCCGGTGCTGAGCCTGCTGCCGTTCAAATCGGTCGATGAAGTTGTCGAGCGGGCGAATCGCACAAGCTACGGCCTGGCGGCAGCCGTCTGGACGCGCGACGTCGGCAAAGCGCACCGCATTGCCAACAGCGTTCGCGCCGGAACCGTGTGGATCAACTGCTACGACGTGTTTGACGCCGGCGCGCCGTTTGGCGGGTTCAAGATGAGCGGCATTGGCCGCGAACTGGGCGAAGCCGGGCTCGCCAACTACACCGAATCAAAAACGGTCACCATGAGCCTGGATTAGCCCGGCTTGGCGGAAAACCGCGGAAACCCTCGCGATTTCAGGCCGATCCGGTACAGGCTCTTGTCGATGGTGATGTACAGCGTCGAGCTGTCGTCGCCGATGCCGAATGCCAGGTTGCTCGGCAACCCGACCGGTTCCTTGGCCCCGGGCTGCGACGGCCCGGTGGCGATGAACGCGATTTCGTGGCCATGCGCGTCAATGATGAGCACGCCGGGCCGGCGCGGGCTGCGTGCCGTGAGGTAGATATTGCCCGCGCTGTCGACCGTCATTCCGTCGCACCCCGGTTCTGAGCCGAAGTCGAGCAGTGTTTGCCGCGGGCCCGAAACCAGGCCCTCTGCCCCCAGCGGAAAGGCGTAGATTTTCATCGCGCCGCGCT
>JAJXXL010000422.1 GCA_021781115.1 Planctomycetota bacterium
GCGAAGGGGGCGCTGGCCGCGGTGCATCGCATCCAGGGCAGCGTCTTTCCGCGCTGACGGTCGCCTGCGGGCAACCCCATTGAGAATTCCCTTCCAGGTGCCAGAATTCCGTTCGGGGCCGGCGCGGGCATCACGCCGCGCGGCGGCTCGGCGAGGTTGACGCTTCCGATCGCAATTCGGCGTGGATCAGGCAGCCCCGCGCGACGGCGTCGTCGGCCGAACTGGCTGGCCGCACTCGAAACTGCGGCAGGCCGCCCGCCGTGCCGTGAAACTGCCCCTGGAGCAGGTCGCAAAACCCCGGCAGGCGGGCCCCGCCTCCACCGCAAACGACAGCCAGCGGTTGCTTCAAACCGGCGACAAGTGCATCGTCGGCACAGACCCGGCGCACCTCCGCCGCGATGTCGGCAGTCAGCGCCCGGTACAATTCGGTGACGAGCCGTTCTTCGCGCGTGGCCGGCGCGAGCACCGAATGGGTGAGCGCCGATTTTTTCTGCGCGGCCTGTTCGCGATCGAGAAACGTGTGGCCCCGCGCGTCCTGACCTGCGCAGCCCCACTCGCGGGCCAATTGTTCGTCGCCCCAGTTGGCGCCGCGCGGCACCGTGCCCACCGCGCGTTCCTGGCCGCAATACGCGACACTGATCTCGCACCGTGCGGCGCCCACCGTCACCCCGACGCCCGTAAATCGCTCCGAAACAAGGTCGGCCAGCACCAGAGCCGTACCCGCATGCAAACCCAGCGGAACATACCCGCGCAGCCGAATCAGGCGGTCGAAGAAGTCCATCGATGCGCGAAGGCCGGCGTGACCCGAGTCTGCGGCAACGGGCCGGGCCACGCAGCAAATCGAGCCGACATGCTCGGGAACTGGCAGCAGGGCGTCGACCAGTTGCGCGATGACTTGGCGTGCGATTGGGTCGGCGTGGGGAATTTCGCCGTTTGGCAGCAGATCCCGCGCGGCGACTTGAAACAACCGGGCCAGCTCCGTGGCGGCATCGCCCATGAGGATCAGGTTGCTGTCACAAATGGCATAGGAAATTGCCGCCTGATCGAGCAGCTTGCGGTGCGCAGGCGTGTCAGGCAGCACCGAATAGACCGCCCGGCAGCGCCGTACTGCCAGCCGTGGCCCCACGCTGCGCAGCGACCGAAAGGCGTAAGTGCCCAAGTCGAGGCCGATGTTCATGGTGCGTGTCCCTGAATTGACGACAAGACGCGGCCCAGCAAGGGGCTCACGTCGTCGCCGACCAGCACGCCGGCGCCGGGCGGCGAACTTGAAGCGGGCCCACGCCGCCCTGCGCTCGACGTCGCCAGCGCGGCGGCCGCCTGAAACGGCGACTTTTTGGCCGCGGGGCGAACCGGCTCCAGCGCCGCCGCGGCTTCAAACGGAGCAACCGTTGCCATTCGCACCGGTTGAGGTCGAAAGTGAGGTTGCGGCGGTTCAGGCGGGTGCCCGCGATTGACCTGATGCGAAATGACCCCGCCGGGCCGACCGTGGAGTTGCAATCGATGCGGCAGAACAATCGGTTCTGCCACGATCACGACGCGGTTTTGAATCAGGTCATCCAGCGAGTGCCCAGCCGGGGTGTCGCGAGCCACAGGCCGTGCGGCAATCGCACGGCGACGCTTGCCGCGATACACAAACCCCCCAAGTGCCATTCCCCCAAGACCGGCGGCGGTCAACACGCCCCAGCCAACAGGTGTCAATGAATCCTGGTTCGCGTCGCTCGCCAGCCGGCCGAGCGTTTTGCGACGGTGTGACTTTTTTGTCGCCGTCTGCGTTGCCGATCGGGGTTCGGCTTCTGCGGGCGGTGCCGGAGCAGGCGCCACGGCAACAGCGGGCGGAATCGTCGTCAGCGTCTGTCGCCCGCGGTCAACGTCTGGGACCGATGGAATCGTCGATAATGGCAATGCCGACGCGGCGTCGGCAGACCGGCCGTCGCCCGGGGCGCTGGCCGAGCCAGCGGGCTCAATGGCGATCGCGGCGGGAACGGTCGGCGACACCGGTGCAGGCCATTGGCCGCGCGGTATTTGGGTGGGCGGTGTCGCGACACTGGCCGGTCTCGCAGCGACAGGTTCCACTGCGGCAGGTTCGATTTCCGACGATCGGATGAGCGGCGCCAGCCGTGGCAGCGCAGCCAGATCAATCCGCTTCCGGTCGAAGACCAGCACCGTCGTGGCGCTGATCGCCTGCTTGGCAGTCTGGTCTAATGCGACCTTTTCGAGAATTGCCCCTGGCTTGATGAGCATGATATCGCCCGGTCCGTTGGCCGGCTGATGCAATGCGGTCAAGACGTCCTTGAGCGTCGGTTGATCGGCCGGCACTTCAAAAACCACGGGCCAATCGAGCAGATTGACCAACCCGATCGCGAATCCGCTTGATGTCGCCGGGGCTTCACTGCGCGACGACTTGAAAATTGACGCTCCCTGTTGCCCGGTTGTGACCTGGCTTTCGATTGACCGATTTCCCCGGCGGTCGACAATCACGAGATCGCCGGGAAGCAGGGTGTAGCTCGTGCGCGGCGAAAAGAAGGTTTGATTGCCCGGTCGGCCACCCCGAATAATTCGCACATTGCCCGAGGCCTCGGGCAGCAGGCCCCCGGCTCTCTCGACCAGGTCTGACAGCCGCGCTGTTGACGCGGGGGCGTCGAATTCATAGGTTCCTGCCCGGGCAATCTGCCCCATAATGGCAAACCGGGGGCGACTGGGGGCGGGCACAACGCTGAGCCGGTTTTGCCCCCGTGCGGCCGGTTGCGCACACAACCGCACTGGCAACAGGCCCACCCAACAGGTTGCGCACCACAACCAAAAGCAGGGAAGACGGCCCATCGAGCACATCCGAATCACGAATGAAACAGCCAACGCCGAGGAGACAGGGAGCCCTCGCATAATCGTAAAATTCGGCAAACTCTGCGTACTTCTTCAGGAAAACTCGACCCACATGGCAAAATCCCTCCAGATTACGCCGCTTGTCGGGCGTTAACCCAGTTTGTCTTTACTCTGTTTGGCGATCGCGCGCCATTCTCTCGCGGCGAATCGGTATACTGAATTCAGCCGGCCCTTACGGCCTGATCGATTGCGGCGCGGCGCCAACTTCGCGAAGGATAACCTCAGGAAACCTCAGACGTCCGCAAGGCCGAACGCGGGCTTGTGTACTGTGCCACTTCCTCTGACGAGGCGAAATTCCGATGTCGCAACCCTACATTCTCGCTGGCGCTCGAACGCCGATTGGAAAGTTCCTCGGCGGTCTGAGCCACGTCTCTGCGCCTGAACTCGGGGCTGTCGCGATTCGCGAGGCCATGTCGCGGGCGGCAGCGATGCCGGCCGAAGTCGATGAAGTCATCCTGGGCATGGTGCTGCCGGCCGGTGTCGGCCAGGCGCCGGCGCGCCAGGCGGCGCTGAAGGCCGGGCTGCCCCCGACCGTGGCCGCACTGACGATCAACAAGGTGTGCGGCTCGGGTTTGAAGGCGGTCATGCTGGCGGCCCAGGCCATTCGCGCCGGCGACGCACAACTGGTCGTGGCGGGCGGCATGGAAAACATGTCGTGCGCGCCGCATTTGTTGCGCGGTGGCCGCGAAGGCTGGAAACTGGGCGATGGCCGGTTGATCGACTCCATGATTCACGATGGTTTGTGGTGCGCGTTCGAAGACCGGCACATGGGCGACCACGCCGAGCATACGGCCGCAACCTGCGGCGTCAGCCGGGCCGATCAGGACGCCTTCGCGCTTGAAAGTCAATTGCGGGCGGCCCGGGCGGCGACGGCGGGGGCGTTTCAGAACGAAATCGTGCCGGTGCCGGTTCGAACGCGGTCGGACACGGTACTCGTGGCTGCCGATGAAGGGCCGCGCCCCGACACGACGCTGGAGGGACTGGCCCGGCTGAAGCCCGTATTTCGCAATGACGGGTCAGTCACCGCGGGGAATTCTTCGACATTGAGCGACGGAGCCGCGGTGGTCATCGTCGCGAGTGCCGATCGTGCGGCCCGCGCTGCCGCCCCGTGGAAAGCGAAAATTCTCGCCGCGCACACCAGCGGCGTCGCGCCGCGCGAGATTTTTCTCGCCCCGGTCGAAGCGATTCGCGGCGCGGTGCACAAAGCCGGGTTGCGACTCGACGAAATCGACCTGTTTGAAATCAACGAGGCGTTTGCGGCGCAAATGGTGGCCTGTGTCCGCGGCTTGCAACTCGACCCGGATCGGGTCAACATGCAGGGTGGGGCCATTGCCCTGGGCCACCCGATCGGGGCCAGCGGCGCCCGGGTGCTGGTCACGCTGCTGGCGGCCCTGACACGGCACAAACTGCGCCGGGGCGTGGCCAGCCTGTGCCTTGGCGGCGGAAATGCCGTGGCCTTGGTTGTCGAACGTTGCGATTGCTGAGAAAGGCGGCGTTTGCAAAATGGAAATTCGCCGGATTGCCGTCGTGGGTGCAGGGACCATGGGGCGGGGCATCATTCAAACCGCCGTGGCTCACGGGTTCGAGGTTGTCGTGGCTGTTCTGAATGAGCACGAACGCACCGCCGCCCGCGCTGCGCTGCAGGCGGCGTTTCAACACGCAATCGCCCGGGGCCGGGTCGGCGGGCAAACGCTCGCCGACTTGGAAGGGCGCATGAGCTGGACAACCGAACTCGACCACCTGGCGAGCGCCGACTTTGTCATCGAGGCCGCCAGCGAAGATGAACAGGTCAAATGCGAGATTTTCCAGCGGCTCGACCAGGTGTGCGGTCTGGCGGTGATCCTGGCCACGAACACTTCGAGCATTTCGATCTCCCGGTTGGCCGGGGCGACGCACCGGGCCGATCGCGTCTTGGGCATGCACTTTTTCAACCCCGTGCCGGTCATGTCGCCTGTTGAAATTGTGCGGGGGGCCGAGACATCGCCGGCCACGCTCGACGCGACACGCCAACTGGCCGAACGATTGGGCAAGGTGGCATTCGTTGTCGCCGATCGTCCGGGTTTCGTGGTCAACCGCGTGCTGATGCCACTGATCAACGAGGCGGCATACGCGCTGCTGGAGGGCGTCGCCGACGCGAACACAATTGACTCGCTGCTGAAGCTCGGCTGCAATCACCCCATGGGGCCGTTGCAACTGGCCGATCTGATTGGGCTCGACGTCTGCCTGTCGATCCTGAACGTGCTGCACCGCGATCTGAACGACTCCAAATTTCGCCCCTGCCCGCTGCTTGCGCAACTCGTCGAAGCGGGCCGCCTGGGGCGCAAGACGGGGCGGGGGTTCCACGTCTATTGACGTGACGCAGCGAGATCGAGCAGGGCAGCGTCCATCAAGGAATGGGCAAACGTTCTTGCATTGCCACGCCTGATCGGTGAAGATGCAAACCGAATGATCGGTTGAGGGTTCCGCCAGGCCTGCGTGGTCGGTTCTGCCGGCGTGGCATGGGCGGTTCGGGGCGAAGCGATGCGAGATCGAGGGAAAATGATGCACCACGACAGGTCCATTCCGGGGTACACGACAACGTTGCATTTTTCAGGCCGCGGTTTTTCAGCGATTGTTCGGACACTGGCCCGGCCAGAATTTTCGGCACTCCTGGCGGCCGCAATGGCCGCCGCGTGGCTGGCGCCGGCCGTCGCCGCCGAAACGCGAACGCGCGCGACAAAGAAGAAACCGGCCTCTGAAACGGCGGGTGAGGCCTCTCCAGCCGCGTCGAAGAAAAAAGTCGGGGCCGACGAAGAAGAAATGAAGCCGCGCGACCGCGACGACCAGGAAAGCCCGTTCGGAATTCTGTCGGCCAAGGTTGTCGATGAAGACAAGCTGCCGATTCCCGCCGAAGCCGATCAGCAGCAGGCTGACAAGCGCGTCAGGGACGTGTTCAAGTCGGAATTCACGAAGGCGAAAACGCCCGTCAAAAAGGTCGCCTTGGCCCGGCAGTTGCTGGCCGGGATTTCGAATTCCGACAACGACCCGGCGGGCAATTTCGCGATGCTGGCCGCCGCCCGCGACTTGGCCGTATCCGCAGGCGAAGTCGAGTTGGCGCTCGATGCGATCGACCAGTTGACTGAGCGCTATCGCGTTCCCGCCCTGGAAATGAAGCTGGAATTCCTGGAGAAAATGAGCAAAGGGGCTACTGTTCCGGCTGCGCTGAATGCTGCGGTCGCCGAAGAAGCGCTGGAATTGATCGCCGTGGCCCTCGTCGAAGACAATTACAAGGCCGGACGCGGACTGTACGAATTGGCGCTGGCCACTTCCCGCAAAGCGCGCAACACCGACACAGCCAAAGAAGTCGCCGCCCGCGGCGAAGAACTCGATGAAGCCGAGTCGCGGTTCGAACGCGTGCGTGCCGCCTTTGAAACGCTCAAGTCCAATCCGAAAGATCGGGCGGCCAACTTGACGGCTGGCTGCTACCTGTGCCTGCAAAAGGCCGACTGGGATCGCGGGTTGCCCCTGCTGGCGCGGGGAAACGACGAAGCGTTGCGAACCGTGGCGCAGAAAGAGTTGGCCCGCCCCTCGGGCGAAGCCGAATACGTGGCCCTGGGCGACGCCTGGTGGGAGGTCGCCGAGCAACAGGCGGCGGTGGCCCGCATGCATGCCCGGATGCGGGCTTCAGAGTGGTATCTCGTCGTGGTGCAGGAACTGTCGGGGTTGACCCGCGCTCGCATTGAAAAGCGGCTCGCTGCCGCCAGTTCGACCACCGGCGACTCGGAAGACGAGGGCGTGGTGTTTCTGTCTGATCTCGAACCTCTCAACATTCAGGTTGAAAAAAACTGGTTCAACCGGCGGGGCAAGACCCCCTTTAACGACACGATTCGATTGAACGCCAAAGAGGCTCCGCATGGCATTTTCATGCATCCCCGCGCCAATGGATTTGCCAGCGTCAGTTTCGACCTGGGCAAGCGGCGATTCAAAATGTTCGAGGCGGGCGTGGGCCTGCAGGATGGAACCGAAGCCCCCGCGACTCCTCAAACCTTTGAGGTGTGGGGCAATAGCAAGCCGCTCTGGAAGTCAGGCCCCATTTCCAAGCCGGGCAAAATGAGCCCCTGCAAAGTCAGGCTGGGCCGATTAACCCGCCTGGAATTGCGGGTCTTGTGCCCGGGAGATTCGGCACGCGCGTTTGCCGTCTGGTTTGAACCGCGGCTAACGCCGTAGCTGCCGGTTGAACCTCGCCCCTGCGTGGTTAGTTGCCAATGACCTCAGACCTCGCCAGTGTGCAACGCCCCGGTTTGCGCCTCGGATGGTCGCTGACCGGGCTGTTGGCGCTGCTGGCCGCCGCCGGGCTGCACGTGACCTTGTCGATCCGATCGCAATTTGCGGCGATCGAGGAAATCGAACGGTTGGGGGGCTCGATCGAAATCCGGCAGACCGGGCCGGCCTGGCTTCGTCGCCACGCCCCCGGAAGCTGGATGAACGGCATTGACGAAGTCGTGGGCGTCACGCTCATCTCTGGCGAACTGCGCGACGCCGACCTGAAAACGTTGAACTCGTTCAAAAGCCTCAGACGATTGTATTTGGGAGGAAACCTGACCGACGCGGCAATCGCCGAACTCAAGCCGCTGAAATGCCTGGAACGGCTCTACCTGTGCCATCAGGCGACGGCGGCAATTTCGCCCGCCGCGGTCCGCGAAATTCAGACGGCGCTTCCTCACCTGGAAATCGTACTCGAATAACAGGAGTGTGCCGCACACGGGGCGGTCTCGAACACATGCCGATCAATTACCCATTCCTGTTTTCACTGTTCGCCGCCGGCTCGCTGGTGCAACGCGCCATGGAGATCCTGCGCAACGATCGGGGCGTGTTGGGGCGGAAGCCGCATTCGCTGGCGCTGTGGCTGATCGTGGTGCACCTCGGGTTCACGCTGGGCAGCGTGGCCGAGTGCTGGCTGGGCGATGAGGCACTCGGCTGGGGCGCTTCCCTCGCAGGCGGCGGGCTGTTCCTGATTTCGTTTTTCATTCGCCGGGCCGTGTTGCGAACGCTGGGCGAATTCTGGGCCATTGACGTCGACATCAAACCCAATCATCGCCTGCTGACCCTTGGCCCGTTTGCCTATTGCCGCCACCCCAATTACCTGGCGATGCTGCTGGAACTGATCGGTACGTGCCTGTTGGGCCGTGCGTTGTTGACGCTTGCGCTGACTTTGCCCGCCTATGGAGTTCTCCTGGCCCTGCGCGTCAGGGTCGAAGAACGGGCCTTGATTGCCAAGTTTGGCGAAGAATACCTCGACTATCGCCGCACGACACCGGCAATTGTGCCGCGTATCTTCGGCCGGCGGGTGGGCCCCGCCGCCTGAACGGCCCCTGTGCCGGCGCTGACGCGCGCCGCGAGCGGCTTACCGGGAGCGACCGGCCTACGGGGCGAGTTCGTCGCGAGGCGCTTTCAATACGTAGACGACGGGAAACAGCGAAGTCACCGCGACGTACTGGCCGTCGGGCGAAAAGCTGGCGCGGACGTTTGCGGCGCTCCAGGCCGGCAATTCCCACGTTTGATCGATTAACATCGTTCGGGCATCGAGAATTGCGACGACTCCGCCGGCATCGCCGTACAACAATTGCGATCCGTCTGAAGAGAATTCCAGCGAATCGAGCGCCGCGCGGAGTACGAGCGACTTGCTTTCCCTGCGTTCCTTCAGATTGTACAACATGATCGAGTCAGGCTGACTCTCCGTATGATCAAATGTGGCGGCCAGTGACAGGCAGTCGGGTGAAAACCGCAGGAACCTGGGAGGCCGGTTGAGGTCGCCCAGGCTGTACGCCGGCTGCATCGTCTTGGCGTCCAGCACGTGCAGTTGGCACTCCTTCTCGTGGTCGTTGCGGCTTTCGGCCAGAGCGAGCCACCGCCCATCGGGCGACCAGTCGAAGGCTGCAACCCCCTTCCGTTCTTCAAGCAGTTTTAAGTCGCCGCCCGGCGCTGCGACCCGGTAGATCTGCCAGTCGCCCGAAGTGGCTTGAACTGCCAGGACCTTGCCGTCGGGCCGGAATTTGAGCTCTTCGAGGCGCCAACCGAACGTAAGTACCGCCGTGGCCTGAACGTCGCCGCTGGATGCATCAACAATCGTCAGTTGCTGCAAATTGGGCCGGTACACGGCTATTTGTGACTGGTCGGTGGTTAGGTCCAGGCGGCTGATGGCGTTCTGATTGTTGCGATCGCCCAGCCGGCGAATTTCCCGGCCGGTTGTCGTATCCCAAAAGGTAATCTGGCCTGAGCCCCCCCAGGTCATGAGCCACCGCCCGCGCGCATCGAACCGCTGCCCCCAAATACCGATTTCTCTGCCAGTGTGCGGGAAAACCCGTTCGTGCGTGTCGGGGCCGGCCACGGTCCAGGTGCGGATTGTCTGTTCGACCCCGCAGGAGGCCAGCGTTTTCGAATCGGGCGAAAACGCCAGGCTCCACAGCCAGGTTTCGTGGGCCGAGAGCGTCGCCACGAGCGGATGCTGCGGCGCCTGCCAGTCAAACAGGTGGATCGCGCCCCATTGGTGACCGGTCGCCAGCCAGCGGCCGTCGGGCGAAAACACGAGCGGCCGCATGTGAGCGCTGCCGTCGAGACGCTGCGGTGACTGCGAGCCTGTCCGCAAGAGATCCCAGATTCGCATGCCGCCGTAGGTGCCGACCGCCAGCGTTGTTCCATCGGGCGAAACGGCCAGGTGAGCCTGGAGTATCCAATCGCGATCGAGCAAGGTGTCGCGCAATCGAGGCAGGTTCGTTCCCTGGAGTTCCCACACCTGGACTTCACCGATCAGGCTGTATGTGACCAGCAATCGGCTGTCGGGCGTAAACGCCATTCCAAATAATGGCGCGCTATTGCCTTCCGGGCGAATGGTACCGCGATGCGGCTCGAAGGAAACCAGGAGTCGTGGTATGCGGTCTTTCATGTCCAGCAAATGCAACTGGTTGCGGGCATCTGAGACGGCCAGTAAATTGCCGTCGGGCGAAATCGCGCTCCACTGCGCGTACCAGTCGACTTCGAAAACCTGCGACCGCACCACGTCGGCGCCCGACAATTCGAACGTGCGGATTTCTCCGCCGCTCACAGAAATCAATGTCCTGGAATCGGGCGTAAAGAACACACGACCGCCTTGATTGCCGATCGTCGCTTGCAGGTGCATCGTATCGGCATCCCAGATTCGCAGAAAACCGTCGCCTCCCGTGCTGACCAGCATTTTTCCATCAGGGCTGTAGGTCAGGTTTTGTGGTCCAGGACGTGGATGCCAGCATTCTTGCCGCCCCAATGCGGCGACCAGTTCGCGCGGCTGCCACGAATACCGTTCTGCCACCGGAATGTCGCTGGCCCGCAAATCATCGAGCGGCGATGGCAGTTTCGCCAGCAGCCGGGCCGCGGCGATCGATTCCTGCGAACCGGCGGCCTGCACGCGAAAATCGAGCAACCGGTCGCGAACGTCAAGCACCGCCTTGTCGGCACGCGCCTGCACGCTGCCGCTCGACAGGGTTTTCAATGCGACGTCCGCCGCCAGCTTCAGTTCCTGCCAGGCACGTTTGCGAACGAGCCCAGCAGTCGGCTGCCACCGGACCTTCAGGTTCGCCGTGCGGCCCGCAGCGATCGTGATCGTTTGTTCCTGCGTTACGTACCCCGTGCGGGTGAATCGCAGGCGCCACGCGCCGCCACGCCCGAAAATTGTCAGGTCTCCCTGCGCTGGCAGGAGCTGTTTGCGACCATCGAGTTCCAACGCGGCGTCGGCACGCTCGTCGACGGGCCAGTCGAGAATCAACGTCGCCCGCTGCGATCGCTGATAGGCCCACACCCCGAACCCGCCGGCGGCAAGCAACGCGGCCAACCCGATCGCCAACGTGAACCGCCTTCGCGGGCGATCGCTGCGGCGTTCAGGGCGCGTGGCGGGCGCTGCAACCTCGGCCAGATTGCGTAACATGAACGTCAGTTCGGCCGGCGCTTTGTGGCTGAGACGCTCAGTATCGATGTTGTGAACGTGTTGGCCATCGGCCGGTATTGCTTGCGGCGATGGCGAGATCAGCGCCTCTGGCGGCGCGGCAATCGCCTTCGCCAGCGGCGCCGAAAGCGTTGCGGCCATTGCGCTCGGCGCGGGGGCCACCCGCGCGACGACCCCGCCGTCCGGCGTCGCCAGTGCATTGGCGACAAATCGGGCCAGCACCGCGGCGACTTCAGCCGGAGTTTGAAACCGCGCGGCGGGGTCGCGGGCCAGCATGCGGGCAATTGCTTCGTCCAGTTCCCGCGGAATTTCGGCACGCAGGCTCTGCGCTCGGCGCGCCGACTTCAGCGTGCGAGCCATGAGCTTTTCCATGACCGAATTGCCCGCGTAGGGCGTTTGGCCCGTCAGCAAACGAAACAGCGTGCACCCGAGGCTGAAAATATCGCTGCGAATGTCGGCCTGGCGGATGTCAGTCGCTTGCTCAGGCGCGATGTAATCGGGTGTGCCCAAAACGACGCCCGTATGCGTCAAGGCAGCGTCGGCCTGCGATTCGGCCGAAAATCGGGCCAGCCCCATGTCGAGAATCTTGACGATCGGCCAGCCGGTGTCAGAATCGCGGGCCACCAGCAGGTTGGCCGGCTTGATGTCGCGATGCACGAGGCCCCGTTCAAACGCATGTTGCAAACCGAGCGCCGCCTGCCGAATGCACTCGCACGACCAGTCAATCGGCAAACTACCGAACTTGCGGGCGTACGAATTCAAATCGCGGCCAGCGACATATTCCATGACGAGGAAATGCGTTCCATTTTCCGAACCGGCGTCAAACGCCCGCACCACATGGGGGTGGTCGAGGGCCGCCGCGCTGCGAATTTCACGATGAAACCGTGCGACCGCCGCCACGTCCTTCAACAGTGCCGAGTTCATGACCTTGAGGGCCACGACCCGGCCCAAAGCCCCCTGCCGCGCTTCGAAAACCGCCCCCATGCCGCCGCGGCCCAGTTCATTTCGCAATTCATACTTGGCGAGAAAAATATTCCGCCGCCCGGCCAGCAGCATCCGGCTTTGCCAGGGTGTGAGCAACTCGCGCTCGATCAGCGCCGGCGCGAGCTCGGCGGGCGTCGTGGCGCTGCTGGTCGCCGCCAATTCGGCAATCGCTTCGGCGGTCGGCAGCCCGCTGGCCCGCACCAGTTCGATAAACTCTGCAATCGTGGTCACCGGCACAAGCTGTCCTCAATTCAATCCCGCTGCTCATTGACCCGCGACGCTCCAAACTTTGAAATTTACGAAATCGGCCCCCAACAAACAATGTGCCTCCGTCAAATTCGGGAGAAGGTCCCTAATGATTCGGTGCGTTCGCGATTGCGAGTGACCGGGTCATTTGCTGCCGTGAGCCCGGGGCAGATTTCGCCAGCGGCGAATGAGCAGTTGGCAACCTGCGTACTGGGGGGCGTCGGACGGTACATCATCGAGTGCGGCAGCCGCTTCAGCCTGCTGGTTCAAAGCGGCCAGGCACAGTGCCCGCTGGTAGTGGGCCGCGTTCACCCACGCCCCCTGGGGGTGGGCCTTGAGGTACTTCTGAAACGTGTCTGCCGCGACAGCGAAGGCTCCCTGGTCGAGCTGCGCGCTCCCGGTCCAGAACGCGGCGTTGTCGTCAGTCTGGCCGTACATCACCTGGATATAATTTGGGACGATTAATTGCCGGGGGAGTCGACACGCCAGGCGAAGTGCGGAATACCCCATGATGGCACTGGCGAATTCTCCGCTCACGTGGGCCAGCCGGGTTTTCAAGTGGTCGCCCTCGCCTTTCGCCGCCGAGATCTGGCCGGCAGGATCGACGCTTAATTTCAAGGGGGCATCCCAAGTGATGCGAATGCGTTGCATTTCCTGCTGCTGGCTGGCGGAGAGCGCATCGCGGGCAGAGAGCGCGGCGTCGGGGTAATTCCACAACGTGAGTGCGTCATCAGCCCAGTATTTGCCCCCCGCACGAACAATGCGCGACCACAACCCGGGTTGCCCAGCCGAATCGCCCAGGCCGTCGGCAATGACCAGCGATCGATCGCCGGTGAATTGAGGTTGCAATCGCAGCATGCGCGGCGACCAGTACTCGGCGCCGCCCACGACTGCCACACGCAGCCTTCGCAGATCGGCCGCGCTCCAGGCGTAGGGGCTGTTGGCGTCGAGGTCGAACTGGCGAAACACCGCCGGGTCTTCGGCCGCTTCGGCCAGGGTTGCAGGCCGGACCGCGCCCTTCGCGGCCAGCGACGGAACGGCCAGCCCCAATGCCGGGTCGAACAGATACGCCTGGCCATCGAGAAACACGGCCACGAGCATCGGTGTCGGCGCCTCAGCCGAATCCATCACTTCACCCGGCGTATCGGGTCGAAACAAAAGAGCCGAGTCGATTTTCATTTGCCGCAAAAGACCGGAAAATATCCACGCCCGATCGCGAACCGTTCCCTTGCCGAGGAGCAATACCTGGTACGGGTCAAGCGGCAGATGGGCGGGCTGACTGGCGACAAGATCGACGGCGCGTACGAGGGCCTGAAACAGATGATCCACCCGCGTCAACTCGTTGTCGCCGCGGCCCTGGGCCCAGGCGTTCACCCCCTTGAACAGCACGCAGCGGCGCAAATGTTCGCCGTCGCGACGCACGAACCGGGCTTCGTTAATGATCGCCGCCTGAACGGAAGTGAGCTGTTTTTCGGCCGATGCAGGCAACCCGGTGTCAATGGCTGGCAAGCTCTTGCCGCAGAACTGCTGCCATTGGTTGATCATTGACACGCCGAAATCGAGATCCGAGCGCGCGGCCAGGCCGCCCAGTTGAAAGGTATCAGCGACACTGCGCAGCATGTCATCGCATCGCGCATCTTCGGCAGCCGGCGAACCGACGGCCTGTGCGTTGCCGGTCTTGCCTGAGCCGGCAGGCCCCGGCGTCGAATCGCAACCCGCGGCGGCCAGCACGAACAACAGCCCGCCCCACGGCCAAAGGAGGCGGCGGGCCTGATCGCGGGCGGCAATCATCGACAAGAACGATGGCGGCATGATGATCCTGAACGAGCGCTGAAACGGGAAAATGGTGTGTTCACAATGCGGCCCGCAATCGCAACAACTGCCGCATCAAGCCCGGCAATTCGTGAAGTGGAATCATGTTCGGCCCGTCGCTGAGGGCCTGATCGGGGTCGGGGTGGGTTTCAAAAAAAACGGCGTCGCAACCGGCCGCCACCGCCGCCCGCGCCACCAGCCCCACCATTTCCCGTTCGCCGCCTGTCTTTTCACCTCCGGGAAGCTGCACACTGTGCGTTGCGTCGAACACGACGGGTGTCCCCAGGGCCTGCATCACGGGAATAGCCCGCATGTCGTTGATCAGGCGGTGGTAGCCAAACGTTGCCCCGCGTTCAGTGAGCAACACGCGCGGGTTGCCAAAGGCAACGCATTTGTTGACGACGTGCTGCATGTCTTCGGGCGCCATGAACTGCGGCTTCTTGACATTGATGACCCCACCGCTGCGAGCCGTTGCTTCGGCAATGGCGCGAACGAGGTCGGTTTGCCGGGCGAGAAACGCCGGCACCTGAAGCACATCGCAGACTTCGGCAGCCGGCTCGGCCTGGTGGGGTTCGTGAACGTCGGTCAGCACGGGCAACCCGGTTTGGTGGCGGACCTTGGCGAGGATTTCCAGCCCGGCCCGCAGACCCGGCCCGCGAAAACTGCTCACGCTCGTGCGGTTGGCCTTGTCGAAGCTCGATTTGAACACGATCGGCGCCTGCACCTCGGCGGCGATTTCGGCGAGTCGCACGGCGACGTCCAGCACAAGCCGCTCCGATTCAATCACGCAGGGGCCGGCAATGAACAGCAGCGGCTGCCCGGCTCCACAACGATGCGGGCCGATTGTGACGGGGTTCGCGGGCATCGGTCATACTCCTGGCTGGCCGCCGGCGGCAGTCGCATTCACGAAGACTTCGAGCGCCGCGGGCAGCACGCTGATTTCGGCGGGCGTCCACCCGGCGGGGTCGCCATCGACCTGCAACGGAACCGGCCGATCCGATTCGATGCGAATGCGGCGGGCTTGCAGCGAGCAGACGTCGCCCAGCCGCTCGTGCCCCGCCGTGAGTAAGTTAAGAAAATACCGCAAAATTTGAAACGCCGATCCGCGTTGAAACAGCCGCAGGTCAACGAACCCGTCGTCGCCGCGCGCGGCCGCGGCGACGGGCAGGCCGAGTGCGTATGCGGGTAAATTGACGGCAATTGCCAGCCGCCCCACCAGCGGCGCCGGTTGGTCATCGACCCACAGGCGGAGTTCAGGGTAGTCATACATACGCAGAGTTTGCCAGATCGGTTGGAAATAACTGCTGCGGCGAATGCGGCCCGTGCGTGCACCGTGCAGCCGCCGTACAACCTCGGCGTCGAACCCGGCGCTGGCCATAAGTGCAAATCGGCGGGCACCCAACTGGCAGAGATCAAGCTTGCGGCGGGCACCCTCGACAATAATCTGCCCCACGGCGCGGCCTGACTGGGGAATCTTCAGGAATCGGGCCAGCAGGTTTTCGGTTCCCGCGGGAAGGATGGCGACGGGCGCACCGGGAAAGCGATTGAACACATCGGCGACCGTGCCATCGCCCCCGGCCGCCACGATGCAAATCAGCGCATCGCCTTCGTGACGAATGAGTTCGGCGCACCACCCCGCCAGTTCATCGCGGTCTTCGAACACCCGTGGCCGCAACCCCGCAGCCCGCAGGGTGCGCTCGAGCTCAAGCACCCGTCCGCGTTGCGACCTCGACCCCGAACGCGGGTTCAATTGAATGGCGACCCAGCCGGCTTTTCTGGCGGGCGTCGTCATGGCGCACTCCCCCCGCTTTGCGATTGACGCGTGGTGCGTTGGCCGAGCGCGGCAATCGCTGCCGGTAATTCACTCAGCCGCGTGATGACGTATTCACCGCCGGCCGGTGCCCGCGTGTTCAGCCAGATCGCCGCCAGACCGGCGCTCTGTGCCCCGGAAACGTCGTTGATGAAATCGTCGCCAACCATCAACATTTCGTGGGGCAGGCAGTTCGCCCGCTTCAGCAATTCCTCATAGAACCGGGGGCTGGGCTTGCGCCAGCCGACTTCCGATGAAATCACGCACAGGTCCATCGAACGGAGCAGCGGCAGGCTGTCGCAAATCGTATGCAGCCGACCGTCGAAATTCGATGCCAGCGCCAGCCGGCAACCCGCAGCCCGCAGTGTGGTCAGCACGGCCGGCGCGTCGGCACAGCACCGCCACGAACCGGGGCGGGCAAAATGCGCGAACAGTTCGTCAAAGCAGGTGGCGGGTTCGGCTGCATCGTCGATGACCCGCGACACAATGAACCGCCATTTCTCGATTTCATCCCGTTCGCTCGTCGCGTAAGGAGCGCCGACGAGGGACTGGTGGGCGGCGCTGCCTGCCACGACACCCAACTTTTCGGCGTCGCGAAATGCGCGGCTGAACCGGACCGCAATTTCGGCCCGCGACAATCGCGACCCGAACCGCTGCGCGGCCTCAAAATAGACGACGTCGGCCGGTGGATCGGGAAAAATGAGGGTTCCCACCGCATCGAAAGCAACCCACTGCATAAAACCCGAACCACTTTCGCAGGGCCAACCAGGCCGGCACGCAAACGAACCAGGAAAATCGCACGTGTCGTATCGGACCGGTGAAACCGCCGCCGTCATTTCTTCGCAGGGGCCTCGCAATACACGAGCGCCAGCAGCGCGTAGGCCGTGGCAAGATTCGGGTCGCCTTCCATCCACCGTTTTTCGGAGTTTGTCCAGCCACCGTTAGCCTGTTGCAAAGACAACAAATGCTCGCCCAGTTCCTTGCGCCAATCGTGCTCGACACCCTGGGCGTCTTGGAGCATGTCGACCTGCATGGCGCTCAGCGCCTTGCCAAACGTGTGGTAATAGTAGAACAGCCCCTGCTTTCCCAAACCCGGGTTTTCGGCGACGCTGTAGTTCTTTTTGATCCACTGAAACGCCGCCTTGACGCGCGGGTCGTCGGGGCCCACCCCGGCGTAAATCATGCTTTTCAACCCAGCATACGTCATGCTGCCATAAGAACGCAGCCCGCCATTGGCAACATTGCCCGCCTGCGAATTTCCCCCGGCTGCGGGGGTGTAATAGAAGCCGCCGTCATTCACCTTGACGGCGAACGGCAGTGTATTGGCCTCAGATTCGAGATTCTGACAGCGGGAAATGAAGACGATGGCGTTTTTCATGGCCTGGTCGTCGGGCCCCACACCCGCCGCCTTGAGCGCATCGAGCAGGTAGGCCGTGTTCGACAGATCCGGGCGCTGCGACTTGCCGTAACCCGCCCCGCCAAACATCGCGTCGGAAGTCTTAACGCCTTCGCTGTCGTCCCATTGGAGTTTTTTCAAAAAGTCGCGGGCATTCGCGATGAGGGTGTTGTAGCGTCCGTCGCGATTCGCCGCATGAAACGCGAGCAAACAAATGCTGGTTTCGTAATTCCTGTGGTCGCTTTTCTCGAAATAGATGCCGCCGTCCGTCTGGACGAATGCCTCCAACCGCTTCAGGGCCTTGGCCAGCATCGGGTCGTCGGGTTTAACGCCGCTGTTCAACAGCGCCGCGGCGACCAGCCCGCTGACACCGGGGCTGGTGGGGGCGGTCCAACTACCGTCGTCGGCTTGCGTGGTCCTCAGGAATTCAGCCGCCCGCGACCGGGCCGCATGCAGTGCGGCGGGATCGAGGCCGCGCGGCGGTGCCGCGTCGGCGGCGGGCAGTCGATAGACGCATGTCAAACTGAGCACGCAGGCAACGATTGCAGCGCATCGAGAATGCGAAAAGGAAAGCATGTCGAAATCCTCATCGTGGTTTTTTCTGGGACGGATGTACAAAAGCGGTCAAAAATCACCCCACCCAACATAACATTACCGGCTTGAGGGCGAGAAGAACAGACCTGACGTTTCCCGCAGGGGAGAGGCGACAATTCATTATGATCCGGCAACGACTTCGCAACCCACGATCAATGCGTCGTCGCGAATGTCCGTCGACAGGTCCTGAAAGATTCGCTGCACCTGGATTGGCAACGACTCGCCGCCAGCGTCGCGTAAGCGTTCGGCGATCCGTTGGATCGCCGGGCTGCTCGCTTTTGTATCGCGGACCGCATCGCACAGACCATCGGTGAAAAAGAAGACGCGATCCTTCGGCTTCAACTGCCACAGCCGTTCTTCGTAGTGCTCGCCTTCGGTCACGCCCAGGGGGTAGCCGCCGGCAACGTCACCCAGGTGATGAATGGTCTTGTCGCGAATCAGAAACGGCGCCTGTTGCCCGGCAGTGGCGAACAGCAGCAATTGGGTCTGGGGGAACCACATGGCCACAGTGGCCGCGATGTAAAGGTCGTTGATCCTCAGGGCGAGAAGTTCGCTGTTGATCCATTCCAGGCATTTTCCCGGCTGCTCGGTGAGGGCGATCCAGCGCTGCAATTCCGACCTGAGCAACATGACAGTCAGCGCCGCACTCGTCCCGTGATTCATGGGGTCGAACAGGGCCAAGATCCAGCGGTCTTGCAGTTCAAAGCACTCGAAACAGTCGCCCGCCAAGGCCCCGCTCGGGGTATAGGCCACGTCGACGAGCAGGTTGGGCAGACCGATGCGATGCGTCGGGGTGAGCCGGTGATGCACAGCGGCCGCCAACCGCCTTTCTTCTGCCACCGGGTCGTTGGTGACAATTGTCGAGTCGGAAGCTTGGGGCAGATCGACCGTGTCGCGAAAATGATCGCTGTTGCCCAGAACCAGTTCAAATTTTCCCACGAGAACGCGGTCGCCTTCGACGATTTTCGCACGCACAATGCGTTCGCCGTTGACATAGGTGCCGTTCGTGCTGCCGCAGTCTTCAACGCAGCATTCGCCTCCCTCGGTCCAGAATCGGCAATGCTCGCGCGACACGGAACGGTGATCAAGGCGAATCTGGGCCGATTCGGCCCGGCCCAGCACTCGGGGCGAGGAATCGACTTCGACCGACCAGGTGTCTGCCGAAATGCCAGCCAACGTCAACAGAAGAGCCATGAAAGCCCGCCTGACCCGACTCGTAAACCCGCTCATCAAAAGTCGCCCCGAATCCCGTCGGGGGGCGTCATTCGCAAGCCCACCCCAGCTTGCACCCGATGACGCCGAATTCTGATCCTCTACAGACGGCACCTGCCCGGCCCGACGATTCGCAGAAAAACAATGCGTTCGCAGGACCTGGCACCGCCATTTCAACCATTGTAACCTGAAGACGATACGTGTTGCCAGCGTGGCAGTGCCGGCGGCACTGCTTTTTGAAGGATCCGGTGACATGAGTGTTGGCACCGGGCGATGCGAAACAACCGACCCGTGAGAACTTGGGAAAACCGAAGCGGTTGAATAGGCCACGGCAGCCAAATGGCAACCGGGCCGCTCATTTTGGGGTGGTCTTGACCGCCTTCACTTGGATTTTCGGGCGTTTGAGCGTATCATAGGTCAGCGAAACGCCGTGAATTGGGAAGCACGGTGTTTTGCGAAGTGGGTCCCATATACAGACTGCGCAGACATACGAGGAGGGTTCTCGCAGCCGCTTCCTTTTCTGGAAAGGAGCGGGGCTGTAGCACGTTGTGCGACCATCAGGCTTGGTTGCCGACGAACATGCCAGCCCGGCTGAAGACTCGATGGATTTCATCTTGCACGGATACTACGTCAATAATCCGACGTGGTTTTATCTGTCGTTTTTACTGATCGTTTCGGTCTATTTCAAATTCAACCGCCTGTGGTCGGTGCGCAATCTCGACTTGGCGCTGCTGCTGCTGACCGGGCCCGGTTTGCTCATCGTGCCCCATCAGCGGGCGCTTGGCTATGGCTGGCTGTTTTTGACGTCGGGCCTGCTGCTCATTCGCGTGTTGATGGATCAAATGTTGACCCGCCGACCGCGGCATGATCAGAATATGAACAGTGCCGGCTTGGCGTTTCTGTGCGCGATGACCTTCGCGCTGCTGATGACCAAAATGATGACCGAGCCTCCCCCCGATTCGACTGTCGAATCGGTTCGACGCGCCAATCAATTGCTGCTCGGCGAAAAGGCCGCTCCGGTCAAAACACCCAGCGAAGATGAGGGCCCAACCTCAATCTTGCCGACCGAATTTGAAGTCATCGCCGCCCGCAGCATCGCCATTCTCGCGCATCTGGCGGTCATTTTGGGGTTGGTGATGGTGGGGCGGCGGGTTTTTGGCGACCACGAGGCAGGGTTGGCCATGGCGACATTGTATATGCTGCTGCCTTGTACGGCGTATGATGTGGGCAAGGTGCACCATGTCTTTCCCGCCGCGCTGATTGTCTGGGCGATCTGGGGGTATACGCGTCCGTTCATTTCGGGCGCTTTGCTGGGGCTGGCGTGCGGAACGTTGTTTTTTCCGATCTTCCTGCTTCCCCTGTGGGCTGCCTTTTACGGACGGCGGGGCGCGATTTCCTTCGGACTGGCGGTCGGCTGTGCGCTATCGATCATGGCGGGCGGGGTTTTCCTGACTTCTGCCGATACGCACGCCGTCTGGCGCGAGGTCTTTGGCTACATTGAATGGAGCGAACTTCAGTTTCGCGTCACTGATTCGGCGAGCAGGGGGTTCTGGAGCGATCATGAATCGGCGTACCGCATTCCGGTATTCGTGGGTTACCTGGTCATGCTTGCCGCACTCACGATCTGGCCGCGCAGTAAAAGCCTGGCCCACCTGATTTCCTATTCCGCGGCAATCATCATCGGCACCCAATTCTGGTACACGCAACAGGGGGGCGTGTACGTGCTCTGGTATCTGCCGATTCTGCTGCTGGTGGTGTTTCGCCCGGCCCTGGTGCAACAGTTTTCGCCCGAAGGGCAAACCGTGCAGACGTCGGTCACTCAAAAACCGATGCGATTGCAGCGACGGGCCGAAATGCCGAGTGGCAGCATTCGAACCAGTTCGTACATTCGCTGACGTGCAAAACTCATCGTGCAACTCACTGGACGCGTTTTGCCCAAACCGGCGCAGTGGCCAGGCTCGCGGCACTGCGGGTCGAGCAGTCGGAATTGATCTGTTCGTGACCGAGGATGCATGACAGATCGGCGACACAAATTCGCATCGACTCCATTGTTCATGCCACGCCGTGCCGACGATGTTTCACTTGTTGAAGATTCTGTTGGCGCTGTATGCCCGCTGGCTCGATGTCCTCGACAAGGTGCGGCCGCAGGATCGAATGGAAATCATGACGAGCCTGGCCCGGTGCATCCTGCCCGAATACCGGTTCAAGTGGCCCGAGCTCGACGGGTGGAATGATGCGCGGTTCAACACGACCCTGGAAGGTTTCGGCGAACTCGATGGTTTCAACACCGACCGGCGGTGGATGATCGACCAATTGTTGCGTTTGGTTCACACAGTGCCTGGCGACACGGCCGAGTGCGGTACCTACAAGGGGCTGAGTTCCTTCATCATTTGCCAAGGGGCTCGTCGATCAGCGGCATTCGAGCGCGTGCACCATGTGTTCGATTCGTTCGCCGGCCTGTCGCCGCCCACGACAGACGACGGCGGGCACTGGAAAGCGGGCGATTTGTCCGTCGCCGAACAAGTCGTGCGCGACACCTGAAACCGTTCGCCGAAGCGGTTCGCATCTACCCCGGCTGGATTCCATCGCGGTTCTTCGAGATTGCCGACAAAACGTTCTGTTTCGTGCATATCGACGTCGACCTGCACGCTCCGACCCGAGACAGCCTCGCCTTCTTTTATGATCGCATGTCACCGGGCGGAATCATCGTCTGCGACGACTTCGGCTCGTCGCTCTGCCCCGGCGCCACCAAAGCGGTGAATGACTTACTGGCAGACAAACCTGAAAAGATGTTGTCGCTCTGCTCGGGCGGCGGGTTCTTCATCCGCAGGACTCCCACCGCCCCGTAACGCCCAACACCCACGGTCATTCGTCGGGCAACTCATGAGGGCTGACGCCGACCCCGACGATGCTGCATGCCTGAATCGGTGCGAGGCCCAGCGCCTCGGCTTTGGCAAGCAGTTCGGGGCTGTCACTGCCAGGGTTGAACCAGACTTCTTTGGCCCCCTTCTGCCGGATTTCTTCGAGCATCGTCAGCCCGATCTGTGGCGGCAGGTAAACGCTGATGCGATCCAGCGGCACCGGCACGGCGGCCAGCGAAGAATAGGCGGGCACCCCTTCGATGGCCACGGCCTTGGGATTCACGGGGTACACGTCGTAGCCCTGTTGCAGAAAGGCCCGCACTGCCTTGTTGCCGTACTTTCGGCGGTCGGTGCTGGCGCCAAGAATGGCCACGGTCGGTTTGCTCATGGAACTTGATCTCCAGATTCATTCACTGCGCCAATGGCTCGGTGCAAGCGACGGCTGCCGATGCGAGCCACGATGTCGACGACGGTTTGCACGAATCGCGGGCGGCAACGCCAACAGAGGGTGGCACGGCCGGATTGTGAAATTCGTTTGCAGGCGGGAGTATACCTCTTTTTGACGGTTTTTGCCGGATTGATCTGGCACAAATCGGCGAAAATGCGATGATTCGAGGCAGGGAACGTGTGTGCATCGGCGTCATGAGTTGTTCAGCACCAGTGGGTGTGTCAGGCTGCGACGGTGTTTTGACTTGAGAGGGATCTCGCCGCGCGACCGCTCTTGCGAACGGTCATTGCTCAATCGGGCGTAATTCAAGAGCAAAGGATGGCTCAGCATGTCGGTCCATTTGACGCGAGATTTGGAGTTGCTGCACGACAGCATCCTGGCGATGGGGGCCATTGCCGCTGAAATCGTTCACCGTGGCGTGAATGCGCTTTACCACCCCGATCATGACGCCACCCGGCTCATTGACCAGATTGAGCGCCAGGTCGATGAATCTGATGTTCAAATCGAAGATGCCTGCCTTAAGATTCTGGCCTTGCATCAGCCGATCGCCAGCGACCTGCGCCGCGTCACCGCCGTGCTCAAAATCGGCAATGAACTTGAGCGCGTCGCTGACTTGGGGGTCAACGTTGCCGAACGCGCCGTGGCCTTGGCCAACCTGCCCCAAATTCCGATTCCGGCGAAACTCAATAGTATGGCACAGAAATCGCTTGAAATGCTCGACAGCAGCATTGCCGCGTACGTCGCGCTCGACAGTCGCACTGCGCGGGCAATTTGTGCCGACGACGACGCCATCGACCAGCTCAACGATCAGATTATCGCTGAACTCAAATCGACCATGAAACAGTCCCCGTCGCTGATCGAGCCCGCCATGCACCTGTTTTCAGCCTGCCGCATTATCGAACGCATCGCCGACCATGCAACAAACATTGCCGAAGACGTGATTTATCTGGTCGAAGGCGACATCGTGCGGCACCGGCCCGAAATTTCCCATCCCTCGCGCTATACGGCCTGACCCGCCTGCCGATTGAATTGGCGAACCGGGTCGATTGGTGAAACGGGCGGGCGGGGTGTTTTCGCCAGGATTGAACCCGCCGCCGATTGCGAGCTATACTTTCGCACCTGATTTTAAGTCAACCGGAGGCCCGCTCCTCAGCATGACCGTGGAAACCGCTCTTCCCCAACCGCGCCCCCCCTATTTCATGGGCGTCGACGTGGGAGGCACCAATCTTAAAGTCGGGGTCGTCGACGACCTCGGGCAGCCGCTGGCGTACATACGAATTCCGACCGATGCCGCCCGGGGTCCGGAAGCCGGTGTCGATAACATTGCCCGCGCCGCGAAACTGGCACTCGACAAATGCGGTCTGACGTCGCGCGATATTCGCGGCGTTGGCCTGGCGACGCCGGGCACGATGGATATTCCGCAGGGGCTGCTGCTCGCCCCGCCCAACCTGCCTGGCTGGAATGATTTTCCCATCCGGCACCGCATTGCCGAGAGATTGCAACTCCCCACGATTCTGCAAAACGACGCGAACGCTGCGGCCTACGGCGAGTATTGGGCCGGCGCGGCCAAGGAGGCGGCGAGCCTCGTGATGTGGACCTTGGGCACGGGAATCGGGTGTGGCATTATAATTGGCAATCTGATCGTTGAAGGGGCCCACTCGCACGGTGCCGAAGGGGGCCACATCATCGTCGAAATGCACAATGGCCGCCGTTGCGACACGGGGCAATACGGCACGCTCGAAGCCTACGCCGGCGCCAAGGCGCTCGTTCGTCGTTGCGAGGAGGCCCTGGCCGCCGGGCGGCGCTCGAGCCTCGGCCAGCGCCGCGCAAGCGAGGTGCTGACGCCCCTCATGATCGGGGCGGCGGCCGACGCGGGCGACGAACTGGCCCGCGAGCTGGTGCTGGAAACGGCGCGGTATATGGGCGTCGGAACAACGTCACTGATGCACACCATCGACCCGGAAATGGTTCTGATTGGCGGCGCGATGACCTTTGGCGGAAATGCCACGCCGCTCGGTCGCAGTTTCATTCA
>JAJXXL010000172.1 GCA_021781115.1 Planctomycetota bacterium
ATCCGTGTGGCCCTGCTGACCGCGTCGTTGCTGGTATTTGTGTGCTGGCCCGGCCGGCTGTGGCTGGCCGACGCGATGCACGACCGCGCCGAACGCGCCCTGACCGCGTGCGCTCCGCGGCGTGCGCTGGTTTGGCTCAACCGGGCGAACCGACTTGTGCCCGATAGCGGCCGTTCAGAGTTTCTCGCGGCACGGGCGTACCGCAAGCAGGGACAATGGAACCTCATGAAGCACCATCTTCAGCGGGCGGCGGCACTCGGTTACGCGCACCCGCGGGTGGAACGCGAGCAATGGCTGGCGCTGGCGCAGTCGGGGCAACTGCGCGAGGCCGAACCGCATTTTTCGCAAATGCTCACTGACCCCGGCGACGATGGCGCCGAAATCTGCGCAGCGATCGTCAACGGCTATTTCGTCAATCATCGATCGCGCGAGGCCGATCGGGTGCTCGATTCGTGGATCGCCGATTTCCCCGCAGACCCCGAACCGCTGCTGCTCCGCGGCAAGATCCGGCTTGAGGCCCGGCAGTTGAAGAACGCCGAGCAAGACTTGCGCCGCGCCCTCGAGCTCGCGCCCACGTACGCGGCGGTTTGCCTCGAACTCGGCCGCGTGCTGGTCGAAGAGCAGCGATTTGACGAAGCGCTCGGGTTTTATGAACGTTGCGAGCACAGCCCGGCCGACGACGAATCGGCCGACCGGGCCGCGGCCTGCATCGGTCAGGCGAAATGCTGGCGAGTGCTCGATCGCCTCGATCGGGCCGAGGCGGCGCTCGATCGCATTCCCGCCGAAAGTGAACTTTGGGAAGCGCAGTTCGAGCGCGGCGAACTGAACCTTCAGAACGGCCAGTTTGCGGCGGCGGTCGCCGCGCTCCAGCGCGCCGCCCAACTCAACCCCCGTGCGATTTCGGTGCGGCAGTCGCTGGCGCGGGCCTTGCGCAAGACCGGCGCGACGGCTGCGGCCCGCGCGGAACAAAATTATGTGGCCGAGGCCGAAGCGGCACTGGCGCGGGCCGAGCAATTGAGCGTCGAATCCGGCTTGGCGCCGCGCAACGCGAAGCTGCGTTATGATGCAGGCATGTTGTACCTCAAATATGCCGTTCCCGAATTGGGCGTTCAATGGTTGCTGGGGGCGGTCGAGGTCGACCCGAACTTCACGCCGGCCCACGCCGCTCTCGCCGATTATTTCGAAAGCCGGGCCGGCGAGGACGGGACGTGGTCTGAGTTGGCACGCACCCACCGGGCCGCCGCCCGCGCCGCGCCTTCGCGAGACCACGATGCCCCCTGACGCCGCCGCCTTCATCGAACGCGCGTTCAATCGCCGTGCCGCCTCACCTGCACGGCGCACGGTGGCGTACGTGCAGTTCGCGACCAGTTTGCTGGCGTGCGTCTCGCTGAGTGGTTGTCACAGTTCTGCACCGTCGCCCCCGCAATCGCCGCCCGCAGGTCAACTCGCCCCGGCGACTGTGCCCGCCGCCACAACCCTGCAAGCCGCCGCAAAATTCACCGACCGCGCCGGCTCGTCGGGTATCAACTTTCTTTATCAGACGGGGCAGGAGGCCAACCATTTCGCGATACTCGAAGTATTGGGCGGTGGTGTGGCCCTGTTCGATTACGACGCCGACGGCGACCTCGACCTGTTCCTTCCCGGCGGGGGCGGCTACGGAACCGCGACACACATTGTCGCCGCTGTGCCGGGCCTGTTCCGCCAGCACGACCCCTGGATGTTTCAGGAGGAAACGGCGCGGGCGGGGCTGGCGCAGCCGGGGCATTACAGCCACGGCGCCGCGGTCGGCGATTTCAACAACGACGGGTTTCCCGATTTGCTGGTCACGGGATTCGGTGGGCTGCAATTGTACCGAAACCAGGGCGATGGCGGGTTCGAAGACGTGACGCAGGCTGCCGAACTCACCGACGCATTGTGGAGCACGAGTGCCGCCTGGGGCGATTTCAACGGCGACGGTGCCCTCGACCTGTACATCGCGCACTATGTCGACTGGTCGCTTGAAAGCCAACTCGAATGCCGCGCCGCCGATCAGCAGCAGCGCGAGGTCTGCCCGCCGCAGCGGTTCGGGCCGCTGCCCGATGTGTTGTACATGTCGCGGGGCGACGGCACGTTTGTCGACGGTTCGGCAGCCGCCGGCCTGCGGCCCGACGGCAAGGGGTTGGGCGTGGTCGCCGCTGATGTCGACCTGGACGGAGCGATTGATCTGTACGTGGCCAATGACACCGTGCCCAAATTTCTGTACCACAACCTGGGCGGCGGCGTGTTCGAAGAAATCGGCAACGCCAGCGGGGCCGCCATGAACCAGCGGGGCGGCGCCGACGGCAGTATGGGCATTGCTGTCGGCGATTTCGACCTCGACGGCCTGCCGGATTTGTGGGTGGCCAATTACGAGCAGGAATTGTTTGCCTTATATCACAATGAGGGGGCGTGCCAGTTCGAGCATGTCAGCCAGCGTGTCGGCGTGCCCGCCGTCGGCGTGCAGTTTGTCGGATTTGGCACTGTGTTTTTTGACTTCGACCGCGACGGCGATGAAGACCTGTTCGTCGCCAACGGGCATGTCCGACGATACCCTGATAATGCACCGGTCAGGCAGTTGCCGCTGTTGCTGGAAAACCTTGCGGGGCGAAGTATTGTCAACGTTGCTCCTGGGGCGGGCCCCTGGTTTCTTGAACCGCGCCTCGGGCGGGGCCTGGCCGTGGGCGACCTCGACGACGATGGTGACCTCGACCTGGTCGTGACGCATCTCGACGAGCCGCCGGCCCTGCTTGACAATGACACCCCAAATGGCAATGGCTGGCTGCGGGTGCGACTGATCGGAACCACGTCGAACCGCGACGCGGTCGGCGCCCGGCTGACGCTCGAAACCACGACCGGCAAGCAGATACGCCAGATCATGGGCGGTGGAAGTTACCTTTCACACAGTGACACCCGCCCATTCTGGGGCGTACCCCGCGGCGACCGCCTCAAATCGTTGTCGATCGGCTGGCCTTCAGGCCGCGTGCAAACGGTTGCGGCCCCGCCGCCCAATCGCACCATCACCATCGTCGAGCCGCCGCCCGCGTTGTAAGACGCGGTGGTCGGTTGTCGCGTCTTCTGCCGGGGCCGGTTGGTTGTTGGGCGGGCGGGTGGTGGCGCGTTCAACCGTCGGCAGAGCGTGAGATCCGCCCGAATCGGGCGTACAGTGGGGGCAGCAGGAACAGGTTGAGCACGGTCGAAGTAATCAGGCCACCCAGAATGACGATCGCCATCGGGTATTCGATTTCATGGCCGGGCAGGTTACCCTTCACCACGAGCGGCACCAGTGCCAGTCCGGTGGCGAGGGCGGTCATGAGAATGGGCGACAGTCGTTCTTCGGCCCCGCGCAGCACGAGCGGAATTCCAAACGGCTCCTGCTCGTGCTCTTCAAGGTGCCGGTAGTGACTGACGAGCATGATGCCGTTTCGCGCGGCAATGCCCAGCACCGTGACAAACCCCACGAGTGACCCCAGCGACAGGACGCCGCCGTCGATGATCGCCCCGAGTACGCCCCCCACGAGGGCAAAGGGAATCGTCAGAAACACGAGGGCCGTCAGTCGCCACGAGCGAAAATCAACGTGCAACAGCAGCACGATGCCCACGAGCGACAGTGCCGCCAGCGCGAACAACCGCTGCCGCGATTCTTCGCGGGCTGCGTATTCGCCGAGAAATTCCGGGTGGTAGCCGCGGTCGAACACGACCTGCCCCCGCACGCGCTGTTCAATTTCGCGGGCCACCGAACCCAGGTCGCGGCCCTGCACGTTGCAGGTCACGTCGATTCGCCGCGACGCCGATTCGCGTTTGATTTCATTCGGAGCGGGCACGATCTGAATCTCCGCCACATCGCCCAGGGGCACATAGCCGCCCAAGGGCAAATCAATCGGCAACTTCCGCAGGGCCGCCAGGTCGGTGCGCAAACCGGGCGCGCCCCACACGACGACATCAAAGCTTTTCTGGTCCTGGTAAACTTCACCCACCTTGGTGCCCTTGATGAGTGTGCCGGTTGCCCGCCGCACGTGCCCTGGCGTCAACCCGAACCGGGCCGCGGCCCCCGGCAGCAACCGCACCTGCACCTGTGGCACAAGCACCTGCTGTTCGAGCTTGGCATCTTTGACACCCGGCACCTCGGACACGACCTTGTAGATTTCGCCCGCCTTGGCCCGCAACGCGTCCATGTCGGGGCCAAACGTGCGGACGACGATTGTCGCCCCCACGCCGGTCAGAACTTCCTTGATCCGCTCCTTGAGGTACGTGAGCACGTCGCGATGCAGGCCGGGGTAGCCGTCGATTGCTTCCTGAATCTTGGCCAGCGTCAGGTCATGGTCGACATCGGGGTCGATGCTGATCCAGAGTTCGGTGAAGTTTGGCCCGACGACTTCATCGGCCACTTCAGCCCGCCCGATGTGCGAACCAAAGTTGCGCACCCCTGGAATCGCCCGCAGTTCACGGCTGGCGCGAATCGTGATCCGCCGCATGGCGTCGAGCGATGTGCCCGGCTTTTCAACGAAGTGCATCAAAAAGTCGGTTTCCTTGAAATTCGGCAGAAACTCCTCCTTGAGCCGGAACACCGCGGCGCCGGTCAGCACGAACGTCACCACCAGAAAACTCATCGACCACCCGGGGCGGTGCACGAACGCGGGCAACATGCGGCGGTAGATGCTTTTCAGCAGCCGCGACAGCGGGGCGTCGCGATGCCGCGCCGGCGCCCCCCTGAGCAGCATCATCGACAGGGCCGGCGTCACGGTCAGGGCGACGATCAGCGAGGCCAGAATCGCCAGAATGTACGAAATCGCCAGTGGGCGAAAGAACGCCCCCGACAAGCCATCAAGAAACAGCACCGGCACAAACACCAGTGTCACGATCAGGCTGGCGTAAACCACGGCGCTGCGAACCTCGAGCGAAGCTTGCAGCACGACCTGAAATGCCGGCAGCGGCTGTGCGAGTTCGCGATTCAGCCGCAGCCGCCGCAGGATGTTTTCGACGTCGATGATCGCGTCATCGACGACTTCGCCCAGGGCAATCACCAGGCCCGCCAGCACCATCGTGTTGATCGTGCTGCCCAGGTAGTGCAGCACGAGGGCCGCGGCCACCAGCGACAGCGGAATGGCCGTCAGGCTGATCAAGGCCGTGCGCCAGTCGAACAGAAACGCCAGGAGAATGAACACGACCAGCAGGCAGCCGACCCACATCGCCTGACCCAGGTTATGCAGCGACTGCTCGATGAACGTCGCCGGGCGGAAGATCGTGGGGTCGATTTCGACGTCCTTGAGGCCGGGCCTGAGCGCTTCGAGCGCCGCCTCGACATTGCGTGTGACTTCGAGCGTATTGCCCCACGGCTGCTTTTCGACGATCAGCAACAGCCCGGGGCCGTCGTTGATGACCGCGTCGCCGATCGGTGCCGGGTAGCCTTCGACCACATCGGCCACATCCCGAATCCGCAGGGGCGCGCCCCCGCGAAAGTCGATCACCGCGTTCGACAGGTCTGCGGCTTTGTAAATCCCCACGAGCTGCCTGATCGCCAGCCGCTGATTGGGCGTATCAATGAACCCGCCGCCCGTCAGCGCCGCCGCTTCGCCCGCGGCCCGCGTCAGTGCGTCGAGCGATACGTCGTGGGCCCGCAGGCGGTCGGGGTCGACCAGTACCTGGAATTGCCGGTCGCGCTGCCCCCAGATCGCCACGTTCGCCACCCCGGCCACGGCCATCAGCCGCGGGCGAATCGTCCATTTCGCCAGAATCGTCAGGTCCATTTGCGACAGCACTGGCGACGATACGCCGATCTTCAAGACGCGGCTCGTCGATGACAGCGGCGAGAGCATGATCGGCGGGCGGGCGACGGCGGGCAACCGCCCGGCTTCGATCGCGAGCCGCTCTTGCACGAGTTGCCGCGCTCGAATCAGGTCGGTGCCCGATTGAAAAATCATAACCACCGACGACAACCCCAGCACCGACTTGGAACGCAGC
>JAJXXL010000064.1 GCA_021781115.1 Planctomycetota bacterium
CCAAATGGCGGGCCATGCCGCCAAAGTACAGTTTGGTCACCCGGGCGTACAGTCGCTCAAAACCCGAGGTTTTGCCGAGTTCAATCCGCCGGGCTTCGATGTCGCGGGCAATCCGGTGGATCTCGGGATGCTTCGCGATCCACTGGTCGTCGTCGTCGCCCTTGTAGACGCCCCGTGTGTTCGACCGCACCAACCCTTTTTTGAGCGCTTGCAATTCCTGCTTGTTGCGAACAAATCCAAGCAAGACCGACTCCAGCCGCGTCGTGCGGGTGTAATCCTTTTCATTAGGGTACGGCGGCGACGTGATGACGGCATCGATAGAATTCGGTTTCAGCCATTGCGCAATCTGACGGGCATCGCCGTGGATCACCCGCACGCGGGGCCGTTTGCGCTCTTGGACCGCCCGCAAGTCGGCAGCGACGCGGGCGATGGCGGCAAGCCACGGCGCAACAACCGGGGCATCGTTTTTTGGAGGGCCAACGCCCACTTCGGGCCCGAAATGCAAGTTGCTCGCAGAAGCGACGACCGTTTGCGCCAGCGCGAGCAGCCCGTGATCGGCAAAGCCACAATCTGGCCGGCTTTGAATGGCATCGAGCAAGACCAGCGTCTTGTGCAATGGCCGCGGGCTGATGGAATTGGCCAGCAGCAGTTTTGTCAATTCAGGGTCTAACGCGCGAAGTGCCACACCTCCGGCCTGCCGCACCGTCTTGCGCAAACGACTGATACCCCAGGGTGCGTCGTCGGCAACGCCGTCACTTTCAAGCGCCGCCAGGGCCGATTTGGCCACGTGCGCGGCATATTCGAGTAACTGATCGGGGTCGGGCGTCCAGTCGAGCTTCGTCCGGCTGGCGAACCAGGCCATCGGGTTCGCCTCAACGCCAATCGCCTTCACGCCGCGTTTGGCGCATTCCACCGGCGTCGTGCCGGTGCCGCAAAACGGGTCGAGCACGACCTGCCCGCGCCGCACCTCGAATCGCGCCAGATAATCGCGCACCAAGTGCGGCGGATACGACAGCACGAAACGGTACCAATCGTGAACTGGCCGATCTTCGTCCTGAATGCGGTTGGCTTCGGCCATAGCGCTCGTTTTGACCGAGCTCGCGTTGGGTCCGTCCTTGATCTTCATCGGCGCACGCCTGAACCTCCCGCTGAAAACAAAATCGGCCATGGCACCGGGGTCATTTCGTTTTCGTATCGGCCGGGCGGCTCCCCGGTTTCAGGTGCTTGTCGAACCAGTCGGCCAGGGTGGCGACATCTTTGAGCATGTCGGGCCAGCCATGCGACGCCCCCTTTTTCACGACAAGCTCGGCGGGCACATGCGCTTCCTTGAGCTTGTTGACGATGATTTCGGCCTGTTGAATCGGCACCAGCAGGTCAGCGTCGCCGTGCATGATCAGCGTGGGCGGGTCATCGGCCGAAACATGATTCACGGGCGAAATCTGCCGCCCGATTTCCAGGATTTTCGCTTCGTCGGTGACAGGCACGAACGCATTCACCGATTTGTCGAACTCGTGGAAGTCGAACGGTGCCCGAAAGTTTTTGAGCACGCCGCGACCCAGCGCAATTTCACCCGGCTTGCCGTAATTCAAAAAATCGGTGGGAGGAAAAAAGCAGGCCACCGCCTGCACGCGGCTCGAATAGCGGTCGACCGGGTCTTTGGCGTCGGGATTGCCCAGGTCGCCGGCGGTGCCCTGCATCAGCGACAGGTGGCCGCCCGCTGACCCGCCCGTGATGCCGATCCGTTCGGGGTCGATTTTCAAATCGGCGGCGCGGCTGCGAATATACCGCACGGCGCGGTGCATGTCGACCAGAACTTCAGGAATCGTATATTTGGGCTGGCTGCCGTGCACGACGGCAAACACCGTGTAGCCCCGTTGCAGGTATTCGCCGATAAAGCCCGAATTGATCGCCTCGTGTGCCGAAAACCAGCCCCCGCTGACGCACCACACGATTGCCGCCCCATTCGCGTTCTGTTGCGGCGCGAACAGGTCCATCGTCAGCGCGGTCCCGAATTTGCGGCCATAAATCAAATCCTGAGTCCGGGTGACCATTTTGGCGTCATCGGCGCGAACCGTCGCCCCGCATAGGACGAAAATGACGTTGAGCATGCACAGCAGTCGGCACAGCATGATCTGCTCCAGGGGCGATGACGATTGGTAATACCATGAGCATACACCCGCCCCGGCGTGCGCCAGCCGCAGCGAGATGACGACTCACGATTGTACGCCGCCGCCCCGGGCGAGGGAACCGACCAAGTGGCCTGCCGAAAAAAGTCGGGAGAAATCACGGGGCGGCCGGCGGGCCGCCGAAAACCAGTTTCGGGTGCAGCAGCCCGGTTTCGGCCGCGTACCGGGCCAACGCGGCCAACTCGTGTTGCGGCGTCAACAGTGCGAACAGCCCGGGCACGGGCGCAGCGGGTTCGGTTTGCCCCGCCGCGGCCCCCGGCGTTCGCGGGACGGGGCGACCGGTAAAGACCAGCCTCAATTCGTCATCAGAGCAGCATCGCGCGGGCAGGTGCGCCACGGCGGCGGCCAGCGGCAACAACTGGCCTGGCAGCGATTCACGCGTCAGCTCGGCGAGGTGCACCGCCGTTTCGAGCCCGAATGGCCCGATGCGGCTGCGCACAAGCCGCGACATGACCGCGCCGCACCCCAGGCATTCGCCCAGGTCGCGCCCCAGCGCGCGCACGTATGTGCCTGAGCCACATTCGATTTCCAGTTCGAGACGCGGGTAGTCGTACCCGGTGATTTCCAGCCGATCAATTTCGACTGTGCGCGGCGGCAGTGCGACTGTCGCCCCGCCGCGGGCCAGGTGGTGGGCCCGCCGCCCCCCGACGTGCACCGCCGAGTATTGCGGGGGAACCTGCATGATCTGCCCGAGGAATTGTGGCAAGCGGGCCGCGATGGCGCTGCGCGGCGGGGGCGCGGCGACCGGTTGCATGACAACCTGGCCTGAAACGTCGTCGGTGTCGCTGGTTTGCCCCAGCAGGAATTCGGCGCGATATGCTTTGCGCTGATCCTGCACCTGCGACACCAGGCGTGTCGCGTCGCCCACGCACACAACGAGCACGCCGGTTGCCAGCGGGTCGAGTGTGCCGGCGTGACCCACGCGGCGCGTGCGGGCCAACGCGACGACCGCGTCGACGACGCCCCGCGACGTCATGCAGGCGGGCTTATGAATGTTGAGAAATCCGTGCATGCCAGGAACAGCCAGGCGGCGGGGGTAAGGTGCAAATGCAGCGGCAGCCAGGGCCGGGCCCTACAGAGCCGCGTGAATTCGTTGCTGGTGGCGGTTCAGGGCCGCCTCGACAAATCCCGAAAACAGCGGGTGCGCCGACTGGGGCTTCGATTTGAACTCGGGGTGAAACTGCACGGCAACGAACCAGGGGTGGTCGGCCAGCTCGATGATTTCGACCAGGCTGCCATCGGGGCTGACGCCGGTGGCCAGCAGCCCTGCATCTTGAAATCGTGCACGGTATTCGGAGTTGAACTCGTACCGGTGCCGATGCCGCTCGTGAATCAGGTCGCTTGCGTAGCATTGCTCGGCGCGCGAACCCGGCTCAAGCCGACAGGGATGCGACCCCAGCCGCATCGTGGCGCCCTTGTCGACGATTGTTTTTTGCTCTTCGAGCAGGCAAATGACGGGGTGCTCGCTGTCGCCCGCGAACTCGGTGCTGTTCGCGTCGGGGTACCCGAGCACATTGCGCGCGAATTCGACGACGGCACATTGCATTCCCAGGCAGATCCCGAAAAACGGAATTTCGGCCTCGCGGGCATACCGCACGGCGTCAATTTTGCCCTCGATGCCTCGCATGCCGAACCCGCCGGGCACCAGAATGCCATCGACCCCGCCCAGCACCGATTCGGGGCCTTCACGCTCCAGCTCTTCGGCCTCAATGCGTTTGACGAGCACGCGGCTCGAATGCGCGATTCCCGCATGGTCGAGCGATTCGTAAATCGACTTGTAGGCGTCCTTATGCTGCATATATTTGCCAACGACGGCAATCGTGACTTCATGTTCGGGGTTGCGCACCCGGTGCAGCAGGTCTTGCCATTGACTCATGTCGAGCGGTTCGGCCTTAAGGCCCAGCTTGTCGACAATTAACTGATCCAGGCCGTGGTCGACCAGCCCCAGCGGAACCTCGTAAATCGAAAACTCCTTGTCGGGCTCTTCGATGACGGCGTTCTTGTCGACGTTGCAAAACAGGGCAATTTTTTCGGCGTTGTCACGGCCCAGCTCGCGCTCGGTGCGCACGATCAGCACATCGGGCTGGATACCGATCTGCCGCAACTGGCCCACGCTGTGCTGTGTCGGTTTTGTCTTGGCTTCGCCCGCGGCTTTCAGGTACGGAATCAGCGTGAGGTGCACGAACAGGCAGTTCTGCCGGCCCACGTCGAGCGGAATCTGCCGGATCGCTTCGAGGAACGGCAACCCTTCGATGTCGCCCACCGTGCCACCCAATTCGGTAATGATCACGTCGACTTCGGGCCCCGCCAATTTGCGAATCGACGCCTTGATTTCATTGGTGATATGCGGCACCACCTGCACGGTGTTGCCCAAGTATTCGCCCCGGCGTTCACGTTCGATCACGCGGCTGTAAATGCGGCCCGTCGTGAAGTTCGAATCGCGCGACAGCAGGCTGTGCGTGAACCGCTCGTAATGCCCCAGGTCGAGGTCGGTTTCGGCGCCGTCGTCGAGCACGTACACTTCGCCGTGCTGGTAGGGGCTCATCGTGCCCGGGTCGACATTGATGTATGGGTCGAGCTTTTGCATTCGCACTCGAATGCCGCGGCGTTCGAGCAGCAGCCCGATCGCCGCCGACGTCAGCCCCTTGCCCAGCGAACTCACCACGCCGCCCGTTACGAAAATATGCTTTGTATTCACGCCAGTAGTCACGATGGAAATCGCGTTCCTTTCGTAGTGTAACAACCGCATTCGATGCCTTGGCCGCGGCACAACCCGCCGCTGGCCTTTTTTTGCGGCGCACGCTTCAGGCGGCGGCCGCCCGTACGCGGCTCACAAACCGAGCATAATCTTCGGGCGTGTCGATGCCAACCGCATGATGTTCGACAATCGCAACCTGAATCGTGGCCCCCACTTCCAAAGCCCGCAATTGCTCGAGTTTTTCCAATTGTTCCAGCCGCGACGGCGGGCGCCGCGTCAGCCCGAGCAGAAAATCACGCCGGTACGCATACACGCCCAAATGCAGCAGCCACGGCGCTTCGTGCGCCAGCAGATCGTCGACATCGCGGTCGCGACAAAAGGGAATTGGGCAACGGCTGAAGTACAAGGCTCGCCCGTCTTCGGCGCACACAACTTTCGTGCACGCCGGGCTTTCCCATTGGTGACGCGCGGTAATCGGCGTGGCCAGCGTGGCCATGTCGGCCTGGGGGTATTTGGCCAGCAGCCCGGCCAGCACGTCGATATTCTGTGGGTCGATTTCGGGTTCATCGCCCTGGATATTGACGACGATTTCGGCCTGCGGAAAAGACCGGGCGACCACCTCGGCGATGCGGTCGGTGCCGCTGGGGTGTTCGCCCGTCATTTCGGCCCGCCCGCCAAACTGCCTGACCGCGCTGGCGATTTCCAGGCTGTCGGTCGCGACGATGACATCAGCCAGCGATTGGGACTGCCGCGCCGACTGCCAGGTATGCTCGATGAGTGGTTTGCCCGTTTCGTTGAGCAGCAGTTTGCGGGGCAACCGCGTCGAAGCCAGCCGGGCCGGAATAAAACCAAGTGTCGCAGGCATCAAAGACCAGTCCTCCGTGATGTGGTCGGCGGAGTGCCGCAGGCGGGTTGCCGGCAACGCCCGGCAACCGCGCCGGGCCACCGTGTATTTTTACCCACCCGCGCCCCGCATGTCAAAGAGTTGTCGGTTGCCGGTTGTCGGCGGGTCTGACAAAATTTCTTGGCGGTTTTAAGTCTTTACTGTGGATGGGGTTTTC
>JAJXXL010000166.1 GCA_021781115.1 Planctomycetota bacterium
TTGGCGAATTGGCTGCCGCCAGCGGCCAACCGGTTCCAAGCGGCCCGGTTGCATTCGTAAATCGACATGGCGTGAAACCCCGTCGGCTGGTCAGGCTGAACGTTCCGGCGGTTGCCCTGTGGACTGACAATTTGAAAGAATTGCGGCCATGAAGCCGATCACGTCGTCTTTCTCACGGGCCACGCGGGCCCATTGTTCAAGCCGCCCGGTTTGCGCACAAAGGTCGGCCAGCGAGAGACCAAATTCATCGGGGGCGTCGGCCAGCCACGCACAGGCCAGGTCAGCCGCCTCGCCGGCGCGGCCCAGTCGCTGCAGCAATTCGACCACAATCAGCGCCGTGTATTGCGGCTCTGGCTCGCCAGGGTCTCCCTGCAACTTGTCGCGAAAATACGCCAGGGCCTGTTCGCGGTTGTCGCCCGACAACACCTTGAAGAACTCGATGTGCGCCGGGTAGAAATCCTCAAACGGCACGGTGCCGGCATATTGATACTGGGCGGCGAGTCGCGAGCCGTATTGTGCCAATTGCAGGCCCAGATTCAGCTCGGGGCACTCGGCGTCGAGAGCGCGGGCAAACCGCACCACCGCATTCAGGTGGGATACGTCGATATGGTAATTGCCTTCAGCGAACAACCAGTCGCGACCAGCGATCAAATCACGCAGCGATTGACCGGGGGGCGTCAGCGGGTGCCGCTTCAAGACCTCTTGCTGCACCGTTTCGCGGAGCGTGTTGTAAAGTTCGCGCACCATGAGCGCAGCACAGCGGCGGCGGATCTCCGGCGTCAATTGCATAAAGTGCTGGTCGAGCGCCGTAATCGTGCTGCATGTGCCATGCGATGCGAGCAGCAATTCAATGCCCTTGACGGGGCACACCCCCTGAAAAAAGGCAATATCAAGAATGTCTTCGTCGACCGGCGAGTTCGCGGGCAAAGCTTCAATCGCCGCCGCGATTGCCTGCGGTTCGCGAATCGTCCGAAAATACATCCACGCCTGCGAAATTGCCTGGTCTTTGAGCAGTAATTCGCCCACCGCGCGGGCGCACGCGACATAATGCTTCTCGAATTCGTCCTGCAATTCGGCGGGGACATCGGCAAAGGACGTGGGCTTGGCAAGCGGCAGCCCCAACTCGAACTTGCGCTTCAGCAGCAGAGCGTCGAAGAGTTGGTGGTGCCGGCGCTCTTCGCGCAACGCAGCGATCAGGCGTTCGAGCGCGGCCGCCGCGCCTTGCGTTTGCGTTAACGACTGCAATTCGATGTACGTCTGGTCAAGCATGAATCAAACTCTCTGGCTCCACTTCAAGACGACCCGCCAACCGACACGCGAAATCAAAGCCCCTGACAGATGGCGAATTGCCGCAAACGCACCGCCAACCGCCCGCGCCGCACGACGCCACGTTTTCAGCTCAATGGCATCCGCAACCCCCCGCGCCGGATCCGCACCCTCCACCCGAAGGTTGCGGGCCAACCAAACCATCGGCATTCACCGGTTGCACCACAACGCCAGTCAGGCCTGCGGCGGCGGCATGCAGAGCCAGGCGGGTGCAATCGGGCCCGCGATCGCCCAGTACGTACAGGATCATTTTATCGCCGTCCAACGTGCGTTCGAGGTCGATCAGTTCCAGCTTGAGTTTCCATTCACAGATCCGCTCAGCCCATGTCGTGAATTCCTGCTGCGCGCCGACTTGCAGCGTTTTGGCATGCGCGGCATCGTCGTCGGTCGCCAGTCGCACGATTTCCGGCAATGTTTCTTCACCGGTTGCCGGTTCGTCGTGGTTGAATTCGACGTCCTCGACAGGCGCGGCGTGGTCACCGCTGATTTGTCGCGCCGCTTGCACCATCGACGTGACACCGGGAGCACTCACCTGTTGCAGCACCGCCCCCAATTGCAACCCGTGCGGCGTACGAACAACCACCTGCCGCCCACGCGGTTCTGGGCCAACCAGGGCCGACGCAAACCGGCCGACTTCGGCGACCGCGCCATACCGCACGAGCAAAACAGACTGCATAACGTTCAATTCCAGCGTAGAAGCCATCGTCGCCAACAGGCGTTGTGAAATTCCGGGGTCGTTATTTTACCAAATGATTTGGCAGCCGATTCAGAGCGGCGTTTTCAGGTGCGGTGCTATGGCGAGCCGTGGACAATCAGTATGCGGCGCGGCGCGGCAAATGGGAAGTCTGCCGCACGGGAATTGGCGAATGCGCGCGGGGCGCGTCGGAAACGGAGCCACTTGCTGTAGAGGATCCCGTCTCGAAAACCGCAAAGCCCCCCCTTTCTTCTGATGGGGCAAGTCGCAATAATCTATGGTGAGTGCCGAGATTCGTGTCGCTTCGGGTGAGGAGCACCAGCCGGGCGAGCAGCCGGCCGATTGCAGGTAGGGATGATTCAGGGAATTTGACGGCAGGAGTCTTTCGAGTGCAGCCCCATGCGCGGTACGAGGTGTTGGAGAAGATCGCCTCGGGCAGTTTTGCCACGGTTTACCGGGGGCGGGATCTCGAATTGGGGCGCGATGTCGCGATCAAACAGATCCACGAACAGTTTCTCGAAAACCCGAAACAACTCGAGCGATATTGGCAGGAAGCGCAACTTCTGGCCTCGTTTCAACACCCGAACATCGTTACGATTTATGACATCGTGCGCGAGCGGGGCTGGTTGATTATGGAGTTGATGCAGGGCAACCTCGCCCGCGTATCGGGCAGAAAACCGATGGAGCTTGGGGCGCTGCGAACCACTTTGGCCCACTGTTTGCGGGCCCTCAAATTCCTGCACGCGCATGGGGTTGTGCACGGTGACATTAAACCCAGCAATATGATGATCGACCGGCGGCGGCGGATCAAAATCGGCGATTTCGGGCTGGCCCGCCGCGTCAGCGACGACGACGGCAGTCTCATCAAGGGCACCACGCGGTACATGGCGCCCGAAGTCGTTTCCGATGAATTCGGCGAAGTCGGCCCCGCGAGCGACCTGTATTCGCTGGGGTTTGCGGCATTTGAATTGATGTGCGGCGAAAACTTTGAAACCTTGTTCCCCGGCCTGAATGCGCATGGCCGCGACAAGCAAATCGCGTGGATGATGTGGCATGCAGCCCGCGATCGGCGGCTGCCCGATATTGCCCGCGTGCTGGAAGGCGTGCCTGAGGATTTGGCGCGCACCGTGCAAAAGCTGACCCAGAAGTCGCAGGCCGATCGCTACAAAACCGCCGATGAGGCACTGTCGGATCTCAACATCGACCTCAAGCTCGTCAAATCGGGTGACGATTCTGGCGATGACGCCGCGCCACGCCCGACTGACGCGGGCGGGCGGAAACGGCTCGTGGCAATCGCGGCGTTTTCGGCGAGCGTACTGATCTCCCTGGCGGCGGTATTCATGCCCTCGGGAAAGACCGGCTCACTCGAACCCGCGCCAGCGACCGCCAAATCGGCCAGCATCGTTTTCGAACGGATTCTCGACGACAAGCACACGCTTGTGGCACGCGACGACGCCGGGGTTCCACAGGAGTTTCAGCTTGCCGAAAAACCGCGGATTCGCCTGAACGACGAACGATACATCCTGCCGCGCGACCTGCAGCCAAGCGACCACCTGGAGGTCGCTGTCGACGCCGCCGGGCGAATCGCCACGATTCAGGTCTTTCGCCCGGAACGGAGTAGCGGAAAGATCAAGGCGGTCAGCGCTGCCGATCGTGAGCTGGTCGTTATCGTCGACGACGGCGTGATGGTAGAAGACCTTTCGCTACGCGTGCCCGAAGGGGCAAAGATCACCCTGAATGGCGAGAGCGCGGGGCTTGACGCGCTGACCGTCGATGACCGGGCCGCCGTGACGCAAATCAAGGACTCCCAAGGCGGCCTGCCGCGACTGGCGGTGCGCATCGACGCCCTGCGGGCCGTCGAATCGCGGGGCTTCGTGGTCAGCGTCGATGCGGCTCATCGGCGCCTCGTCATGTCGCCGGCAGCGAGCCCGGCCGGGCAGCGGCTGACTTTGCCCGTCGCCGAAGCGTGCCAGGTCAAGATCAACGGCGATGATCGCGACGATGACACCGGCAAGTCGTTCAGCTTGGCCGACATGAAACCCAATGACCGGGTGCTGGTGCGTCGCGACCTCGAAGTGCAGGCAATTGAAGCTACGCGGGGTGTGCACATCGTCGGCCCGCTCGTCGAAGTCAAAAATGCAGTCGCACCCGACGCCGACGGGCAAATCGTCGTGCAAACCGGAGACCGCGGGGCGCTATCGCTGCGCGTCGGGGGTGAATGCGAAATCATGCTGGGTGGTGTTCGAGTCGATCTCAACGACCTGCGTAAAAACGACGAAGTCGAAATCGTGTTCGATGCCGACGACGAAGAACCCCACCACGTCTTGACGCTCGATGTCGCCCGCAAGTCGCAACCGGGGCTGGCAATTCTGATCGGCGCGCAAAAACTCGCCGACAAATCGGCAACGCGGCTGCCCTTCGTGACAGCCGACATGCAACTGATACGCCGCGCATTGACCGACCGGTACGGAATCAGCAGCGAACGCGTCGTCCTGTTACAGGATTCGGGCAAGGATAAGATTCATGAAACCGTGCCCCATGAGCTCCAGCGTGCGACAAACGTCACCCCCGTTTGGGTTTATGTCGGGGGCCATGCCTACCGCGACGACAGCGGGCGGGTTTATGTCGCCCCCGCCGACGTGAATCGGCAAACGTTGGCGAAGTCGGGCCTGGCCCTCGACTGGCTGATCGAGCAACTGGAAAAGTGTGCCTCAGAAAACGTCGTCCTGCTCCTCGATTGCAGCCATGAGGGAACCGGCGCTGATTTAAAAACTGAGCAATCAACTGCCGAAATGGTCGAGTCGCTGAAGCTTGGCGGTCCGCTGAATGAAGTAAAAAAAACCGCCATCATTGCCAGTTGCGACACGCAGGAACATGGCAAGGATTGGCCACAACACCAGCATGGCCTCTTTGCCTGGTACGTCGCAGAGGCGTTTTCGGGGAAAGCGGCAAAAGGCGGCGAGCGTGTGGTCGACGCCCGCGGCCTGTTTGAATATCTGCGTGAGAAAATGTCGCAGGCCACGGAACGCGACCAGCCGGTGCAGCACCCTGTCTTTTTTCCGCCGCCCTGACACGACCCCTCGTTTCCTCATTCTGACTTCTGCCATGTCACGCACGATGTTTGTTGTCGAGAAGCAACCACGGTGGGGCCCCGAGTGTAAACGGCAATTCGCCGGAAGCGGGATTACTGTCCAGGCAGCCACGAATCTGGCGGCCATCGGCCCGCGCTTGGCGCAGTCGCCCGGCAGCGTGCTGTTGTTGAGTTTTGCCAATAGCGTCGCTGACGGCCTGCGCGACCTCGCCTGGCTTGCTGCGGCCCGCGTTTCAACGCAGTTGGTCGTTATTGCGGCGGCGTCAGCCGCAGACCTTGAGTGGCCGGTTCGCGAACTTGGCGCCGCAAACTTTTTCGTCGCCCCCGTGCCGGGGCGCATTTTGACTGGAATTTGCCGGCGGCTCCTCGCCCCCCCGCCGCATTTGCCGCCGATGCCTCGATCAGCCCCAAATCTGGCTGCCTGGCCAACCGAGCTCGTGCGAGCCACCGAATTGCTGCCCGACAGCCCCGACTAACCTTAATTTATAAAGACATCCATAGTTATAAATGCAACGAGGAAATGAGTCGACAGGTCAATGGTTCGGGCAGAATTCCACGATCTCGCTACCCCAATTTGACTTGTTGCAGTGGTACCGTGTGTAACAGGATCGACGAAGCCCGCGTCCGCCCCAGCTAGGCACTTCGGCTCGCGTTAGAAGTTGCCCGATGCCCCGCCTACACACCTGCGTCAGGTAAACGCCGACTGCGCGTGCGCCAGGCCCTGAAACCACTGCCGACCATTGCCCGCTGCCGCATCGGCCAGCGACACGGCCCGGCCGGCCGCCCGCTTGAACCAGACGCCGAAGTTGCGCACCGTTTCGACCCA
>JAJXXL010000421.1 GCA_021781115.1 Planctomycetota bacterium
TCACCAGGCCCACGCCCGATTCGGTCAGCGCGGCGGATGAGGTCAGGCTGATCGCCGCGCCGCCAGCCGCCGAAACGGTCCCGGTGATCGTCAGTCCCCCGGTGTTCATAACCGTCACATTGCCGCCGGTTTCGGAAATGCCCGTAATCGTCAGCAGCGCGGCCGTGTTCGTAAACGCCAGGTTGCCGCTGGTTGTGTTCGTGCCGTTGAACGTACCGACCGTGTTGGCGCCGTTGAGCGTGGTTCCGGTGGCCGAACTGGTGGTTAACGTGCCGGTGGTGCTCACCAGGCCCACGCCCGATTCGGTCAGCGCGGCCGAAGAGGTCAGGCTGATCGCCGCGCTGCCGGAATGGACCACCTGACTGATCGTGAGTTGGCCCGTCGAAAGCGTAATCGCGGCGGCACTCGTGGTTAACCCGGAAATTGCGCTGGCGTCAATTCCTGGAATCGGCCCAACCAGTCCGACAACCAGCGGGCTCGTGCTGTCGTAAGTGAGTGGGCCCGTAGTGCTGGCGGCAAGCGTGGCCACGTCGTTCGCCGATTGAGTCAGCAAAAACGATCCGCCGCCAAGTAACAGCAAGCTCGAACCCGTAATTGCACCGACAACTTGAATCGTGGTGGCGTCGGAGCTTAGGACGACGTCGCCCGTGCCGGCAGTTGTCAAATCGGCCCCCAGCGAAAGCCCGCCTGATGACGAGAGGCTGATGTTCTGATTGGCACTCGTGTTGACCGAGCCAGTTATCGAAATCGCACCGGTGTTGGTCGCCAACACGTCGCCGCCGACATTCGTGATGCCGCTGATCACGAGAGTTGCCGCTGTGTTAACCAACGCCACATTTCCGCCACCGGAATTCGCTGCGTTGAATTCACTGATGGCATTGGCGCCACTCAGGGCGGCGCCTCCGACGGAATTGACTGTCAGCACGCCGGTTGTTGTGATGCTACCGGACTCGGTAATTGCTCCGGACACCGTCAGGCCGACATTCCCTGCGCCGGCATTTATACCGCCGCTTACCACCAGTGCGCCGTTGTTATCGACAATGACGCTTCCGCCGCCCGATTGATTCACACCCGTCAAGGCCAGCGTGCTGGCGGTGTCGGTCAGCGACATTCCAAAGGCGCTGGCGTCGGTTGCGTTCCAGGCGGTTACTGTATTTGCTCCATTCAGCACTGTTCCACCACCCGAACGAGTGGTCAAAGTACCCGAACTGCTGATGCTGCCCGACTCGGAAATCGCCCCGGTTGCCGCAAGGGCCACGTTGCCGGCACCGGTGATAATTGTTCCGCCGATGGAAATTGCCCCCGTATTGTTCACCGACAGGCTGCCACCGCCAGACTGATTAAAACCAGATATCGTCAGCGTGCCCGAAGTGTTGACAAGCGTCGCATTGCCACCGGAGTTCGACGCGTTCCAAGTTCCCACCCGATTAGCCCCGCTCAGGTTCACGCCGCCGCTGGAACGCGTCGACAAGGTCTTAAGCGTGGTGATCATGCCCGTGGGCGTTTCTGAAATCGCCCCGGTCGCAGTCAACGAAATCAACCCGGCGATTGCCGTCACCCGGCCTGAAATGGAGACATCACCGGAATTGATCACGGCCGCCGCACCATTCACGAATTGGCTAATCCCGGCGACAGTCAACAAACTGGCAGCATCAAAGAAGCTCACGTTTCCCGCGGAGGTGTTTGCCGCCGACCAGGTGTTGACAGCATTTAGACCATTGAGCGTTACACCTCCATTGGAACTGGTCGTCAACGTCGCGGCAGTAATGGCACCTGCCCCTGATTCGGCCAGCGCTGCCCGAGATGTCAGATTCGCGCTCGATGTGCCGGTGTTGATCGCCTGCTGGAGCGTCAGGCTGCCGCCCAGCGTGTCGGTGGACAGACTCAGCGGGTTGTTGTGCGTTGTGACACCCGTGGTCGAGCCAACCGTGCCCACCTTCAATGCGGTGTTGTTTGTGAAGCTCAGGCTGCCGGTCACATTGGCCGCAAGCACGCTGATATTATTCGATGATTGCTGAATATTGAATGAACCGCCGCCCTGAAGCCGCAGGTTAGCGGCTGAAAGCGAGCCCGCCGACTGATTAACGCCACTGCCAGCATCTAAGATAATCGTGTTCGCGGCTCCTGCAGTAATGGCCGCCTCTAAATTGATCGTACCACCGGTGGCCAAATTGACGTCACTGTTTACGGCGACTGCGCCGTCGACGTCTAAGGCTGTTGTCGGCCCGCCGTTCACGGTCAGGCCTGCGGTAATGTCGGGCAGGGCGTTCAGGACCACGGCGTCGGTGGTGCCGATCGCTGATAATGTCAGCGTGCCGGTGGGGTTTGAAAAGAGAACCGGGGAAAATACGCCTGTTGAACTGCTCAGTTTGGAAATGCCATTTCCGATTGTTCCATCATCACTGAGCGCCGCCCCGTCGGCGCCGGCGGGCAGTGTGAGAGTGATATTCGATGACGTCGCTGAGGTTGCATCGAGTGAGATTGTCGTGGCCTGCATCGCCGAAGCGGGTGTGATGTTGAATTGATCGGTGCCTGTGTTGCCATGCAGCGTCAGGCTGACAGCACCCGAATAGCCCAGACTTTGCAAACCCGATTCACTGAAGGTTGCGCCCGTGGCCGAAAACGCGTTGGTCGCCGCAGCAGCTGACAGGCTGACGCTGGTAACGTCCGAAAGGGCTCCCCCGCTCGTGTTTCCTGAGCTTTGCACGTCGGTCAGGCTCAGGTTGGCCAGGCCACTTGCCACAAACGCCCGATTCGCCCCTTCGACAGAAAAGCCGCGGATTACGAGGTTACCACCCCCTGCCGCCGTGAAGCCATCGGAACTGTTGCTTAATGGAAACAGAAAAGTAGTGCTTGAACCATCGCCATTCAGGGTCAGCGAATTTGACGCGGCGACATTCAGGGAAACGCTTTCTGAGTAGGTGCCGGCGTCGACGTCAATCACGTCGCCATTTTGTGCCGCCGCGACTGCGGCGCCGATCGACCCGAAGGCGTTTGTTCCGAAAACCAGTCCGGTTTGCGGTCCAAGCCCGCCGAACGGTGTGCCAGGCGTTGGGTTCCAGGTAACGACGTCACCCGTTGCCGGGTGCCCGTGATTGGCCGGGTTGCCGGTATCGGTGTATTTGCTCGGAGCTTCGACATACAATGTTGAGAGCAAGACGCGATCTTCAAGGAGTTCCGCTGAATGGCCCACAATACGGGATCGGGTTCGAGATCGCAGCCACGATGCCGTTCCACCAGCTCGAGCGTGTGGGCGACGCAAAATCACCCTTATCAACCGCATCGACATGGCGGCGAGCCACGGAGTGACAAGCATGGAAACAGTCCTCAAATAGCGAAAAGCCCAAGCGGTGACACACGCGGTTTGAGACGTTGCAGCCGACGCAAACGAAACGTGCCCAACGCGCAGCCGCAACACGCCGGTCGGAAAGTCCGGTGACGTGCGCCCCTCCTGAACAGGCTGTCACCGTTTATACTAACAACCGCGCCGAAGCGCTTTCAAGAAAATCATGTTGAAAACGGAGAAATCGACGCAAATGGCAAATTCCCCCGAATTGGTCCGATTTGCTGCGTCTTTCACGCTTTGAAAAAAGGGCGCGACGCTGTGTGCCCGCCCGACGTAGGTGCCGGCCCCGTGTGCAGTTCCTGATTCGATGAAACGAGGTTTCAGAAATGCAACAACCTGATCCGACGACCCCGCTGGAAATTGATTGCCTCGGCGTCAAGCGCAAGTTAGACGCTGGCGAAGAGTTTTTGCTCGTCGACTGCCGTGAGCGCGATGAACATCAATTGGTGCATCTTCCTGCCGCCAGACTTCTTCCGCTGAGCGAGCTGGCCGAACGGGTTCATGAACTCGAGCCCCACCGAAATCGCGAAATCGTCATCCATTGTCACCACGGTGGGCGGAGTATGAAAATGACGGTCTGGCTCAGGCAGCAGGGGTTTGGTAACGCCCGAAGCATGGCCGGCGGAATCGACGAATGGGCGGAAAAGATCGACCCCACCTTGCCCCGCTATTGAATACCGACTGATTGACATTCCGCTCAAATGCCGAGTAATATACAATCAATCAAGATGTAATGATGTATTGCTTGTATGTGCAGGACTTCTGGCGTTTGACAAACCTTACGCTGGCGAGGAGGAGTCGATTATGCTCAGAGTTGAAGCGGGGTTAACGGGCAAATACTGTGACGGCGTAAGCCGACGGCATTTTGTTCAACTGGGCTTGGCGGGAATGGGGTCGGCCGGGTTGCCTGCCATTCTGAGGGCAAAAGAGCAGTCGGCTGAACTGGGGGTTGTGGCAAAAAAGGAGGCGTCGGTCATTCTGATCTGGCTGGACGGCGGCCCGAGCCACATGGATTTGTACGACCTCAAGCCCGAAGCGCCGCCCGAATATAGGGGGTTATGGAACCCGATTTCGACGAATGTCGCGGGCATCGAAATCAGCGAAATGTTTCCGTTGCAGGCCCGCATCGCCGACAAGTTTTCGATCGTCCGCTCACTGTATCACAATCAGGGCGACCATTTTACCGGCGGGCACTACATGCTTACCGGGCGTGGCGGCGCCAGCGGCGCGAATACCGCCGGAAAGTACCCGTTTGTCGGCTCGATTGCCACCCGTGCCACAGGGCCGCGCAAGCCGGGCATGCCGGCCAACGTCGCCGTTCCGTACGCCATGAGCATTGGGTTGCGCCCGGGGTATTTCGGCGCCAATTACGTGGGCATTCAACACAACCCGTTCGAAACCGAGGGCGACCCAAACTCACCCGGTTTTCAGGTGCAGAACATCCGCACGCCGCAGGAGTTAACCGTCTCACGGCTGCAAGACCGGCATGGTCTGGCCAGGGTGTTCGATAAAATGCGTCGCGATGTTGACGCGACGGGCACGCTGGCCGCCATGGATCGCTTCGAACAGCAGGCGTTCGACCTGGTCACCGGCCCCGCGGCCCGCCGGGCGTTTGACATCGGCCTTGAAGACCCGCGGCTCCGCGACAAATATGGCCGACATTCGTGGGGCCAAAGCGTGTTGCTGGCGCGGCGGCTCGTCGAAGCTGGTTCGACGTTCGTCACCGTGCATTTCGGCGGTTGGGACCACCATTGGGATCTTAAAGCCGGCATGGAGCGTTACCTGCCCCTGGTCGATCAGGCGCTGGCTGCATTGTTTGAAGACCTGCACACCCGCGGCTTGAACGACAACGTCCTTGTCATGCTGTGTGGTGAATTCAGCCGCACGCCGCGGATGAACAATGGGGGCAACGGCGGGGCGCCCTTGAGCATGGGTACGCCCGGCCGCGACCACTGGGGCAATTCGATGTTCTGCCTGCTGGGTGGCGGCGGGGTTCAGGGCGGGCGCATCGTCGGCTCCACAAATCGGCTGGGTGAAGCGCCCAAGGACCGGCCCGTGACGCCAAGCGACATTCATCACACGTTGTTTCATGTGCTGGGGGTCGATCCGTCGCTGAGTTTCATTAACCACGCCGGGCGACCGGTACCCGCTCTCGAACCGGGCCGGGTGATTCACGAATTGCTATGAGTAATTCGACCGACGGCGCGGCCGAGGCGCGGCAGTTTGCGGTCAAGCGGGCCCTGATCGCATGACTTGCGGCTCGCCCGGTCGCCTGTCGATCGAATCCGAAAACCCCGCGGGAGGCTTCGCCTTGTCTTGTCATCGCCATACGATTGGTCTTACCCGGCGCGAACTCCTGCAGGTCGGGTATTCGGGCCTGATTGGTTGCGGTTTGCCCAGCCTGTTTGCCGCGCGGCGGGCCGCGGCTGAAAGCCCCCGGGCTACGGGCCTGACAGGGCGGGCCAAATCGGTAATCATCATTTTTCTGACGGGCGCTCCCAGCCACCTCGACACGTTTGATCTGAAACCCGAGTCGCCGACCGAGGTTCGCGGCGATTTTCGCCCGATTGCCACAAGCGCCCCCGGGGT
>JAJXXL010000078.1 GCA_021781115.1 Planctomycetota bacterium
GGCTTGTAATTGAAACGGACGTCCTGCGGTCGGAGCGTCCCGGCCGCAGGACCGGTTTCGCCTGCAAGACCAGCGGGCGAGCAGCCGGGGAAGCTGGCGGGTTAGCACCTTTGTTTTGCCGGCTTCAATCCTCGGCTGCTCGCCAGCCGGTCGCAGTGAATACGCGTCTGAAAGTGACAGCGGCAAATCACAGTTCGCCGTCAACGCTCGCGGGCACGAAAGGAACGACGATGCCAGTCAATCAGCCATCGAATCTGGAATCACGCGGCAATGAATTCTCCCGGCCCGACGACGAGGGCGGGCTGCGCGCGCCGCCGGGCCTTAAAGGCTGGCGGAAGGCGTGGTGGTGGTTCGACTTCATCATTCTGGTCAAACTGGCGCGGTTGCGATTCATCGCCATTCTGGCGGTCATTGGCGTCGTGATTACGCAGTGGGACCTGCTGGTCGCGCACTACGAAAGATGGACTCGCCCCGCCGCCGATACCGCCGCCGGCAGCGGCGAATTCGAATGGTTCTGCCCAATGCACCCCGCAGTTGTGCGCGACAACGCCAAGGACAAATGCCCGGTTTGCTTCATGCCGCTTTCCAAACGCAAGAAGGGCGAAACAAGCGAAGAGGCCTTGCCGGCGGGAGTTGTCAACCGTGTGCAGCTTTCGCCATACCGCGTCGTGCTGGCCGGTGTTCAAACGGTCAAGGTCGATTTCGTGCCGCTGACGCGTGAAATTACGGCGGTGGGGTACGTCGAATTCAACGAGCGCGGATTGCGCAACGTTTCGGCGCGGGTCAAGGGCCGCATCGACGCGCTGTACGTCAATGAAACGGGGCAGATGGTCGATGCGGGCGACGAGCTCGCGTCGTTATACAGCCCCGAACTGCTGGTCACGGTCGGGAACCTGGTCGAGGCCCGGCGGAGCAACAGCATGGCACTGCTGAACAGCGCCCGCACGCGGCTGCAACTGCTGGGCATCAGCGATGACCAGATCGACGATATCGTAAAAACCGGCAAGGCGAATACGCATCTGAAAATCCGAACGCCGATCACGGGACACATCATCAAGAAGTACGTGCGCGAAGGTCAATATGTCGATGAAGGCACCCCGCTGTACGATGTGGCCGATCTTTCATCCGTCTGGATCGAAGCCCAGGTTTACGAAGACGACCTTGTGTTTCTGCCCACCGACCAGGCCCACAAACATGAAAAATCCGGCCCGGTGGGGCTGCCGGTCACCGCGACGACGCGCATGTTTCCGAACGAGCCGTTTCACGGCAACCTGACATTCATCTACCCGCACGTCGATCAAAGCACACGCACGGCGCGCGTCCGGTTTGAGCTCGAAAACCCCGGCCACAAACTGCGGCCTGGTTCCACCGCGACCGTCACGCTGAACATCGCCCCCAAAGACATCGGCCTGTTCACACGGGCCGCGGCCGACCCGGCCTCGGCCGTCAAGCAGGATCAACTTGACCTGGGGCTGATGCTGGCCTTGCCCGAAAGCTCGATTATCGACACCGGCACTGAAACGATTGCGTACCGGCAGGCGCTGCCCGGCGTGTTTGAAGGCGTGCGCGTCGAACTCGGCCCGAAAATGTCGGGGCCCGAACGGGTGGTTTACTACCCGGTGCTGCGCGGCTTGGCGCCGGGCGACGAGGTCGTCACGGCGGGGTCGTTTCTCGTCGACGCCGAAACGCGGCTGAACCCCGCCGCCGGGTCAATTTACTTCGGCGGCAGCAGCAGTTCGAAATCGGGCGGCGGCGGTGTCACGCCGGCCCGGCCTTCGACTCCTGAAGATGAAAGTGCCAAGCAAAATGCCGCGTTGGCCAGCCTGGGGCCGGCCGATCGCGCACGTGCCGAAGCTCAACGGTTTTGCCCGGTGCTGTCGGACAACGAACTGGGCTCGATGGGCGTTCCTATAAAACTGATCATCGAGGGTGAACCGGTGTTCCTGTGTTGCCGCGGCTGCCGCAAGGGTGCGCTGGCCAGCGCCCAGGAAACACTGGCCAAAGTCCGAAAGCTCAAGGAGGCGAACGCCGCGTCGCCCCAAAAACCAACCGGCCCGCCTGCGGCCGCGCCGCTCGCCGCCGACCCTGACGCCAAAGTCAAAAAAACGCTGGCCAAATTGCCCGCAGCCGATCGCAGCCTGGCCGAAGCCCAGCGGTTTTGTGCCGTGCTCTCGAAAAGTCGGCTGGGGTCGATGGGGGTGCCGGTCAAAATCATGGTCGATGGCAAACCGGTGTTTCTGTGCTGCGACGACTGCCGCGACGAGGCGCTCGCCAACCCGCAGGAAACGATTCGGAAGGTCGAAAAACTTAAGTCCGCCGGGGGGACGGCGCGCAACTGACGCCGCGCCGCTGCCAGCTTTGGCATCCAACGAATTGCGGTACTGTTGAGGTGAGGAAGTCGGAGACTTTCAGACTCTTATTGATCAGGAGAATGCGATGCCGATGTTCTGTTGTAGTTCAAACATGCTGGCCCTGGCGCTCGTGCTGTCGCTGGCTTCGGCCGGCCCGTGCCCGGCTTGGGCCCAAGCCAAGCCGGCCGCCAAAAAGAGCGCCGAAGAAAGGCGGCAAGACGCGCTGGCAACACTCGCGCCCGCCGACCGGGCACTCGCCGAAACGCAGCGTTACTGTGCCGTTCATGCAGCGAATCGCCTGGGTTCGATGGGCCCGCCGGTCAAAGTCCTGCTCGCGGGCAAACCGGTGTTTCTATGCTGCGAAGGCTGCCGCAAGGCGGCCCTGGCCAAGCCCAAGGAAACGCTGGCCGCCGCTGAAAAGCTGAAGAAAGCTGGCGCAGCACTGGCCAGGCTGCCGGCGGCCGACCGCAACCTGGCCGAAGCCCAGCAGTTCTGCCCGACAATGGAAGACAGCCGGCTGGGCGGCATGGGCGTACCGGTGAAGATCCTGATTGAAAACGAACCGGTGTTTCTGTGCTGCAAGGGGTGCACCGATGATGCGCTGGCTAACCCGGCGGCCACGCTCAAGAAGGTTCGCGCGCTGAAACAAGCGGCGGCGGCCGCGAGCGAAGAGTAACCGAACGCGGCCAGCGACCTTCGCCCGCGATTGTGCGGCGCGGGCGAAGGTCTTCAACTAACGCGGAACGCCCCATGATCGAACGCATTATCGAATTCTCGATTCGCAACCGTTTTCTCGTGCTGATTCTGGCAGCGGCGCTCGCGATCGCGGGCGTGTATGCCATGCTCAACACGCCGATCGACGCCATTCCTGACCTGAGCGAAAACCAGGTGATTGTTTTCACCGACTGGATGGGCCGCAGCCCGCGCGAGATCGAAGACCAGGTCACCTACCCCCTGTCGCTCAAACTGCAGGGGCTGGCTGGAATTCGCGCCGTGCGGTCGTCGTCAGAATTCAACTTCTCGATGATCACTTTGATCTTTAACGACGACATCGACTTCTATTTTGCGCGGCAGCGGGTGACAGAAAAACTGGCCACGGCCAACACGTTTTTGCCGCCCGGCGCGGTTCCCTTTCTCGCGCCCGACGCCACCGCCCTGGGCCAGATTTTCTGGTACACCGTCGAAGACAGCCCCTCGAACCCCGTGAACCCCGGGCGGCTCTGGGCGCTCAACAAGTTCTACATCGCGCGGCAGCTCAACGCCGCCGCCGGTGTGGCCGATGTGGCCGTCGTCGGGGGGTTTCCGCTCGAATACCAGATCGACGTTCGCCCCGACGCGCTGCGGGCCTACGGCATTACCCTGGGCGATCTGTACGCGGCGGTGGCCCGCAGCAACATGCCCGGCGGGGGGGGCGTCATTCAAAAGAACAACGCCGAGTATATCGTGCGCGGCGTCGGCTGGATCAAAAACAAGGACGACATCGAAAATACGGTCATCAAGGAAGTCCGGGGCGTGCCGATCTTCGTGAAGACCGTGGCCGCGGTGCAGTTGGGCACGCAGTTTCGCCGCAGCGTCTATGAAAAAAACGGCAACGAGGTCGTGGGCGGGGTCGTGCTGATGCGGCATGAAGAAAACCCGCTGGCAGTCACGCAACGGGTCAAGGAAAAAATTCAAGAACTGCAACCCGGCTTGCCGGCGGGCGTGCATATCGTGCCCGCGTACGACCGCACGCGGCTGATCAAGGGAGCAATTCATACCCTGACCGAAGTGATGTGGCATGAAATGCTGATCGCGTCGCTGGCCATTCTGCTGATTCTGGCCCATGTTCGCAGCGTGTTCGTGATTTGCGTCACGCTGCCGCTGGCCGTGCTGTTTTCTTTCCTGCTGATGTCGGTGCTGCGGCAGACCGGGGTAGTCGACATTCAGGCGAACATCATGTCGCTGGCGGGAATTACGATTTCGATCGGCATACTTGTCGACCAGGCCATTGTCATGACGGAAAATGCCACGCATGCGCTGAAGGACCATTTTGGCGACCGCAAAGTCACGGGCGATATTCGCGAGCTGGTCATTGGGCCGTGCCGCACCGTCGGGCGCCCGATTTTCTTTTCCGTGCTGATCATGCTGCTGTCGTTCATACCCGTGTTCATGCTCAGCGGTCGCGAAGGCAAGCTGTTCCACCCGCTGGCGTTCACCAAGAGTTTTGCCATGATTGGCGTGGCAATCATTTCGGTCACGCTGGTGCCCGCGCTGATTCCCACGTTTATCAAAGGGCGCTTGAAAAGCGAGGAAGAAAACGCCATCGTCCGCAGCTTCATCCATATTTACAAGCCGCTGCTCACCTGGGCCCTGCCCCGCCGCAACTTGGTCATGTGGATGTTTGCCGTGCTGCTCGTGCTGGCCGCGGGCATGTTTCCGTTGCAGGCGATCGTGGGCCAGGGAACGTCGGAAGCCGCCTGGAAAATGACGTTCCTGGGCGTGTTTGCGGGCGTGACGTCGCTGACGGTCATTTGCACGCGGGGCGTGCATTGGCAAGTTGTTTCGCTGGCGAGCCTCGTGGGCATTGGGTTGTGGGCCTACCATTTCACCAAGATCGGCGTGGCGTTCATGCCGGCACTCGACGAGGGCACGACGCTCGACATGCCGATTACCGTGCCCCGGGCCAGCGTGACGCAAGCGGCCGACGACCTCAAGGCCCGCGATGCGCTGCTCCGCGGGTTTCCCGAGGTCGAATCGGTCATTGGCAAAGCGGGCCGGGCCGACACCCCTACCGACCCCGCACCGCTCGACATGGTCGAAACGTTCATTAACTTCCGGCCGCGTGACCTGTGGCCCAAGCGCGTGCTGCCGTTCGACGACGCCACCCGGCAGACGGGCGAACTGCTCGCCGCGCTCGAACAGCGCGGCTTCGTGCAGGCCGCGACCGCGCCCGACGACCGCGCCAGCCTGATCAACGATGCCACGCAAAAAGCGCTCGAGCGCTACGACGAATCGCAAAAGGAACTGGCGCTGGCGCGCTACCTCGAATTCGAGCGCGAACTCGCAACCCTGCTGCCGCGCTTTGTTGTCGCCGAAGTCGTGCGCCGCGTCGAGGCGGCCGGCAAGCTGCATTGGCCCGCCAAAGTCGAACCCAACGCATACGTCGAAATGCTGGCGCAAAAACTGGCGCCCGAATATGGCCCGTGGTTGTCACGCAACCCGGCGCTCGAAGACGTGACGCAACTGTGCGGGGCGATTGCCGGCGAATTGCAGGAAGTCGGCGGCGTGCAGGACCAGATCGGCGCGCTCGACCTGCATGAGTCGCCGTTCGCCCTGATTGTACATCGCATGGGCGAGGCGCTGGGCGAAGAACGCCCCTCGTTTGCCGGCGAAATGCTGCACGCGATTCAGGAGCATTTGCTGGCACTGTGGCGCGCGCGTGTTCAACAAGTCAACCGGGAACTGTTCGATCGCGGGACGACCGCCTATTGCCGACTGGCCGTCGAAGAACTCGTGAAAATCGCCGGGCGGAACAATCTGCTCAACGGCGCGCCACGCGGCGGTGAATCGCAACGGTTTGCGGCCGCGGTCATGAGCACCCAACTGGGCCGCGAATTTGACCCGGCGGCGCTGGAGCCGTTTCTGGTGCTGGCGGGCGAGTTTGAGCCGGCATTCAAACAACGCGTTTTTCTCTGGCCGCGAAAAACTGGCCCCAAAGGCGACCTGGTCGATGATGAAATGGGGCGCGTGCTGCAAGTGCCCGGCTGGAGCAATATCTTCACGCAGCCCATCATCAACCGGATTGAAATGCTGTCGACGGGCGTTCGCACCGACATCGGCGTCAAGGTGTTTGGTCCCGATCTGGAAACGATCGACGGCGTGTGCAAGTTGGTCGAGGCGGCGCTCAAGCCGATTGCCGGCGCGCGCGATGTCATTGCCGCCCCGTTCATGGGCAAGGGGTACCTGCAAATCGATGTCAACCGCGCACAGGCGGCCCGCTATGGAATTTCGGTCGAAGACGTGCAGAATGAAATCGAAGTCGCCCTGGCCGGCCGGGCCGTGACCTACACCGTCGAAAAAAGAGACCGGTTTCCGGTAAGGATCCGCTACGCCCGGGCCGACCGGGCCGACGAAGACGCCATTCGCCGGCTGTTGATCGGCGCAGGTGGCGGCATGGCCGGCGGCGCGGGCGACGGCATGCCCCCGGCGACACAAATGGCCGGCCGCGGCGCAATGGCCACCGATTCCGACGAGGTCGACGGGCATTCGGCGACGCCGATTCATGCCGGGCGGGGCAAACCGCTCATTCCGCTCAGCGCCGTCGCCGACATGAAGATCGTGCAAGGCCCGGCGATGATCAAGAGTGAAAACGGGCGGCTGGTCAATTACGTTACCCTCATGGTCCGCGGGCGCGATATTGTGGGCTTTGTCGATGAGGCTCAGCGCGTCGTGTCGCAAAAAGTGCGGCTGCCCGAGGGGGTGCACATTGAATGGAGTGGCGAGTTCGAACACCAGGTGCGGGCCGCCCGCACCCTGCGGTTTGTGTTTCCTGCCGTCATTGTGTTGATTTTCGTCATTCTGTATATGACCTACAATGATCTGGCCGATGCGGTGCTCATGATGCTTGCCGTGCCCGAGGCGCTGGCTGGCGGGGCGTTTTTCATGTCGTTGTTTCCCAAGATCATGAACGGCTGGAACGCCCCCCCCATGGATTTCAGCGTGGCCGTGTGGGTCGGGTTCATCGCCTGCTTTGGCATGGCCACCGAAACCGGGATCATCATGCTGGTGTACCTGCGCGAAGCGATCGAGAAACGCGGCGGCCTCGAAAACATGAAGTCGCTCGAAGAACTGCGGCAGGCGGTCATCGAAGGCGCGGTGCACCGGTTGCGGCCCAAGTTGCTTACCGAGGGAGTGGCGATCATTGCTATTTTTCCGATGGTGTTTGCCAAGGGGGTTGGCGGTGAAATCCTGGCCCCAATGGCCCTGCCCGTGCTCGGCGGCCTGCTCATTTCCGACGAAGTGGTCGACCTGTTCTTGCCCGTCCGATTTTACTGGGTCCGCCGTGGCCGCTGGTTGAAGATTCAGGAAGACCGCGCCCAGCAGGCCTTGTTGTCTGGGGCCGAACCGCCACTGCCCGATGAGTCGCACCGGGCTGAGGTTGCAGTTCAGGCGTAATCATGCCACAACGTTCGTCAAGCAATTCCCCACCCCCTTCCCATTCGTCATACAGGCCGTTGCATGGAACAGATCGAACTGAAATCCGTCGTTCAAGATCGTTATTCGGCCGTGGCCGAAGGCCGCGCCCAATGCGGCGCGCTGTGCGGCTGTTCAGACAACGCCGAACTCCTGGCCCAAAGCTTCGGCTATACACGCGACGAACTGCGAGCGCTGCCCGACGGGGCCAACCTGGGTCTGTCCTGCGGCAAGCCCCTGGCGCTGGCCAACCTCGCGCCAGGCCTGGTGGTGGTCGATTTGGGCAGCGGCGCCGGGTTCGATGCCCTGCAGGCGGCGGCCAAGGTTTGGCCCACGGGCCGCGTGATTGGGGTTGATATGACCAATGCGATGCTGGCGCGGGCGCGGGCGAACGCCATCGCGGCGGGCCTCGACAACGTTGAATTCGTCCAGGGCGACATCGAACAGTTGCCGCTGCCCGATGCGGTCGCCGACGTGGCGATCAGCAACTGCGTGCTCAACCTGTGCGCGGACAAAGATCGCGCATTTCGCGAAATTTACCGCGTCCTCAGGCCGGGCGGGCGGCTGGCCGTTTCTGACATGGCGTGGGAGGTCGAACCACCGCCCGAAGTTCGCCGGGATCTCGAGGCGATCGTGGGCTGTATCGGCGGGGCATTGGTGCTCGACGACTATGTGTCGCGCCTGACACAGGCCGGGTTTCGCGAGATTCAGATCGAGAAACGGCCGGAAATGGCCCGGGCGATGATCGAACTTTCCGGCGTGCGGCCGCCGCCGGGCGTCGAGCAGTTGTTTAGCGTCACCCTGGCCGCAGTGAAATAGTCGGTGCCGTCCCCGCGGCATTTTTTGAAGGCGGCTTTTCAAAGAACGGAGGCGGTCATGCATCGCACGTGGGTCGCGGCGGCATTCATGTTGACCGGTTACGGGCTCGCCGCATTGCTGTCGAGCGATATTCTCGCACAGGGGTCGGGCAGCAGTCGTACCGATTCGGCGCCCAACTCGGGGGCGAGTTCACCGGCGGCGCCCGAAGAGTTTCATGCGAAGCTCTGGCGGTTTCTGGTCAATTCGAAGTCGCCTTACACCAAGTGGCCGCGTTTTCCAGGCCGTGCCGATCTGGCTGCCGCTGCGCCGCCGCACGGGCCGGTCGCAAGACTGTATTCGTACAAGTACGATCTGGCTCATCCGGACGAATTTCCGTCGGGCACGGTGCTTGTGCTTGAAAACTACGAAACCGACAAGCAGAAACGAACCAGCATTGACGTCATGTATCGCTTCAAGGGCTACGATGCGACTGCGGGCGACTGGTACTGGATGAGGTACAACCCGAGTGGAACGGTGGCTCTTTCGAGCCCTGAAACCGGCCGCAAGCCGCTGGCCGGCAAGCTGAAGGCGTGCAGCCAGTGTCATGCCCAGGCGGCCGGCAGCGACTTTGTCTTTTCAAATGACGAACCCGGCAAGAAAGAAGAGCCGACGGCGAATTCGCCGAAACCACCGGCCAATCCGAACATCCCCCGTTCGAGCGCGGAGTGACGCCCATGCCCACGTTGCCGCGCCCGCAATCGCGGCGAGCCTTGTGGCTGCTGTTGCTGGCCGTGGCTGGCGCTGCCGCCACGTTGCCCGCCGACCAGCGGCCGACCGCGCGCGTCGTCGTGGGTTGCAACTGGCCGCCACGCGCACGCGTTGCTTTGGCCGCGATCGATCATGCGGGGTGGAACAGCTTGCTGCGGACGTATGTTACCGCCGACGGGCTGGTGGATTATGCCGCGTGGCATAAGTCGCCACATGATCTGCAGGCCCTGCGCGACTACCTCGTCGAACTGTCGCGGGCCGACCTGCTGTCACCCGCTCCGCGGGCAGCGCAAATTGCCTTCTGGATGAATGCTTACAACGCGCTGACCATCTTCGGGATTTTGCGCGAGTACCCTGCGCGCAGCCTGGCGCATCACGCCCGTGCCGGCGCCGGGTATAATCTGTGGCGCGATCTGGTGCTGCGCGTCGGGAGAGGCGAATACTCGCTGGGCCAGATTGAGCACGACCGGCTCCGACCGCTTCACGACGCGCGAATTCATTTCGGCATCGTGTGCGGCTCGCGGGGCTGCCCCCGGTTGCGAAACGAAGCCTACACGCCGGGTGCGCTCAACGGGCAGCTCAATGCCGATGGGCGGCGATTCTTGGCGCAGCCTGCGAATTTCAACCACGACAGGCAAGCGGGCACGCTGCGCTTCAGCCCGATTTTGCAATGGTATGCCAACGACTTCGGAAAGACTGACGCCGAGCGGTTGCAGGCGATTGCCCCATTCCTGCCGGTGGATGCAGTCGAGCAGTTGCGGCGGACGCCCGAAATGCCGATTCACTTTGGCGAATACGATTGGCAATTGAACGACGCCGCGACGAACGCAGAACCGCCGCCATCTTCACCCGAAGATTTGGGCGCGCCGCCCGATTGAAAGCGAGGATTTGCCATGCAATCGGTCGCAGAATCTTGTGAACCGTGCGAACTGAATCGGGTGGTCGTCATCATTCCCGCGCTTAACGAAGAAGTGCCGCTGCCGCTCGTTTTGCAGGCGCTGCCCCGTGTGGGCCGCGTGATCGTGGTCGATAACGGCTCGACCGATGACACGGCGCGCGTTGCCTCCGCCAATGGAGCGCACGTGGTTGTCGAACGGCAACGGGGGTACGGCTCAGCCTGTTTGCGGGGTTTGGCCGAGGTTGCCGCGCTCGGCGCCCCGGAACCGGCGGTCATCGTGTTTCTCGATGCTGATTTCAGCGACTCGCCCGAACTGTTGCCGCGGCTCGTGGCGCCGATCCTGGCGGACCACGCCGATTTCGTGCTCGGTTCGCGGCTGCAAGGCCCGCGCGAACGTGGGGCCATGCCGGTGCAAAGCCTGTTCGGCAATTGGCTGGCGTGTGGGTTGATGCAGCGGTTGTTCGGCGCGCAATACACCGACCTGGGGCCGTTTCGAGCGATCAGGTATCAGGCCCTGCAAAGTTTGCAAATGTGCGACGCGAATTTTGGCTGGACGATCGAAATGCAGATCAAGGCAGTGCGCCGGCAGCTTCGAATTCTGGAAATTCCCGTCCCCTACCGCTGCCGGATCGGCCAGAGCAAGATCAGCGGAACCATCGTCGGTTCGTTGCGGGCCGGTTGGAAAATCCTGTCGGTCATTGCCCGCCACGGTTGCCGCCGCCCGCCGCACGCAGCCAAAGCAGGACCCGCCTCATGACGCTCTGGCGGCCACCCCGCAGCGGTGCGGCAATGCTGATTTGCCTGGCCGCAGCGATTGAAACCTGCCTCCTGATCGTGGGGGCCTGTGCACAAAGCCTGCACCAGACGACAACCGGTGATCACCGGCTGTTGCTGTTGCTGGGCCTGTTTTTTGTCATGTTTCTGATACATCTCCGGGCGTTGCGTTTGGCCCTGCGAATGCCAGCCGAACGAATTTCCGTTCGGGTAATTGTGGCGGTTGCGGTAGTGTTTCGCATGACTGCACTGTTTTCGAACCCCATCGAAGAGATTGACCTGTACCGCTATTTGTGGGACGGGCAAGTGACGCGGGCCGACGTATCGCCGTATCGCTTCAGCCCGCGTCAGGTCAGCGAGACTGCGGCGGGAGACGACATTCCTGAAGACCTGCGGCGACTCGTGCAGGCACGCGATGCGTCGCCAGCCAATGCGGTCATCCTGTCGCGAATTCATTTTCCACAATTGCCCACGATTTACCCGCCCGTGAGTCAGGCGGTGTTTGCCGCCGCCGTCTGGACCACGCCGCCTTTGGCCAGCGTCTATTGGCGCATGGTCGCCATGAAGGCGTGGTTTGTCATGTTCGATGTCGGTACGATCCTGGTGCTGGTGCATGTGTTGCGATTGACGGGCCGACATGCGGGCTGGCTGATCGCCTATGCCTGGTGCCCGCTGGTCATCAAGGAAATCGCCAATAGCGGGCATGTCGACGCCGTCGCGAGCTTCTTGACCGTTGTTGCTGTTGCCGCCGCCGTGCACGCGGTGGGTTCACCCGGCCGGCCGTGGCGGCGCGTGTTTTCCGTTGGGTTGTGCGTCGGCGGGCTGGCCCTGGGTGTAGGTGCGAAACTGTACCCCGTCATCCTGTTGCCGCTTGTCGTGTGGAGCGTGTCGAGACAGCATGGCCCCCGCACGGCGGTTTTGTCGACGGTTGCATTTGCGGGAATCGGCCTGTTCGTGTTATGGCCGCTTGTGCCTGTCGAGCGGCTGGATGCGATTCCACAATCGCCCGAACCGTTTCCGCCGCCCCAACGCGCGGAAAGTGCCGATCTGCCCCCGGTGCCGCCTCTGGCTGCTGCCGTCGAACCGCGGGATCCGAGCCAGAGCCTGCGCGCATTTCTGAGCCAATGGGAGATGAACGACTTTCTGTTCATGCTCTTGGTCGAAAACCTGCGCCCTGCGGCAGACCTGCGTCCGGAAAAAAGAGCCTGGTTTGCAGCGACGCCCGAACACTGGCGCGCCGCCGTCGTGCACTCGTGCCAGGCCCTCGTCGGACAACCGGCCGATTGCATTCCGTTTTTGGTCACCCGCGTGCTGCTGTCGGTGATCTTTGCCGGCATGGCTGTCAACTGGGCGCAACGCGCGGCACGCTCTGCCGACCCCGCCGCGTTGCCGCAGGCCGCCTTTGCGACGCTCGCCTGGTTTTGGCTTCTTCTGCCTACGGCCAACCCGTGGTATCTGGTCTGGGCGCTGCCATTTTTGCCATTTGCGACCCGCCCCGTCTGGTTGGCATTGAGCGGGCTGGCGTTGATGTATTACCTGCGGTTCTGGTTCAGCGCGCAATTTCCGACCGCGCCCGCCTGCGGAACGCGCTACTCGGGCGCCCAGTTCTTCGACTTCATCGTCACCTGGCTCGAGTTCGCGCCCTTTCTGGCAGCGCTCGGCGCCGACTGGTGGATGCGCCCATGTCAGCAAGGCTCGTGACCGTCAAATGAGAACCGGTACGTCAAGTCTCGCGAAATCTCGGCGACGCTGGCGAGTTGGCCAACCCGTGTCGAAGCTCCCAATTCGCCCTGCTGGTCGGTTACGCATTCGGCTGATAGCTTGCGTCGCGCGTGTTGCGTGGTTGCCCGTCGCGACGGACGCGGCCGATGACGCCGGCCAGAGGGCTACCGGGGCCGCGGCGGAGAGCTACGGCGGACGGAGACCCAGCCTTGGTTTCTCTGGCTTTGACTTTCTCCGGCGGGCGGCAACGCGGCGGTCTGGATCGAATCGGGTTCGCCGAGGGAAATGTCCGTTTGCAACGAGGCGGGCTGGGACTTGGAGGTGGTTGCGGCAGACTGCCGGGGTAGCGGCCGGCGGCGGGGGGCGGGGGCGTGCAGATCCGCACCGCGCAGGGTCGTGGTTTGTGCGAGGTCAATGTTTGTGCGTTGCGGGCTGAGCTCGAGGGGAGCAACCGGGCTTTGTCCGCGAATGACCAGCGGTTCCCTGGCCGGCTTGCGCTGCGCGGGGGCCTGGGCCAGGGCCGTTTGCTCGGCGGGTTGCGATGGCTTTCCGTCACTGCCGACCCACGCCAGCCACTGCCGCTCAAGCGATTCCATGTCACGCACGTTGTAGTGCGTGCGCAGGGCGGCATCCCAACCGCGGCTGTGAGCGTCTTCGAGAAAGTCGAGATAGCGGCGTTTGCCACCGTGTTCAATGAGCAGTTCTGCCAGCGAAAACCCCTGGGCGTACAGCGTCAGCACGTCGCGCATGTCGGTTGGGTATTCCTGCATGGCCACGAGGGTGCGTAGCGGGATCCGGCGGCCCGTTTCCAGCACCTGACGCACCGTTCGTTGCTGCCGCAGTTTTTCCGATTCATTTTCGGCAAGCGTCGCGGCCCCTTCGTCGGCCCAGCGTGGCAGGGGCCGCCGGAAGTGGCAGGCAAACACGGTATGGCTGATTTCGTGGGGCAGCACCGAATCGAGTATGCGGTCGAGCGACCCCTGAATCGACATGATCCAGTTGTAAACTTCGCCTTCATTGAACGTGAACGAAGTCGCCCCGCCGGCCCCGATTTGCCCCACCGTGACCTGCACCTTGCAGGGGGTCGACCAGTTGGGCATTTCTGCGCCGAGCCAATCCACCGCAAGCTCGCGGCGGTAAACTTCGGCGGCCTGGGCGACCTGGCGAGCAATTTCGGGGGTGGGCGCCGTCACGACAAAGTTTTTTGTGCGATGCGTGGCGGCGACCGATGCCAAGGCTAGAACCGCCCCCATCCACTTCGAAAAGCGTCCATCCATGCTGCTTGCAGTTCTCGAAATGCGTTCGCAAGACTCGACGGCGCAGTCGTCCATAACCGGCCGGTATTCTTCCCCCGCCCCGTGAAGAGCAAACCGAACGCCAAACTGCGGCGAATGCGTGCGATGTCGTCGAAATTGTGGCGCACGACTATTTGCAAGCAATTGCAGCACATGTTGTTAAGGATATTCTTTCGTAATGGCCCGGCCCGTGATACTTGGCAAGGACTGCGCCCGCGGGAATTGTAAGAATTACAAACGAAGTGTTGTGCGCTGCCCAACCGTCGATGTTGCCCATCAAGACGCCGCGGCCTGAAATGCCCGCCCCGGTCGTTTTCGCACTGCCGCCGCCAGCGGACGGGCATTCGCTAACGCGGTTCGAGTTTGCGATAGACGAAGCCACCGAGTTTGAACCCGAGCACGGCCCCGGCGGCGTCAAATTCAAACTCCGCCCGTTCGCCCGAGCAGCGCCCGCCGCGGACCACGAACAACGTCGGGTCGCTCGTCTGTTCGAGGAGGGCCGGTGCGTGGAGTACGTAGTCGGCGAGTGGCGATTTGGCCAACCGCAATAGGCCGCCTTTGAATTCGATCTGGGCGGGAATGCCCAAGGCAGCCTGGTACAAGCCCAGCAGTCGCCTGAAATGCGCGGGGGTTTGCGGCGGCGGGCTCGAAGCGCAACCGGCGCTGCGCGTGGCGACGTCGGCCTTGTGCAGCGATTCGAGAACGTCGGTTGCCAGATTCAACAGGCCGGGGTGGGGCCACATGTTGGCCAAGCAGATCACTCCGCTTCGCCCGGTTTTGGAAAACGCAATGTACGACGCGAACCCCGGCAGGCCGCCGCCGTGTCCATGATAAACCCGGTTGCCAATGCGGGTGACCCGCCACCCGAGGCAATAGCCGCTGGACCAATCGGGTTCGAGGTATCGCGGCCGGTGGAATTCTTCCAGTGTGGCGGGTTGGAGGATCGCTGCGGGCGTCGCGTTTGAGGCGCCGGATCGGAATTGAAGCGAGATCCATTTTGCCAGATCGGCAGTGGTCGAGTGCAACTGGCCGCACGCTTCGAGCGCCCCGAGGTGGGCTATGGGGGCGGGGGCGACCGCGTCCTGAAACAGGTCGGGCATGTAGCCGATCGCACAATATGGGTTGTTGGCGGCGGCCAGGTCGAACACGCTCGCGGTCATGCCCAGCGGCTCGAGGATTTCCGTAAGAACGTATTCGGCATACGGGCGCCCCGATACGCGGGCGACCACTTCGCCCAGCAGGCCGAACGCCAGATTGGAATACTTGAATGCCGAGTCTTGAGGAATCGTCACCTCGACGCGCGGCAATGCCGCCAGCAGGGCCTCGCGCGTGGGAAAGTTGAAGCCGTCCCACGAGGGCAGCGGGGCCTCGGTCGCCAGCCCCGAGTGATGCGATGCCAGCCGGGCCAGAGTGACTCCTGCGACCGGGCCGCCGCGCTCCTGAGCCGCGGCGAATTCGGGCAGGTGCCGTTGCAGCGGGTCGTCGAGTGACAGCCGCCCGGCGTCGCGCAATTGCAGCAGCGCAGCGACAGTGAACGTCTTGGTAATCGAGGCGACGCGAAACAGCGTATCGGCGGTGGGCGACTGATCGAGATCGAGGCGTGGGCGACCATACCCGGCGAACCAGGCGAGTTCCTGATCGCGCACGATGCCCACGGCCAGGGCCGGTGCGTGCTGCTCGGCGGCAGCCCGCGTCAATCGCTGTGTGATTTCCGGCAACGCCTGATGCAGCGCGGGGTCGGGGCGGGTCGCACGCAGCGTCATGAGTCGGGCCAGGCCCCCTGAAGAGCTAATACGATTCGGGAACGCGCCTGCCCGCCGTCGCCAGCCGTTGCACGGGGGCGGGCGTCAATTGCAGTTCGGCAGCCACGGCGTCGATGACCGATTCGTCGATATTCGGCAAGCCATCAGCGGCGGCGGCAATGAGGGCCAGGTCGCACAGGCGGTTTACTTCGCCAGGAATGCCCGCGGTCAATTCAAAGACGCGTTCCAGCCCCGAGTCGTCAAAGATTGGCGCCATGGCGCCGGCCTGAATGAGCAGCGCGTTGACGTACCGCCCGGTTTCAACGCGATCAAACGTGGGCAGATCAATGCGCAGGTCAGAGAACCTGCCGAGCGTGGCCCACAATTTCGAATGTTCGGCGACCCGCGCCGCGAGCAGAAACGTCACACCGGCGCCGGCGCCCGACGTCAGTGACAACAACCGTTGCAACACCGTCGCGCACTCACCATCAGCCCGACCCAGGTGGTCGAACAGCACGACCGTAGGAACGCGGGCGAACTGATTCGAGCGGAAGTAATCGTGCACCAAACGCCACAGTGCTGCGGTCGAGGCTGACTTGCCAGGCGCCAAGCCCAATTCCGCCGCCGTTTCCCAGAGCATTTCCTGACTGGTACACCCCAGAAGGTCGACGAGTGCCACCTCGCGTTGCGATCGCTTGAGCGTTCGGGCCAGCTTTTCGAGGAGCAGCGATTTGCCCGTTCCCGCCGACCCGACAATCACGCCACAGCGCCGCCCGCTTTCGGCCAGAAACAGCGACCGCGCCACGGCTTCTTCGCGGCCAGGGCCGGTGTAAAACCACCGCGGGTCAATCGTCGATTGAAATGGCGTTTCAGCCAAACCCCAGTATTTTGTGTACATCCGTTGCGTTTCCCGCTTCGCGCCCTGACCGGGCAAGTCCCCGCATTCCCTGTAAAACCCGCTGAAACGACCGGCAGAATCGGGGGCTCTGTTATAATCGGCCATCGGCAGGGCGCCACATCACCCGGCGTCGATCAAATTGCTGCGACGTGCCCCGCTGCGGCACGCGGTAAAGTTTCATTAACCGCTGGATTCCAGACTGCCATGTCCGGCCGATTTTACGCACCGCAACCGCTCGATGTTGCCACCCTCTGCATTGCGGGCGATGAAGCCCACCACCTGTTGCGCGTGCTGCGGCTCAAACCGGGCGACCAGGTTGTGCTGTTTGACGGCCGCGGAACCGAGGCGACGGCCGAAATCATCGCGACGCGTGGCACGGCGGCGGAAATGAAGGTCCTTGAAACGCGCCCCTCGACGGCTGAATCGCCACATCCGATCGTACTGGCGACCCCAGTGCCCAAAGGCGACCGCTGGAGCTGGCTGGTCGAGAAGGCGACCGAACTCGGCGTTGCCCGATTGATTCCGTTGCTGACGCAGCGGAGCGTGGTGGACCCCGGCGCGGGTAAACTCGAAAAGACGCGCCGGGCAATTCTCGAAGCGACGAAACAGTGCGGGCGAAGCCGGCTGATGGAATGCGACCCGCCCATGCGCTGGGCCGAATTCATTGAACGGGAATTCGTTGCGGGGCGAACGCTTGTCGCCCACCCGGCGGGGGGCGCCGGCACCGGCCCGGCACTTGCCACGGCTGGGCCGATCATTGCCGCGGTTGGCCCTGAAGGCGGGCTGACCGACGACGAACTGCAACTGGCTGTCGATCGCGGGGCGAGCATCGTCAACCTGGGACCGCGGATATTGCGGATTGAAACCGCGGCGCTCGCACTGGCCTGCCTGCTGTCGCTGCCGCGCGTGGGCATCAACCACGACCCACCGCCCCCCACAGAACTGCCGGGGCGATGACACGGCCTGTCGCGACAGCCGCCAGGCGATGCGGGCCGCGCAGGGGGCAATTCAATGACCTGCGGAACTCGCCGTCGGGTTGCGGCGGTGGTGCAAGCCGAATGCGAAAAACACGGCGGCAAACAGCAGATACCCCAGCGTGATGTTGAACGCGCGAAACACGAGCACGCCGGGCGCCGCCGTCGAAGCCGCGCCCCCGATGTACTCGTACAACCGGTCGAGGTTGAACTGGAAGTCGATGTCGTTGCCATGCACCTGGTAGGCGTGGGTCAGGCCGATGGCGCTGAACAGGGCCGCGACGAGCGACCAGGCGGCCGCGCTGAAAAACCGGCGGTCGATGAGAAACGCGGTAATGGCGGCGAGGATCATGCAGGTGAAGATGTAGCCGCGTTCGACAACGATCAGGCCATGCAACAGAAACCCGTTGAGTTCGGTGGCCTGCCCCTTGAGAAACGGCGGCTCGATCGCCGACAGGGCGTGGTGCACGGTGGCGCCGCCGGCCGCAATGAACGCTCCCTGGGCCACCGTGGCGCCCCATGCAGCGATTGCCGGAAACAGCCCGACAGCGACGGCCGGGGCGTGTTCGTGGGGCGTCGTTTGAAACGCCTGGGCAGTAATGATGATTCCCACCCAGAGCACGATGGAAATTCCGGCTTCGACGGGCACGACGGCGCTCAGCAGCGAGACAGTGCCGGTCAGGCAGACGGCGGTAATCACGATGCCGTTCAGCGTCGAATACCCGGCCCGTGCGCCCAACCCCTTCCAGCCGGGGTGGCCAATGTAAATTGTCGTGGGAAAGCAACTGCCGAACAGGGCGGCGGCGATCGTGCCCACGCCATTGGCCGCCAGCGAGGAAAACGTGCTGAACCGGTCTCCCGCGGCTTCGGCTGATTCGATGTTTTGCAGACTGCCGATGACGTTGAACAGCCCCATCGGCACGATGACCGACAGGTACCCGACCCATTCACGGGGCGGCAAATCGAACACTGCGCGCAACGCCCCCAGGGCTAATTGGGGCAAATGCCACCCGCGCTGTTCCCAGGCGGCGGCCACGCTTGACGTACTGACCGACACGCCTGTCATGTCGGCCGGCAGCAGCCAGGCGCACAGCGTGCCCACCACGACGGCCACCAGCCCGCCCGGCAAACCGAGCGGAAACGGCGCGCGGGAAAACAGGGTGATGAAAATCACCGCCAGTGGCAACATGGCGACGAGCGGCTTTTGGAAAATCTGCAGGGCGAATGTCATCGAAATGAAGCCGATGGCAATTCCCGCAAGCGTCGAAAGCAGGGCTGCGCGCGGCGTCTGGCGGCGCACCCAGCCGGCCACGAACGAACCGCCCAGCTCGATCACGCCGCTGCCCAGACAGGCCAGCAGGCCCATCTGCCAAGCCGCTTCGGCGCTGTGTGTTTTGGCGTAAACCGGCGCCATGACGAAGAAAATGTACACCAGCATCGACGGCGTGTTGATTCCATAGGGCAACGCGGTGACATCGGCCCGCTGCTCACGGGCCGCCAGGCGGTGCGCCTGCCAGGCGTAAAACAGATTGCCGATCAGAATGCTGATCGCGGCGCCGGGCAACATATTTTGATAGATGAACCGTGCATCGTCGCCCGTCATGCCGCACAGGCCGGCGCACAGTACGGGAATCAGCAGGAGCTGCACGAGGTTGTCGATGAGCAGGCCGCAAAAGCCGTCGAGATCGCGTTTCACGAAAGCCGGGTAGGTTTGAGACATGATCGCGGAGCGTAACCATGCCCGCCGGGCAGGTCAAGCCGCTGACCGTGACCGGCCTTGCGGCGGGCAGTTGACAGCCGTCGGCCAGATCGCCGATGATTTGAAACGGCCCGCGACGCACGGTTGCGGGCCGCGGCTGGCACCGTGCGGCGGGCGTGGCCAGGTGTTCCCGTGGCAATGGCTCGCCCGTTTTTTTCAGGCGCTTCATGGAATTCGACAACCCGCTATGCATACACGACGTTTACATGCGGCAGGCGCTCGAACAGGCCCGCCTGGCGTTCGAGGCCGAAGAGGTTCCCGTCGGGGCAGTGATTGTGCATGAGGGCCGGGTCATCGCCGCGGCCCACAATCAGCGTGAAACGTTGCACGACCCGACGGCACACGCCGAAATGATTGCCCTGACCCAGGCGGCCGAGGCGCTCGGTTCGTGGCGGCTGCTCGACTGTACTTTGTACGTGACGCTTGAACCGTGCCCAATGTGCGCAGGAGCAGTGGTTCAAGCCCGGTTGCCGGCGGTCGTGTACGGTGCAAGCGACGCCAAAGCCGGGGCCTGTCACACGCTGTATCAAATCACAAATGATTCGCGGCTGAACCATCAGGCGAGCGTACTGGGGGGCGTGCTCGCCGGCGATTGCCAGGCCGTGTTGCGCGAATTCTTTGCCATTCAGCGTCGGCAGGGCAAGAAGTAACTCAACTTTTCGGGTGTTCGTGCCGATGATCGACTGGAGTTGTGGGCGTTTTCGAGTGAGTTTTCGGCCACCCCGGCGAAGCGGAATGCCGTGTTCCGACCTGTGCCACTGCGAACTGGGACGAACCGCGGAGTGCAGGCGGTTCCCGGCCTGATGGTTGCGGCCGCCTGCCTGGTTTTAGTTTTCGACCCGCAGGTTTCGGTTCAACAAGACCGGCCCGTTTTCACGGTATCAGGGCCCGCCGGCCTCGTCGCGACTGGCACTGAACCAGCCGCAAACCGCGTCGCGGCGGCGCGGGGGGGGCTGAACGCCGCGACGACTGAAACCGGCTCGCACCCGGCGCGAGTACTGCCCCGGCAGCCGTCGCCGCTCGAATCGGCCACCACAACCACCGGCGCCGCCCGTTCGGCAGCAATCGGCGCCGGGTGCCCATCGGCAGAACTCGAGTCGCCGGCGCTCGATGTTTTGACGCCCTTTGACGACCTGCGCACAAGTTGGGAATCGCCGTTTTCGGGCGAATGCTGGGATTCGCTCGGCTGGAGTTTCGATGGACACGCCATGCGTTCGACGATTGCCGGGGCCGCGGCCACCTTTTCACGCCCCTACGCGCGGCTCATGTTCGATTGCCTGATTGAACCGCTGTCTGAAGCCCCCGGACAATTGGTTTTGCAATTGCACACATCAGAAACGCAAGGAGCACTGTGCGTGGTCATTGAAGGCGCCTCCATTTCGCTCGTAGCGAAAAGCGAATCGGGCATGTCGCGCGTCGTTCGGCAAGCCGGCGTTCAACCCGGCCTGATGCCAGGGGCGGCGGTGCATTTTCGCCTGGCGGCGCCGGGCAATCGACTGCTGGTAAGCTGGAACAACCGTGTCGTCGTCGCCTGCGAAGCCCCGGGCGAATTGGGCGGCAGGCCGGCTGAGGTGACGCTTATCGCGCCGGCGTCGCCGATGGAAATTCGCGGGTTGCGCATCGAGGGCGAGTAGGGCGGGCTGGTGGCAGGGCCGAACACGCGGTAGCGGGGCGAATGGGGGGGCTGACCATCGCGTGTGCGCCGCGCGGGCGACGGTTTTCGTTCGGCGTGGCGACCGTTATGATGCACTCTCGCCCGCACCAAGCCGGTGCGCAGGCCAATGCAACCTGCCGTTCAGGAGCCGCCGTGGAAGTTTCCTTGATGATCACCTGCCTGGGTGATGTGTTACGCCCCGATGCGGGCGTCGCCACCGTGCGGCTGCTCAGGCGGCTGGGGGTAGCCGTGCATTTTCCCGAGCGGCAAACCTGCTGCGGCCAGCCGTTTTACAACAGCGGGTTTTTGCAGGGTGCACGGGATCTGGCGCGGCACACGATTGACGTGTTCGCGGGTGATCGGCCGGTTGTGGTGCCTTCAGGTTCGTGCGCGGCGATGGTCAAGATCGAGTTCCCGCATCTGTTTCATGACGACCCGCAGTGGCACGGGCGTGCGCAGGACCTGGCCGACCGCACTTTCGAATTGAGCGACTTTCTGGTCAACCGCCTGGGCGTAACCGACGTGGGGGCCCGCTTCGAGGGCAAGGTGGCGTACCATTACGCCTGCCACCTGCGCGGGCTGGGGCACCGCCAGGAAGCCGAAACGCTGATTCGCAACGTGCAGGGCGCCGAATGGGTGCCACTCGAAAAACAGGAGGAGTGCTGCGGTTTCGGTGGTTCGTTCGCCGTGCGGTACCCGAATATTTCGGGGGCGATGGTGGGCGAAAAAACAGCGTGCATTGTCGCCACGGGGGCCGACGCCCTGATCAGCACTGATACCGGGTGCCTCATGAACATTGGCGGCGCATTGCATCGCCAAGGCCACCCGGTGCAACTCTTGCACCTGGCCGAACTGCTCGACCGCCGCTAACCCGGGTGGGGTTCATGCGGTGCAGGATCGCTCGTCGCACTGCCTGCTTCAGGGGCGATGTCGAACCGCAGCAGTTTGCAGTCGAGGCCGCCATTGAACAGCTTGAACTTTTGCGCGGCGACAAGTTCGACTTCGCGGGCCAGCGCCGGGTTGCCAGCCAGCAGAAATGCCGTCCACCCTGGAAACCGCTCTTTCCAGAGTTCGCCCAACTGCCGGTACAGGCCCTCGAGTTCGTCGACTTCGCCCATGCGGGTACCATAGGGTGGGTTCACGACGATGATTCCTGGTTCTCCCGCCGGCGCGTGAGTTGCGTCAATGCCGCGAACTTCAAACTTGACTGCGTGCGTCACCCCGGCCCGCCGGGCGTTTTCGATGGCCGTGTCAATCGCCCGGGGGTCGATGTCGCTGCCTTCAATGATGGCGGGCGGGGTTCGCAGAATCGCACCCTGGGCCTCTTGCTCAATTTGCGACCAGACGGCCCCGTCGTAGTCGGGCCAACGCTGGCAGGCGAAATTCGTCCGCAGCAGGCCAGGCGCGATGCGCAGCGCCTTGAGTGCGGCTTCGATGACCAGCGTGCCCGAGCCGCACATCGGGTCGAGCAACGGCGTCGCCCCCTGCCACTCAGAAAGCTCGATGATCGCCGCCGCCAGCGTTTCCTTGAGCGGCGCCATGGTCGTCTTCAATCGGTAACCCCGCTCATGCAGGCTGGCGCCACAGGCGTCGAGGCTGAGCGTACACCGCCCGCCAGCAAAATGCGCCTGGACCCGAATATCGGGGTTTTGCGTGTCGACATCGGGGCGGGCTCCCTGCTCGCGACGCAACCGATCGACGATGGCGTCCTTGATTTTCAATGCCGCGAATTGCGAGTGATTGATACCCGCGGGGGCCGGCCGCCGCTCGCCGCGGCGGTCAGGGGTGGCCCGCGGGCCGCGCCGCCCGGCCGCCGGTGCAACATTCGCCGCTGGGGGCCGCGCGCTGCTTGCCCCTTCGATCGTGGCGTATACGGCCAGAGTTTTGCGTGGGTCGAGGTAATCCTCCCAACGGACTCGGCGCGTTTGGGAATACAGCATTTCCGGATTGACGGCCGCAAATTCGCGAAGCGGGCGCAGGATGCGCGTTGCCGTACGCAACCCGAGCACGGCCCGGTACAAGAGCGCCAAATCGCCCTCGAACGATACGCCCCCGACAGCCGGCTTGACGTCGTGCGCACCAAGCCGCGTCAACTCAGCGGCCGTTACCAGTTCGACGCCACGGGCCGCGATGGCAAAATAGCAAGGCACAGAATGATCGCCCCTGATTCCCGAAAAAAAGCCCGGCCGAGCATGTATGCAACGATTCGCCGGGTATGAGTACGACAGATCTCTTTGTATCGCCCCGGCAGGTTCGGGTAAAGGCCCACAGGAAAAGGGCCGGGCGGGCGGATTGCGCCAAGGAGAGCACACGCCAAGAGATGGACGTCGGCCAGGCGTTGCATCCTCAAGCCGCACGGGAGGATTCCGGCGAAACAGGTCAATTCGTGTCAAATCAACTCGGGGTGACTTGAGTTGTGGCATGGGTCATGCGAGAATCTTCAGAACTACGGTGGCAGGGCGTGAGATCGCCGGGATCATCCTTCTGGCGGGTGCTCAGGGTATAAGAATTTCAACCAGAGATTGCCGATTGCGCCCGGGGGCGCGGCAAGTGATACAGGTTTTTGCCTAAGGAGATTTATGCCTAAAGAAGAGGGAATCGAAATGGAAGGCGTGGTCACGAAGGCGCTGGCCAACACCCAGTTCGTCGTCGCCCTCGACGTGGGGCACGAGGTCATGGCTCATGTTGCCGGCCGGATGCGAAAGAATTTCATCCGCATCGTGCCGGGCGATCGCGTAACGGTCGAAGTTTCTCCCTACGACCCCAAACGCGGGCGGATCGTGTTCCGCGAACGATAACAGCGATGATATCGCATCCTTCGGCTGAATATATTCCGCCGCCAGTAATGCACAGAAGAGCCGTTGCTCGCACGCTG